>JABMQS010000066.1 GCA_013202525.1 Candidatus Omnitrophota bacterium
CCGGTGATCTTAAGATAATGATCCATAATCTTAGGCCTCTCTGCATCATATTTTTTTATAAGCTCGAATGCCTCCTGCCTTGTGAGAAGGCCTGTCCTTATGTCATTGGTCGCGTGGTTGGTGGCCCTTCCAAAACCCCTCTTTATAAACTTGGCGTAGCTGTGGACCCCTTCCATTATGCATTCCACGCTCTTGTACTTCTTGTAACTGCCCTCGACATCATCCTCGCGCCAGCTATACTCCTTCTTTATAAACTCTACCTGCCTCTCTCCATCCCAGAAGATATAATCACCGAGATGTATGCCATAGATGCCCACTTTCTCAAGTTCCTCCTTGGATGGTATGACAAAAAACGGCAGATCCTTAAGTGATATCTCGTCATTGACCATCTCGCAGGCCTTCCTCTTTGCAGAGACCTTTGTAAAATAGTCGGCGTCATACTTTACAGGCTCATAGTAAGAGGCCCTGCCCGATGACTCTGCAATAGACTCACCCCATACGAGAAAGGGTATATTGAATTTTACCGCTATCTGAAGCGGAAACGACCCTACGCCGGCGTGGCAATGCCAGCACGGGTCGCCTATCTTAAACAGGGAATGCCTTGCAAGTTTATTCACAATAGCCCTGCTGGGGGTAAACATTATATGGTCGAGGTTAAATTTTTCGAGCGCGTTTTCAAGGTTATATTTCCCGGTCTCTGTATACCAGTTGTGGTTAAAGGTCACAGCGAGCGCCTTCATGCCATATACCTTTACGAGCACATGGAGCTGAAAGACGCTGTCCTTGCCGCCGCTTATCGGGATGATGCAATCATAGTTATCGCCGCTCTTTGCCTTGTAGCGGTCTAATATCTTTCTTAATTCCTTTTCGCGTTCTATCCAGTCTATGTGTATCTTCTGCTCAGCAGAGACGCACCCCCTGCATATGCCCATCTCGTCAAATTCGATATTCTCGACCGTCTCAGGCAGGCAGCACCTTACGCAATACCTTAACTGTTTATACGTGCCTTCTGAATCTCTGCCCATCTAAAAACTCCTTTTATCCCTCGAGCTTACCCTGAGTAAAGATATCGCCTTTTTTGATATCTTCCTTTGTTCTTTTGCCTATAACAACGGCCTTATCCTTTGGCAAAAGCCCTTCCTTTGGCGCAGGGCGCAATGCCACTATCATCTCTTCGCTTATCTGTGTCCCTCTGGGTATATCCCTGGCTGCCCTGAGACAGCGGCGCTGCAATATAACGGTCTCGTGCTCCTCATCGTAGAGATCCTTGTCCGGAGACCCGAGCGCCTTCTCAAGCCTGCGTATGCTATCGACCATCTCTTTAAAGTCTTTGCCATCCATTGCAAACGGATGGTCCGGGCCTTTTCTGGATTTGTCATCTGTAAAATGCTTCTCTATCACGCACCCGCCTAAGGCGACCGCGCCCAAAGGCACGAGGGAGCCCGGCGTATGATCCGAATATCCTACTGCAAGACCAAAGCGATCTCCCATGGCCTTCATGGCCCGGATGTTCGCATACTCAAAATGTGAAGGGTAGTTGGTAACGCATTGAAGCAGTATGATCTGCTCGTTTCCGGTAGAACGTATCACCCTCAAGGCCTCCTCTACTTCATCGATCGTGCTTGCCCCGGTAGCCAGGATAACAGGCTTTGCCTTTCTTGCAATATACTCGATGATCTCATGCCAGGTAATATCCCCTGAGCCTATCTTAAAGACCTTTACCCCAAGCTCATCCAGTATATCGACTGCCTCCATATCGTAGGGCGCGGAGAAGAAGTCTATCTGCTTAGCATTTGCGTAATCGAATAACTCCTTGTGCCACTTTCTGGGGAACTCCGCGTCTTTATATACCTCATAGACAGGCTTATCCCATTTAGACTGAAAACCCACGGTAAGGCCTTCAAAGCCTTTCTCTGAGACTATCGTGTCTGCGCTAAAACATTGAAACTTAACCGCGTCCGCGCCGCATTCCTTTGCAAGGTCTATCAGGCTCTTTGCGCGATCGATGCTTTTGTCAAAATTTGAGCCGACCTCTGCAATAATATATGCGGGCTCCCCTTCGCCTACCCACCTGTCACCTATCTTGACCTTCTTCATATCTTATACCTCTCAACTTTTTTAAAATCTGCGGGGTTGAAAAACCCCGCCTATCCGCTTACTCTGGATAGGCGGGACATTCCTGTCCCGCCTTCTTGCCATTTAAATAAAAATCGAGATCTGTCAAATTCTGCTCATACGCGGACGAATAACGATATAATGCCGGCTTCGAAACCAATCTTCTTTTTCCAGGATTCTGCTCAATATATCTAATCTTTGTAAAAAGTTTCTCTTCTGTATCAATTATATAATCATAGAAACCTGTCTGCCAAACCGAACCACTGTTTTGATTATCTGCATTAATGCGCCGCGCCAAAAAACCTTTTATGCCTTTCATTATCTGTGATATATTTCTTTCCTGTGGTACTATAACCAAATGTAAATGTTCTGGCATTATTACAAAAGATAACAAATGATACCAATTATTTTCCCTACCATAATATATGCAGTCTAATAGACTATCGGCCAATTTCGTATCGGAAAAAAGCGCTATATTAGCTTTAGTCGTTGTAGTAACAAAATATGGATAACCCTCTATGTGAATATGTTTTAATCTTGACATCTTGCTCCAGTTCTATGCGGGGTTAAAAACCCCGCCTATCCAATTCTGCGGGGTTGGAAAACCCCGCCTATCCGAGTAGATACAGCATCTTGATCATGGCTCTGGCTATCTTGTAATTTGCCGCAAGAGCCCTTCCGAACCTCGGGGCATCCTCCCTGACATTCAACCTTATATCCTTCTGCGCGATCCTGTAGCCTTTATGCTTTGCGTTGAACATAAGCTGTGTGCCTATGGATGAGACCTTGTCAAAATAACCGATATCCTTATACACATCTGCTCTATAGGCCTTAAGGCCGCACAGGGGATCATCTATCCCGGCCTTGCGCTTTGCCATATACGCGAATATAAACTCGGCAATCCTTACATGGCGCGGCCTGCGCCCTACTACAACATCGGCCTCCCCGTCCAGTATGGGCTTAAGTAATCCCGGGATATCATCTGTATTATGCTGGCCGTCAGCATCGAGGGTAAATATGATAGTCGCCCCATTCTGCGCTGCCAGTTTGAAACCGTCATCGATGCTCTTATCATAACCTTCACTCTCCGGGTGAGTGATTACTGTAGCGCCCATGCTGCGCGCGATCTCAGGTGTCCTGTCTGTGGAACCGTCATCGACCAGGATGATCTCATCCGCGTGCCTTGCTGAGCCTTCGAGCACACCTTTTATGGTATCCTCTTCATTCAATGCAGGTATAACAACGGCTATTCTCTGCTCAGCCATTCCTCAGGGCCTCCAGGTATCCGTCTTCACGCAGCATCTTCATCCTGCTAATGCCCTCTGTTACTGTCGGCAAAGGACTTCCAAGAAGCCCGCGCGCCTTTGATGTATTTAAAGATAGGTTCTTTGCCCTTGGTACCTTAAGGTCTATATCATCTAAGCTGACAGGCCTTATCAAATTCTTATCCAATCCGAATATGTCCGCTATATGATAAGCAAAGTCGAGCTTTGTGCATGAATCACCCGCAGCTACATGTATAATACCTATGGGCCTGGTCTCAAAGAGCTTAAATATTATATCTGAAAGATCGTTTACAATGATCGGTGAAAAATAGACATCCTTAAAACCCGGAAGCTCTTTCTTTTCCTCGAGCTTATTGAGCATCCACTCTGCCAGGCTGAGCTTTTCCATCTTGTTCCAGCCGTATATAGATGTCCTCAGCACGCAGGAATCCGGGCACCTCGTGAGGATCTCCTTTTCTGATGCAAGCTTTGTCTGGCCATATACAGTTATGGGATTAGGGACATCCTCTTCTGCATAATCACCCTTTTTCCCGTCAAAAACGCCATCAGTTGATATGTGCATCAAATATGCCCCGGCCTCTTTGGCAGCCTCTGCTATGTTTATACTTGCCAGGACATTGTGCGCATAAGCCTCATCCTTGTGGTCTTGGCAGTAATCGAGATCTGTCAATGCAGCGCAATGGATAATGACCTCAGGCTCTATCTCTTTTATCCTTTCGCAGGAGCCATCTTCGGTCAGATCGAGACTGAAGAGCTTCGCCCCCTCTACGCAGACCCTGTTCTTATTATAGATCCCGTATACCTCAAACTGCGAAGCCGCTGATTTTACAATATTACTGCCTAAGAGTCCGCTTGCGCCTGTTATAAGGATCTTTTTCATACAATCACTCTTTTAGATCCGCCAATGCTGCCCGGTTCTCGATAACCTTCTTGAATGCCTTCACAACATCATCTATATCATCCCTGGTGTGGGGATATTTACAGACCCCGGTCACCATAAGCTCCTTCTCATGCATCATCTCTGTGACAGGGCATATACCCTTATCATAGTTTACGCTGCCTTTATAGATGGGGCAGGTAAACGGACAACCTTCCTTGCCATAGGCTATCCTCTTCTGATAGAGAGGCTCCAGATAGATGGGCCTTACATAGCCTGCGCCGCAGGGTATGCCTTCTGCAACCAGCGCCTTTACAAACTTATCACGTGATACGCCGATAACCTTCTCATCCAGACGGATGGGATAGACAAAATATACATGCTTCTTATGGTCCGGCATCTCAGGCAGTGTCAGGCCATCTATATTGGAGAGGCCTTCTGTCAGGTACTCTGCAAGCCCTATGCGATGCTCTGTCAGGGAATCGAGACGCCTGAACTGCCCGACTGCCACAGCTGCCTCAAGCTCTGTCATCCGGTAGTTAAAGCCCACAACGCCCGCGATATCCTCCAGCTCCATCTTCTCGGTTATCACCTCTCCGTGGTTCCTGACCAGCTGCATCTTCAGGGCCATATCATCATCGCCTGTTATGACAAAACCGCCCTCACCGCTTGTGATGGTCTTGTGCTGGTTGAGGCTGAATACCCCAATATCGCCTATTGTGCCGACCAGCCTATCTTTAAAAGTGGCGCCCGGCGCCTGCGCGCAGTCTTCTATCACGCGCAGTTTATGCTCCTTTGCAATCTCGGTGATCTCATCCATATCAGCAGCAAGGCCAAACAGGTGGACGACTATAATGGCCTTTGTGCGCGGTGTGACCGCCTCTTTTATCTTCGAAGGGTCTATGCAAAAATTCTTCTCATCTATATCAACGAATACAGGTATGGCATTCATCATTATGGCGGCGGTAGCTGAGGCGCACATCGTATATGGGGTAACTATCACCTCATCGCCAGGGCCTATACCGCAGGCTGCTGCCGCGACATGTAAGGCCGCTGTGGCGGAATTCACACTCACTGCGTGTTTGGCATTGAAGTACTCCCTTACCAGAGACTCGAGTTCCTTGACCTGTTCACCACCTAAGAAGTGATCGCCTGCCTGCGCAATAAAACCTGAGAGCATACCGCTATCCAAGACCTTGGACACCCTTTCCCTTTCTTCTTCACCTATGACAGCGTGGGTCACAAAGGGTTTTTCTCTTAGTTTCTTCCCGCCTAAGATGGCCAGCCTCTCCATCACTTCTCCTTGGGGTTTGGCAGGCCCCTCTTTTTTAACTCTTCGAAGTATTGCAGGTTCCTGCCATATTTCTTGTTTATTTCAAAAATCTCAGGGTCTTGCTCTCTAAGCTTTATGATATCCTCAAGCAAAAAGCAGCGGTCTTTAGAATAGAGTTTATCATACACGTACCTGACAAGCTCCAGGTCCTCTTCATAGTCCACGGTCAACCTTATATCAGATAGGTCTCTATCGTTTTCAAAACAGGCTATCCTGTAATCTTTTGGGTTCTCAAAAATAAGTGTGGTAAACCACTCCCGCCTGAAAGGGTCTTTTACATCGTTCCATAACCGCTCAAGCAGGGAGAAGCTGAAGATCTCCACATCCATACCGTGCGGATATGTGGGCCTTGGCCTTGCGTTGCTGACATAATCATACTTGTCCTTGTTGGCCAGAAAGAAATCGATAAGTCCGTCTGTTACGCGCGGATCCACCACAGGGCAGTCTGCCGTAACCCTTAATACAGCATCTGCGTTAAAGAGTTTTGCTGCCTGATAAAATCGGTCCGTGAGGTCCTGCTCCTGGCCTCTGTAAAATGTTAAACCATGCCTCTTGCAGGATTCCTCAACAGCATCGTCTCTCTTGTCTGTGCTCGTTGCCACTACTATATTGCTAAGTGACTTACACATCTTAAGGCGCTCTACTATACGAAAGATCATGGGCCTGCCCAGTATATCTGACAAGACCTTGCCCGGAAGGCGCTTTGAACCCATGCGCGCCTGGACTACAGCAAGTATATGATCGGTCTTTCCTTTAGGATCCATATTCTTATCTCGGCAACGGCCTTAGATACTTCGGCTCTCCGTTGACTATAATTTTTTTTCTGCGGCCTGCTCTTCTAAAGCCGGCCTCAGCAGGATGAGGCCTCTTAACAGGACTACCCATAGCCAGTTCGAGTTCCCTGGTAGAGGCGACCATCTCCTTGAACTCATCGGGCTCCACGGAGAATGGATGGTCAAAACCTTTTAATCTTCTTGAAAGAGTAAGGTGCCTTTCTATAACAGATGCCCCCATTGCCACAGCACCGAGTATCACTGCCAGGCTCCTTGAATGATCCGACAGGCCTACAGGCCTCTTAAGAGCCTGGCTCATGGTCTTTATGCATCTCAGGTTTATGTGGCTGGGGTCCGGCGGATAGAGAGAGACACAATGCAGGATGATGAGCCTGTTATTATATTTCCTTATCAAGGTGATGGCCTTCTCGACCTCATGCAGGTATGAAGAGCCTGAAGATATGACCATAGGCCTTTTTGTCTTTGCGACCTTCTTAAGCAGGGCCTCATATGTTATATCGCCTGAGGCTATCTTGTAGAAAGGTACGCCTATATCTTGAAGTATATCGACCGCCTCCAGATGAAAAGGAGTTGAGGTGAACATGATGCCCTTCTTCTTCGAATAAGAGGCCAGCTTATAATGCCACTCCTCGGATAACTCTAACTTTCTCAACGCCCCAAACATCGGATGCCCCGGAGACACAAGCTCATCAGCCCTGAATGACTGAAACTTTACGCAATCAGCGCCTGCTGCCTTTGCCTTATCTATGAGCAGCTTTGCCTGGCTCAAACTTCCGTCATGGTTAGAACCGATATCCGCTATGAAAAAGGCGGGCCTGCCTTCACCTACAGACCTTCTGGCTATCTTTATGGTATGGAATTTCAAAGTATTCCCCCAACCACTAAAAATCGCATTAGAGGTATCTGCCTGAGGCGATTTTCTTGCAATATTCTTACCCATGATCAGACTCCTTGTGTTTTTATGATCAGGCCTCTAATAGAGCCTTGAGCGTTTCAACTACCCTGTATGCGTCCTTTTTCATAATGCCGTTATAGAGCGGTATAGAGAGCGCTCTTTTGTAATAGGCCTCACTCTCCGGAAAGTCCTTCCC
>JABMQS010000067.1 GCA_013202525.1 Candidatus Omnitrophota bacterium
CTCAGAATGAAAAGGTCCTGCTCCGATTATCCCGCAAGGCCTATATACGGTGATTTGTGCAATTACGATACATATCGTCTGCTTATGCCGTTGCAGAGTAGCGCCTAAGAAATTTTTCGGCAAATGTCTGCAAGGCTTTACGGCGAGCGAATGGCGTAAGAAGCACTCACATACGAATAGAAGG
Source organism: Candidatus Omnitrophota bacterium (assembly GCA_013202525.1). GTDB lineage: Bacteria > Omnitrophota > Gorgyraeia > JABMRG01 > JABMRG01 > JABMQS01. The sequence goes on from JABMQS010000067.1 coordinate 185, forward strand.
ATAAACCCAAATGCGCGAGCCGTAAACCGTAGCAGACGGCGAAAAATTTCAGCGCTACGAAGCAATGGCATAAGCATAGGCATACATCGGAGCCTGCTCAGACTGTCACACACCTTTTGTGTATTCATATTGCCACAGAAACAAACTTTAGTCTTCGGTTATTATCTCTATTTTGGGGTATGAGGATTGAAATCGGACTTGGGTAGCAGGGCCGCCGACAGCGATGGCGGTAGAGAGGCCATCTGCAAGCATGCAGGTAGGCGCTACCACCGTGACCGAAAAGTACCTCTTCTCAACAGGATAACCTGTCTGCGGATGTATCAGATGGGTATAGTAGGTCCCCTTATATTTAAAGAACTGCTCAGACCCGCCTGAACTTGCAACACCTGCATCACTCAGATACAGGAGCCTTGCGACCTTAGCCCTATTGCGGGGATCGGCAATGCCTACACGCCACTTCCTTAAAAAGGGTCTCCTGCCCAGGCAATAGAGATCCCCTCCTGCGTTCACTATCGCGGATTTAAAACCCTTCTCTTTTATCTCTGCAGCTGCGTAATCAACTGCATAGCCCTTTGCTATTGCTGAAAGATCTATCGACATACCATTCTTCTTAAAGTATACGCTCTTCTCCGACTTATCCAACACGAGATCATCATAACCGACAAGGGAAAGCGCTCTTCTTATACTGTGCGCCGGCGGGGCAGAGCCCTTCTTCTTATAAGAGCTCCATAGCTTGACCAGGGGGCCAACCGTTATATCAAAGGCGCCGTTACTATCCCGGCTCAATGCAACTGAATCCATAATGAGCGTAAACAGGTCTTCGCTTACAACAACGGCTCTTTTGCCTGCCTGCCTGTTTACCTTGCTTATCTGGCTCTCTTTATCATATATATCGGCTATATCATCGACTCTGTCTATAGCATCAAAGGCTGCCTTGAATGCGCTGTCAAAATCCAGCCACCGGGGGCCTGAAAGGGTGACCTTGACATAGGTGCCCATCTTTAGTTCAGTATGCACACGGGTCGTAAAGATGAGCAAGGGAACCGACACCAGGAAGGCAATGATTAATATGAATGTTGAGAATAGAATAGGTTTTTTCACTAGATCTTTGAAAGCAGGGCGTCAATATTCAGGTGGTCCTGCACCAGCCTGACAATCATGTTTATCTTATCCTGCTCACCAGGCCTGATCTTCACGATCATCTCTTCGATCCTGGTGATGACCTCATAGGTATCCTCCTGCACAATGAGAGCCGGTATGCCGCTCTCCTCAAGCAGACGCCTGACCGACCTGTTAGGAATAAGGCCGCAGGTAATGATAAACCCGGTCAACAGATCCTTCTTTGCGCTTTGCTTCTTAGCCTGCTTCAACAAAAACTTTATCAGCTCTTCCCTGTCACCTGATGTGATGATCAGGTTCCTGTCTTTCATATGCCTTAATACAGTATTGGGCCTGGCTGTTGCTATAACTATGTTAGTGATCAGGCTGTACATATTCTCATCGCTGCCGCTTATAAACCTGCCCTTAAACTCATCCTTCATGTGGAGCATGGTAGGCATATCGAGCATCTTAAGGTACGGGATAGCGCCGAGGACCTCAAGGCCGTGCTGCTTAAAACCCTTCTTCACCAGCTCATGTATCTTCTGGTACTTGCTGGCCTGTATCTTATTTACTATAACGCCCGCTATCTCGACACCCACCTTCTCAAAGAGCGGCACAGATAGCATGACCTCATCTATAGGCCTGCCTATCCCCCCTGCTGAGACTATGATCACCTTGGAATCCAGCATCTTTGCCACTGTGGCATTGGACATATCGAAGACAGAGCCGACCCCTGCATGGCCTGTGCCCTCTATAACAACGAGGTCATTGCCTTCGGAGACCTTGCAAAAAGAGTCCTTTATCTGCTTCTCTAATGGTTTTTTGTCAGGGTTTTCTATATACTTCTGGGTAAAACCTTTCTCAATCGCTATCGGCGACATATCCTTTAAGTTGCACTTTATGCCGAAGGTCTCCTCTATCAGATAGGAGTCCTCATCTATATTATAGCCCTGCTCCACCAGATAGCGCTGGCCTATGGGTTTTATAAAACCTATGTTCTTGAAATTCTGTTTCAGGATGGCCATAAGGCCAAGGGATAGGGTGGTCTTTCCGTCGTTCTGTCGCGTGGCTGCTATGAATATCTTCTTTGGCATAATTTATAACTTACCGGCGCGAAAGGCCTTGATGTAGTTCATTGCATAAGGGTCTTCACCGAGAAGGGCCTTTCTGGCCAGGTCAAACTGCTCCGGGGGAAGTTCCTTGTTATCCAATACCGTCTTAATAGATTCGCCGGTCGGGTCGATAATCGCGCCGTCTATACCCGCATCCATGGCAAACTTAAGGAATGTGGCGTTAAGCAGGCCGCGTGCAGGAAGGCCAAAGGAGACATTGCTTAAACCACCTATGCTCTTTATGCCATTCTCCTTCAACCTGGAGAGGCTGTCTAAAAATATGGCTGCCTCCTGCGGCTCTGTGCTTACCGGCTTTGCCAGCGGGTCCACAAAGATATTATCCCTGGCAATGCCTTCTTCTTCGGCCCTTTCCACTATTCTCTTTGCAAGGCGAAGCTTGGTCTCTGCATCAGGAGCCATACCCTTCTCATCCATAGTCAGGACTATTGCGCAACTGCCGCTCTCTTTAATAAGCGGCAAAAATACCTTTAGTTTTGATTCTTCGGCTGTTATGGAATTGATAAAAGGCGTGCCCTTATGTACCCCAAGAGCTGCCTTTATGACTGCTGAATTGGGGCTGTCTATGCTTATCTGGACGCCCAGGGCATTCTGGACCTCTGTAATAAGCCAGATAAGGTCATCGGCTTCATGCTGCATACTCGTTGCGCAGTTAATATCGATAAAGGAGGCGCCGCAGGAGAGCTGAGCCTTGGCCTCTTTTATAAGAAAAGGCAGGTCCTTCTTATCTATAGCCTCTCTTATCGTCTTTCGCGTTGAATTTATGCGTTCGCCTATTATTATCATATTTTCTCTCCGTCCGTCATTGCGAGCCTTACGAAGTGAGGCGAAGCAACTGAAGACGTAATGTCTGAAGGAGTGCCGCGAGCTCCGCGAGCGGCCAATCCCAGGAGATTGCTTCGTCGCAGAGTTTACCCTCCGTAGCTTTAGCGAAGGAGGGCTCCTCGCAATAAAATTCGCGCATACAATTTACGCTTCCTTTGGTCGCGTAAATTGTGCGCTTATTTTACCTGTTTCTTGTAGCTCGACTCTATGGTCTCTACCAAGGCTGTAAGCATCTCATTTACAGGCGTCTTTATGCCACAGCTCTTGCCCTGGCGGACTATTGCGCCGTTTATAAAATCTATCTCTGTCGGTTCCCTGCGCATAACGTCCTGGAGCATGCTGCAGATATTATCCTTTGTGGCGATACATACAGACTCGACCTTCTGCAGGGAATCATCGTATACCAGTTTTATCCTCTTTCTCTTTGCCACCCTTGTAGCCTCAAAGACGGCCTGGCGCAGGATCTCCCTTGTGCCTTCATGCTTCAGGAGCTCACCGTTGGGCAGCCTGCATACGGATGCCAGCGCATTTATGCCGGCATTGATGATCAGCTTACTCCATATGACTCCCTTTATATCCTTTGAGATCCTTGTAACTATACCTGCCTCATTCAAGACCGCCGATATCTGGCGCAGGTCGGCAAATATCCTTTTATTGGGCTTTCCGATAATGGTCTCGCCTTTACCAGAGTGCTTGACCCTGCCCACATCCAGTAACGTCGCACCGTGAGCAGTAAAGCCGCCTACGGTCCTGTCGTCACCGACAATCTCAGATATAAGCTGCATATTTCCAAGCCCGTTCTGCAGGGTCAGAATATTTGCGCTCGATGTCAGCAGCGGCTTTATAGAGATCAGGGCCTCCGGGGTATCATAGGACTTTGTCAGTATTATTACAAGCTCAGAGGCACCGATATCCTTGGCATCTGCTGTAATATTTACCTTCTGTTTAAAATTACTCGCGCCCTCAACACAGACACCGGCTGATGCTATCTTCTTTGCGCGCTCCGGGTGCTTATCTAAAAGCCAGATCTCATGTTTTGCCTTAGAACGCTCAAGCAATGCGGCAAAGAGAGAGCCCAGGGCGCCTGGGCCTACTATAGTTATCTTCATCTATATACCCCGTTCTTATTTTTGAGTTGCGGCCCCTTTTAATTTTTGTACCTCTGAATCCTTCATAGTATAGCTATGTTCCTTTGAAGGAAAAATTCTCTCTTCCACCTCAGACCTGTACGCAGAAATGGCCTTTCTCATCTCTTCAGAGAGATTCACGTACTCCTTTACAAACTTAGGCCTGTGCTTCTCGAAGAGGCCGAGCAGGTCATGCGTCACAAGCGCCTGGCCGTCACATCTTGGGCCTGCGCCTATACCTATAGTCGGTATCTTAAGCTTCTCTGTAATTATCCCTGCCAAGGCATCGGGTATGCACTCAAGCACTATAGCAAAGATACCCGTCTTCTCAAGCAGTAATGCCTCATCGATCAATTTCCTGGCTGCCTGTGCATCCTTGCCCTGCACCTTAAACCCCCCCAGCTTATCAGCGGTCTGAGGAGTAAGGCCTATGTGCCCCATAACCGGTATGCCGGCATTGATGATATCCGCGGTGGTCTGGCAACAACTGTCAAACCACTCAAGCTTCACTGCCTCACAGCCCGCCTCATCCATGAAACGCCTTGCGTTCTTCACAGAATCCTTCTGGTCCAGCTGATACGACTCATAAGGCATATCCCCGACCAGAAGCGCTCTCTTTACAGCGCGCCTCACTGCCTTGGCATGATGCAGCATCTCATACATGCCGATAGAGGTTGTAGACTCAAGGCCCAGCACCACATTGGCAACAGAATCACCAACCAGTATAATATCTATATCACAGCTGTCTAAGATAGAACCCATGGGATAATCATATGCTGTCAGCAGTGTTATAGGTATCCTATCGGATTTCTTCTTAAGGAGGCTCTCTATGCTTACCTTATCCGTCATATTATCTTTAAAAACTCCTCTACCACTTTAGGGTCAAACTCTTCTCCGCTCTTTGCCTTGAGCTCCTTTATTGCCTGCTCCCTGCTCATGGCCTTGCGGTAAGGACGGTCTGTGGTCATTGCATCATAGGTATCACAGACTTTTAGTATTCTTGCAGCAAGCGGTATCTCTTCTCTTTTTAGGCCATCGGGGTATCCACTGCCGTCATATTCCTCCTGGTGGCACCGCACAAGTTCACAGACACCTGCCATACTCCTGATAGGCCTTATAATATTAACCCCTATTACCACATGATCCTGCATCTCCTTCTCTTCTTGAGGATCCAGGGAGTCTTCTTTTTTCAGGATATTGTCCCTTATGCCTATCTTGCCTACATCATGCAGGATAGAGCCGTTCTTTAAGTCCTTTACTGTTATCTCATCGAGCTTCATCTGCCTGCCCAGTTTTTCTACATAATCGGCCACCCTGTCAAGATGGCCTTTACTATAAGGGTCCTTGGCCTCAACAGCCATAGCAAGGGCTGTTATGGTCTCGATATATGTCTTTTCCGCGTCTTCATTCAGCTGCAGATTCTTTATTGCCACTGCTGTCTGAGAAGCAACATTGCCGAGCAATATAATATCATCGTTGCTAAAAGGCCCCTTCTCCTTATCGCATATTACTATCACACCCAGTATCTCATCCTTGTAGAGAAGTGGGGCCATCAGCAGGGAATCCTTTGCAAGCCCTTTACCAAACTCATAGGCGGCAACGGGATGAACGCTTATCTCAGAGGCTGCCTGTGACTTTCTGGAAGCGAATACCTTGCTGGCCAGGCCCCTATCGGCCTCCAGGCTAATACCCTCTGTGCCCTCATCCATGCCAAAAGAGGTCCTTATAGCCATCTGCTTCTTTGACTCATCGAGTAAGAATATGGCACCCGAAGCAGCATCCTCGCCTTTTACCAGGCTCTGGATTATGAGTTCAAGAAGATTACCTATGCCCTTGCTGGATGTAACGGCCATACCGATCTTCTGCAGGATATCGTGCAGCAAAGCCTTGGATGACTCCAGCTCCCTGATCTTGTCTTCGAGCTCACCTGTTATCTTGTTAAACGACTTCTCAAGGAAGCCCACCTCATCCCTTGCATCCACATCTATCCTCTTCTCATAATGGCCGGCTGCTATATCCTTGGCCATCCTGGTAAACTTGATCAACGATATTATGCTTCTCCTGACAAGCTCGAAACTTGCCACGCTTAACAAGACTACCAGCACTATGGTGAGGTTAAGAAACTTTAACTCTTCTCTCAGGTAGGGGATGGACATCATCAGGTATATCATAAACATAAGAAGCACGAGCGGTACCAGGGACATAAATATAAAGGCCAGGGCAAACTTCTTTAACAGGCTCTCCCCGGCAATAGACCTTATCCTGAAATTAACGGCTGCGCTCATCACCTTTTCCTTTGTTATAACCCGGCCGCGTCAAGTACCTGCGGCAGATACCTCTCCCAGCCTATAGGCATAATGTGCACGCCGTCACTGGGACCTTTTAACTTATCTATCAACCCTGCGGCTATCTCAATAGACTTCTTCGGCTTATCATCGCAATGGTCGATCTTCTTTATCAGTTCATCCGGCACGTGTATGCCTGCTATATTCTCATTCATATATGTTGCCATGCGGGCTGACTTAAGCAGTATGATACCGGCTATGATAGGCACCCTAAACCTTTTTGCCTTCTTCATAAATTCCTCAAATCCCCTTACATCATAGACCGCCTGTGTCTGAAAGAACTCGGCGCCTGCGGCCACCTTCTTCTCCATCTTTATCAGCTCCGGCTCAAGGGGGTCTGCTAAAGGGTTTACAACGGCGCCAACGCAGAGCTTAGGCGAGCCTTCAAGCTTATTCCCCGTCATATCTTTACCCTTCTTCAGGCCGCTCACTGCCTCAAGCAACTGCACAGAGTCGAGGTCAAAGACGGCCTTTGCCTGAGGATGGTCTCCGCTTAAAGGATGGTCTCCTGTCAGCACCAGGATATTCTCTATGCCCAGCGCTGCTGCAGAGAGGATATCTGATTGAAGTGCAAGCCTGTTCCTGTCTCTGCAGGTTATCTGAAACACAGGATCTATGCCGATCTCCTTGAGCAGATGGCAGCTCACCAGCGAACCCAGCTTCATAACCGCGCTCTGCAAGTCCGTCACATTGACTGCGTCTACCCTGCCTGCAAGGGGGCGCGCCTCTTCTAGCATCTTGGAGGCATCTATACCTTTTGGCGGACCTGCCTCTGTGGTCACTATAAACTTCTTAGATTCGATCGCCTTTCGTAAACTCATTATCTTTACCCCTCTATCTTTTGCGGGTGGAGTGCCTTTGAATTATCCTTGGCCCCTCTTATGATCTTCATCTTATCCAATTCGCCAAGTTCCTTAAGGCGTTTATATATCATTATCCAGCCGCAGTCCCTCTCCCTGTCGACTTCGCACTTCTCATTCTTGGAACCGCCGCACGGGCCGTTTAAAAGCCCTTTGGAACAGACGGTAAGGGGGCATATGCCGGCCGTGGCATCTATCACGCATTCACCACAGAGAACGCATTTCTGGATAAAATGTCCGCCGCGTTGGACCATCCCTAAAAACAGTGCATCCAATGCGGGATAGACCTTCTTTCCCCTGGTGCCTTCCATTATAGACTGCGCACCATCGCCGCAGACCATGGCAAGTATGCCATCTGATTCTGAAAGCGCATCTTTATTCTTCTGATAGAACTGCTTTGCCTTGACAGTATGGCATGGGGGATCCAGTATGGCCTTGCCTGTAATAACCTTGCCCTCTTTCTTCAGGGCCTTCTCCATCTGGTTGACCTCATCCTCTCCTCCGGTCTTGCATACCGTAGCGCACTGGGCACAACCTACCAAAAAAATCTTTTTGGCGCCTTTTAGAAATCCAAGTATCTCCTTGAGGCCCTTCTGCTTGGATATTATCATCCTATACCTCTCCCTAATTTAAAACAGTTCAGGCAATTGCGCATAAGCATTGCTGTTGTGAGTGGGCCTACCCCGCCAGGCACCGGTGTTATATATGAGGCCTTCTGGCTGGCCGATTCAAACTCCACATCACCGACTATAGAATCCCCCACCTTACTTATACCCACATCTATAACGACCGCACCCTCTCTTATCCACTCGCCCTTTACAAGATTGGGTTCTCCGGCAGCAACGACAAGTACCTCGGCCTTGTTTACGTATGCCTTCAGCTTGTTGGCCTCGCTTGTCGCGATATGGCATACCGAAACAGTGGCCATCTCATTCACCAGCAATATGGATAGGGGTTTTCCGACTATATTGCTGTGGCTGATTACAACGGCCTCCTTGCCATACAGCTCTATATCACTCAACTTTATAAGCTCCATTACTGCCGCCGCGGTGGGCGGGACGATCCTGTAATCCTTAAAAAAGATCCTTCCCGTATTCTCAACATGCAGGCCCTCTGCATCCTTAAATGGAGATATGGCCGAATATATCTTCTGGACATCAAAATCCTTTGGTATCGGTCGCATGACTATTACGCTACTTACGCTATCCTGCAGATTCAGGTCGCCAATAGTAAAGATAAGCGTATTTTCGCTCCTGGTCCTTTCAATATCTACGAGCTCATACTCTATGCCTATCTCTTCCGCGGTCTTTTTCTGGGAGTTTATATATGACGATGATGCGGGGTCCTCGGTTGTCCGCAGAACAGCCAATTTAGGAGCCTTGTTAAAGGTCTTTTTCAGAGAACCTATCTCATCTGCTAAAGCCTGCTTTATCTCTTGTGCCCTTTTCCTACCATCCAATATCTGTGCCGGCATTTTAAGAGAGCATCCTTTCTCTGGTCTTGGACAAAACCTCTGTCTTGATCTTCTTCATGTCATTATGCAGCCTGCTCGACTGCTCTGACTTATCCACCACATAGCGCTTATCGGTTATAAGGCGTAGATTCACCCCTATGTTCACAAGTGCCGATTCAAAAGCGGCATCGAGTGCATACATACCAACGCAGATGTCGGGAATAATACTCTTGTTGCCGACATAGGCAAGCTGGAGGGCAACGACTGCTGCCTTGTGCACACAAGAGCAGACCTTCAAAGGCGGGATAACGGCACTCTTTAGCGAAGGCTGCAACCCGGAAACGTGATCCTTGTGCTTCTTGAACGCCCTCGATAATCTCTCGTATGCCTCTATATCCTTCTCGTTGAGCTCTATCAGCTGCTTCCTGAGCTTCTCCGAATCCTTAAGCGCCTTCTCTGCGCGCTCCTTGTAACCATTATAACTCTTTCCCGAAACAGTATAATTGGCGACCATGCTCAAGAGCCCGCAACCCAGGGCCCCAAGCAGCGCCGCGACACTTCCGCCTCCTGGTACAGGAGTCTTTGCCGCAAGCTTATCTATATAGTGCTTTACGCTCTTGTCCGAATATCTCATCGATATACCCCTTGAGGGCGCCAAGGCCCCTTTTCTAAAACAGCCCCTTTATCTTTCCTTCGCCATCTATCTCTATATTGCATGCAGCCGGTTTCTCCGGCAGACCGGGCATAAGCATTATATCGCCTGCTATCGGCACGATGAAACCTGCACCCGCAAATATCCTTATCTCCTTTATCTTAAGCCGCCACCCTTTCGGGGCGCCCTTAAGCTTCGGATTGTCAGAAAGCGAAAACTGCGTCTTTGCAATATTCACCGGCAGCTCATCAAGGCCCAGATCCTTGATACGCTTTAATTCGGCACTGGCCTTTCGTGAAAAACTGACGCCTTCTGCGCCGTATATCTGTGTCGCTATGGTCTCGATCTTCTCTTTTACCGGTGTCTTTGCATCGTAGAGGAATTTAAAATCAGAAGGCTTCTTTTGCAATGACTGTACACATTTCTCTGCCAGGGCCACAGCACCCTGGCCTCCCTTGGCAACCGCATCAGAGCTGTTGTACTCCACCCCCAAACCCTCGCAGTGCCTCTCGATAAGCTGGATATCTTTCTGAGAATCCCCGGCAAACCTGTTTATTGCCACTATCGGAACAACGCCGAATCTTTTGATTATATTTATGTGGCTGCTTAAGTTGTCAAGGCCGTGCACCTTGATCGCCCTGGCCGAAACAACTACAACTGCCAGGTCTGCCTTTAAGCCTCCCTGACGGCATACGATGTCAAAAAACTTCTCTGCCCCGAGGTCCGCACCAAAACCGCTCTCAGTAATAACGTAGTTAGCCAGTTTTAAGGCCATGCGGGTCGAGATCAGGCTGTTTGCGCCGTGGGCTATGTTGGCAAAGGGCCCGCAATGCACAAGGACGGGCTGGCCCTCTATCGTCTGTACAAGGTTTGGCATGATGGCATACTTTAAAAGCGCACCCATGGCGCCTTCGGCATTAAGGTGTTTTACCGTCACAGGCTTGCCGTCCGTATTAAAAGCGACCAGCATATTGCGCAGTCTCAATTCAAGATCCCTCAGATCCTTGCAGAGTGCAAGTATTGCCATGGTCTCACTGGCAGCGCTTATATCAAAACCGCTTTCATAGCTGAATTTATCAGTAACCTTAAAGTGGAGACGCCTGAGTGTCCTGTCGCTTATCTCATACGCCCGCCTTATATGTATCTCATGTGGGTCTATCTTCAGCCTGTTCTTGAAATATATATGACTATCGAGCATGGCGCAGAGGAGGTTGTTCGCAGCGGCAATAGCATAGTTGTCCTCTGTAAAATGCAGGTTGATATCATCCATGGGTATTACCTGCGAGTACCCGCCGCCGCAGGCGCCGCCCTTTACACCGAACATGGGGCCTAAGGAAGGTTCACGCAGACAGAGCATTACCCTCTTCTTCAGTTTACCGAATGCCTGGGTCAATCCTATTGCGGTAGAGGTCTTTCCCTCACCGTACTTTGTGGGAGTAATGGAAGTAACGAGGATAAGTTTTCCGTTGGGCTTGCTGGTAAACCTCTCCAGCAAAGAAGGTAAGACCTTGGCGGCAAAGTTGCCGTGAGGTATCATCTCATCGCTTCTTATACCGATGGGCCTGGCTATCTCGCTTATTAATACCGGCCTTGCGCGTTGGGCTATCTCTATATCAGAAATCATCTTAAGCTCCTTACACTGAAACTAAGGCGGTGTATCGGGGAAGGGCCCCTTGCTTTTAAACTGCTTATGTGACTCCTCGTACCGTAACCCTTGTGCCTGCTAAACCCATAATCAGGAAAGAGGCCGTCATAAAAGACCAGCAGCCTGTCCCTTGTGACCTTGGCTACTATAGAAGCGCATGCTATAGAGAGAGATCTCTGATCGCCCTTTACGATACTCGTCTGCCTGCAGGCTATCCTGATGCCCATATTTCCGTCAATGAGTAACAGGTCGGGGGACTCGCCAAGATCAAGAACTGCCTGCTCCATTGCCATGATCGTTGCCTGATATATGTTAATGCTGTCAATAATCTCTTCCGAGACGATGCCTATACCGACCTCGGCCTTCTGCAGGATCTCCTGGTATGCCCTCTCTCTGGCCGCAGGCGACAACTTTTTTGAGTCATCTACCCTGCATTCAAAGCCGAACTCCTTTAAAATTACCGCAGCGGCAACGACAGGGCCTGCCAATGGCCCACGTCCTGCCTCATCGATCCCCGCTATTGCCTTAAAACCCGAAGATCTGGCCCTTCGCTCATAGAGCAAAAGGTCAGGGGGCTTATGAGGTAGCTTCTTCCGGCACGTCATCCGGGGCCTTTGGTGACTCTTTTTGCTTAGAAGGCTCTCCAATCTTCTCCTCGACCGCAGTCTTCTTACCTATCTTCTTCCTCAAATAATAGAGCTTTGCCCTTTTGACCTTGCCCCTTCTTATCACCTCTACCTTATCAACGGCCGGCGCGTGCAGTGGAAAGGTCCTCTCGATACCTTCGCCATATGAGATGCGCCTGACTGTAAAGGATGCCCTTGTGCCCGAACCCCTTTCACCGATGACTATGCCTTCAAAGGCCTGGGTGCGCCGGGTACCTTCCTCGACGATCTTGACATGCACCTTTACGGTATCGCCTATTGAAAATTTGGGTACATCCTTCTTCATGTGCTTGGACTCTATATCCTTTATCCTCTTATCCATATTCCTCACTCTCCTTCTAGTTGCTTTATATTTTTTATTAGATCGGGCCTGGACCGTATGGTCTTAAGCACCGACTGCAGTTTTCTCCATCTTCGTATTGAATTATGATTTCCGGAGACGAGGACCTCAGGAACCCCTTCTCCATTATAGTCACCCGGCCGCGTATACTGAGGATACTCTAATAAGCCGTCCGCAAAGGTCTCCCATAATGCTGATTCCTCATGGCCCAGCACGCCGGGCAGGAGCCTCACGACCGCATCCAACAACACCATAGCAGGTAATTCCCCTCCAGTCAATATATAATCACCGATGGAGATCTCTTCGTCGACAACCTGCCTTACCCTCTCATCTATACCCTCATAATGGCCTGCTATTAATATGAGGGCCTTCTCCTTCGAAATACTCTGAGCAGCTGCCTGATCTAACGGCACACCCTTAGGAGTTAAAAGTATGACCTTTGCCTGCGGCGAAAGCTTCTTGACCTTGGCAAGGGCATCCATAATAGGCTGGCAGCATAAGACCATGCCCGGCCCGCCCCCGAAAGGCTTATCATCCACTTTTCTGTGCTTGTCGGTGGTATGATCACGTATGTCATGTATGCGTATCTTTATCTTTTTAGACTTCTGCGCACGCTTGATAATCGACTCAGAAGTCACCCCGCTAAACATCTTCGGAAACAGCGTCAGTATATCTATGGTCATATCGACACTCTCACTTGGGTTTTTACTGCTGCCTGCCTTAACTAGCCTGCTTGCCCTTCACTATGCTGCGCACTGTATCGCTCATCTGAACGCCCACACTTATCCAATACTGGGCCCTCTCTCTATTGAGCTTGATGAGCGGCGGGTTACTGGAAGGGTCATAGACACCCAGCTCCTCTATAGCCTTGCTGTCCCTGCTGACATGGTGATCGCAGACTATGATCTTAAAATGCGGTTTTCCCTTTGTGCCAGCCCTCTTCAACCTTATCTTTGCTGCCATTGTTATTTCTCCTTCCTCTTATTGTTTGCCTTTTATCCTTCTTATCTTAGCTCCCAGTTTTGATAATTTTGCCTCCATATTGCTATAACCCCTGTCCAGGTGGTATATCCTTGAGACCTGTGTTTCGCCGCGCGCAACCAGACCGCCTATTACCAGGGCGGCTGAGGCCCGCAGGTCAGAAGCCATTACCTGTGCGCCGCTCAATGACTTTACGCCTTTTATTATCGCGCTGTCTCCTTCAAGCGCTGCCTGAGCACCCATCCTGTTGAGCTCACCAAGATGCATAAACCTCTCCGGGTATATCTTTTCGCTGATGACACTCGTCCCCTGGGCTGTAGACATAAGCGCCGTTATCTGTGCCTGCAGGTCGGTCGGAAAACCCGGATACGGCAAGGTAGTAATATCGACCGCCTTTAAGCTGCGCGGGGCACGCACCCTTATGCTGGCATCCGGATTGCTCTTTATTGAAACACCTATCTCCGAAAGCTTATCTATCAATGCACTTATATGCCTGGGCTCGCAGCCTTTTATAAGGACGTCGCCTCTGGTGATACTGGCTGCTATCATATATGTACCTGCCTCGATCCTGTCAGGTATAACATGATGCTCAGCCCCGTATAACCTCTTCACGCCCTCTATCTCAAGGGTATGGCTGCCATGGCCTCTTATCCTGGCCCCCATCTTAATAAGAAACTCTGCCAGATCCACAACCTCGGGCTCACACGCCGCACTCTCAATAACGGTCCTGCCTTTGGCCAGGGTTGCCGCCATCATGATATTCGCAGTAGCAAGGACCGAAGAACCATATACACCGCACAGGTGCATCGAAGCGCCTTTTAATCCCTTGGCCCTTGCGATAAGATAGCCATGATCAACCTTTACATCAGCGCCAAGCGCCTTTATGCCTTTTGTGTGCAGGTCGATAGGGCGCGGACCGATAACACAGCCGCCGGGCAGCGAAACCTTCGCATATCCTGTCTTTGCCAAAAGGGGCCCCAACACACATATAGAAGCCCTCATCGTACTGACATAATTGTAAGGCGCCTCATTGCCCTTGTAGCCATCGGGTACAACCGTCAGGACATCGTCTTCAAGTTTAATCTTCACGCCCAGATGACGCATGATCTCTATCATGGTAAAGACATCTGTCAAAGACGGCACGCCCCTGATAACAGATTTTTCATCTGATAAGAGGCACGCGGCCATAATCGGCAGCGTGGCATTCTTTGAACCGTCTATCTGAATCTCACCCGAAAGTCGTGCCGGGCCTTCTACTATAAGGCTATCCATTGTATAGGTTTTAGGTGTTAGGTGCTAGGTTTTAGGTTATTAATTCCTTAGTGCTGTTATGACACGTTCTATGTTATTTAGATCTTTGCGGATCCTTATCTCTTTAAAAGAACCTGATCTGGTAAGAAGCCCCTCTACCTCCTCGCACATATCGTCACCGAGTTCAAAGGCAAGAATACCACCCTTCTTCAAGAAGCGGGGGGACTCTTCTGTTATGCGTCTATAAAAATATAGGCCGTCCCTGCCTCCATCCAATGCCTCCTGCGGCTCCTTCTTCACGTCGGATGGGAGGGCCCTTATACCTTCGCGCGCTATATAAGGAGGGTTTGAGACAATAATATCGAACAAGCCCCTGCCTATCATTGGCGCATCAAAGAGATCTGCCCTTATAAATTCCACCCTGCTTAGGACATTGTGCAGTTTAGCGTTTCTCATTGCCAGATCTACGGCCTTTACCGATATGTCAGAACCGACTATTTTACAATGAGCAAGAAGCTTTGCCAATGATATGGCTATATTACCGGTGCCTGTGCATAGGTCAAGTATTGATGTTTTGTATGTCGTATGTCGCATGTCGTATGTCTTTAATAAATCCAGAACCGCCTCTACCAATACCTCGGTTTCGGGGCGGGGTATAAAGACGCCCGGCTCTGCCAGAAACTCGTTTCCGTAAAAGTCAGACCTTCCGGTTATATACTGCAAAGGCTCGCCTGCGATACGGCGGCTTACCATATCATTGAGGTGTTTAGAATATGTATCGGGCATGGTCATATCGCCTGCATACAGGTCTACCCTCTCGCAACCCAGGAGGCTACTGAGCATAACCTCTGCATTGACCTTTGCGGATTCGATCCCATGAACCTCAAGTTCCCTCGATACCTCTGATATTATCTTCATATCTCAATCTTTGCCCAGTTTCACTTTTTTTTCGGCCAGGACCAACGCTGAGATCACCTCATCCAACTCACCGTTTAGTATGGCCTCGAGCTTATGCAGAGTAAGGCCTATGCGGTGATCAGTGACGCGCCTATCCGGAAAATTATAAGTCCTTATCTTTTCACTCCTGTCGCCTGAACCGACCTGGTTCTTCCTGTCCTGTGATATCTTACTCATATAGTCATGTCTTGCCTTATCCAGGATTCTTGAGCGCAAGACCTTCATGGCCTTTATCTTGTTCTTGAGCTGGGAACGCTCATCCTGGCAGGTGACAACAATATCGGTAGGGATGTGTGTTATGCGCACTGCTGAATCCGTGGTATTGACGCTCTGCCCGCCGTGACCGCTGGAACGAAAGACATCCACTCTTAAGTCCTTTGGGTCTATTTTGACATCCACCTCTTCTGCCTCCGGCAGCACCGCGACCGTCACCGCCGATGTATGTATCCTGCCGGATGCCTCTGTGGCAGGAACGCGCTGCACGCGGTGGACACCACTCTCATATTTAAGCTTTCTGAATACCCCTCCCTGGCCTTCCACAGAGAAGACGACCTCCTTTATGCCCGATGCCTCGGAAGCGGATGTATTCATAAGGTCCACTTTCCAGTTGTTCTTCTGGGCATACTTTGTATACATCCTGAAGAGGTCTGCGGCAAAGAGGCTTGCTTCCTGCCCGCCTGTGCCCGCGCGTATCTCCATTATGATATCGCGGTCTGCATCCGGGTCCTCCTCTATCTGCATCTCCTCAAGCTCCGACTTCAGGGACTTCAACTTGTCTTTAAGTTCTGCTACCTCTGCCCTGGCCAGATCGACAAATTCACTATCGTGCTTCTCTTTAAGCATTGCCTCTGTCTTTTTGATCTCATCCTCAGTGTCGAGATAGATATCATACTTCTTAAGAATGGGCATAAGACCTGACAGCTCCTTGGCATACTTCTGATACTGCTGCCTGTCTTTTAAGACATCAGCGTCCGAGAGCAGACCTTCCAGCTCTTTGGCTCTTTTCTTCTTCGTGTCTAAGGATTCCAGCATCTCTTATTTTTTACCGTACTTTCTCATAAACTTCTCCACGCGGCCCGCAGAGTCTATAAACTTCTGCTTGCCTGTAAAGAATGGGTGGCACTTGGAGCAGATCTCCAACTTTATATTCTGCTTTGTGGAGCGGGTATGTATCACCTCTCCACAGGCGCATGTTATGGTCGTCTCTTTATATTCCGGATGTATCTTCTCTTTCATCTTAATTCTCCTTTTCTAAATATACGATGTACGGCCTTATTGGTTCATGCCCATCAAGAATTCAGCATTGGTCTTTGACTTCGAAAGCTTCTCAATTAGAAGCTGCATGGCCTCATCTGAAGGCAGATCATTGAGAACCTTGCGCAGTATCCAGACGCGCTTTAGCTCCTCCGGATCCATCAGCAGCTCCTCTTTCCTGGTGTTGGAGCGCTTTATGTCGATAGCCGGATAGATCCTCTTCTGGAAGAGGTTTCTGTCGAGCTGAAGCTCCATGTTGCCTGTCCCTTTGAACTCCTCAAAGATGACCTCATCCATCCTGCTGCCTGTGTCTACCAGCGCTGTGGCGATAATCGTAAGAGAACCCCCCTCTTCCACATTACGGGCAGCACCGAAGAAACGCTTCGGCTTATGCAGTGCGTTTGAATCGACACCGCCGGAAAGAATCTTCCCGCTATGCGGGACTACCGTATTATAGGCACGGGCAAGGCGTGTTATGCTGTCGAGCAGTATCAAAACATCCTTCTTATACTCCACGAGCCTTCTTGCCTTCTCAAGAACTATCTCTGCCACCTGCACATGCCTCTCCGCAGGCTCATCAAAGGTCGAGCTTATCACCTCTCCCTTTACGGAACGCTGCATATCAGTGACCTCCTCAGGCCTCTCATCAATAAGCAGGACGATGAGTATGGTATCAGGATAATTCTGAGTAATGGCGTTGGCGATCTTCTGCATTATTATGGTCTTCCCACTGTACGGTGGCGCTACTATAGCGCCGCGCTGGCCCTTGCCGATAGGAGTCAGAAGGTCCATCACCCTTGTTGTGGGATCCTTGGGATCGTGCTCAAGCATAAACCTCTCCTCCGGATAGAGCGGGGTAAGGTTATCAAACAAGATCTTATACTTTGCCTTTTCAGGATCAGTGAAGTTTACCTTCTCCACTTTCAGCAGGGCAAAATACCTCTCACCTTCTTTTGGTGAACGGATCTGGCCATGTACCGTATCCCCGGTCCTTAGGTCAAACTTTCTTATCTGGCTCGGGGATACATATATATCATCCGGGCAGGGAAGATAATTATAATTTGGGGACCTTAAAAAACCGAACCCGTCCGGCAGGACTTCCAGGACACCCCCACCCGACATGACCTTCTCCTGCTTGGTCTGCGCCTGAAGTATCTTGAATATAAGCTCCTGTTTTTTTAGACCGGCTATGTTCTCGACATTGAGTTTTTTGGCGATCTCGGTCAACTCTATAACCTTCATCTTCTTTAATTCTACAGCATCTACTACCATCTTTTTCCTCCTGTTTTTGTCTTTAACTCCATTGCTAAACCCCTGGTCTTCTTCTTCAATTCATAGAGACCTCCGTTATTATCTATTATCCTATCCGCAAATGTCACCTTCCTAGAAAGCGGCATCTGAAATGTTATGCGCTTTATAGTATCGGCAGCTCTCATGCTCCTGTAATGCTGTGCGCGTTCAAGCTGCGTTGAGAGCGAGCATGAGACCACCACCAGCCAATCGCACTCCTTGTGAAGGCCCGCCTCGATCAACAGCGGGGCATCAATAATAATGAAGGCCTTGTTGTCCTTTCTATATATCGCTGCTATCTTTCTCCTTATGCTGAGTGAAACAACCGGATGCACTACCCTGCATAAGATATCCAGGTTCTTGCGGCTGCTAAAGACCTTCTCCGCAAGGGCCTGCCTGTCGACGCTGCCATTCTTATCAAGTATACCCCTGCCAAAAACAGAGACTATGGTCCTGTAGGCCGGATATCCCCTGGTCAAGGCCCTGTGCGCAATCCTGTCAGCGTCTATCAGATGAGCTCTCAGGTGATCTGCCAAATATTTACAGACAGTGGACTTGCCCGTTCCTAAACTTCCTGTAATACCTATGATCATTTTTTGGCTTTTAGCTTTTCGTATATCCGTGTATACTCTTGCGCAGACTTATCCCACGAAAAATCATACCCTGCTATCTTAGTGATCAACCTCTGCCATCCGGGGCCATCCTTATGTGCCTCGACCGCCCGCTTGATAGCGCCCAAGAGCTCCTGCGGCTCTGCCTTTTCAAAGAGAAATCCGTTTCCGTCGCCCGTCTTCGCATCATATTCAAATACAGTATCGGCCAGGCCGCCTGTCTTTCTCGCAACCGGCACAGCCCCGTATTTAAAACTTATCAGCTGGCCCAGGCCGCAAGGCTCATAACGCGATGGCATAAGAAACATATCCGAGGCAGCGTAGATCTTCTGTGCCAGGGCAGCGTCAAAGCACAGGTTTATAGAAATCTTGCTGTTACCCCTTGAGGCGATCTCCTCAAAGATCTTGTGATACCTCTCCTCGCCTGTGCCAAGAAGTATAAAACCTATGTCCATGCCGCACAGCTCATCCATAACCTCTGCCAGGATATCATACCCCTTCTGATATGCAAGCCTTCCTACGGTGCCTATTAAAGGCGCGCCTGCTGCGGTCTTCATTCCCATGTCGGCCAGGAGCCTCTCTTTGTTGGTGCATTTCCCTTCGATGGATGAGGGTGAATACTTCTCATAGATCAACGCATCCTTTGCCGGGTCCCATAACTCATAGTCTATTCCATTCAGTACGCCGTAGAGGTCTGCGCTTCTTGCCTTTAGTATGCCCTCCATGCCACAACCATATTCTTTGGTCTGGATCTCCTTTGCATACGTAGGGCTCACCGCAGTAATGGCATCCGAAAAGACGAGTCCACCCTTTAACAGGCTGAACTTTCCATAGTATTCCAACCCGTCTATGCTGAAGAGGGCTCTATCCAGGCCTGTCTTATCGAACTCAGATTCTTCAAAACTGCCTGTATAGGCAAGATTGTGTATGGTAAAGAGCGTCCTTGTATCCTTAAAGAATGGATCATCCTTATAGACGGTCTTGAGGTATACCGGTATCAAGCCTGTCTGCCAGTCATTGCAGTGAATAATATCAGGCCTAAAGCCCTCACTCTTCATGAGCTCAAGCGTCTGCCTGCAATAGAACATAAAGCGCTCGAGGTTATCCGGATAGTCACCCTTTTCATCGCCGTATATACCATCGCGCATATAGAGCTCATCGTTTCTGATGAGATGGACCTTTATCGCCTCTCCGATTACAGCGGAGTCTGATTCCTCCTTTACCATCTTGTATTTGGGAAGGGCGACCCTGACCTGGTGCCCTTCGTGTTCAAGGGCTATTGGCAAGGCACCTGCCACATCTGCCAATCCACCTGTCTTGGCAAAAGGTACGACTTCACTTGAGCAAAATAATATATTCATTTTATAGGTTATAGGTTTTAGGTGTTAGGTTCTAAGTTTCGAGCCAGTTTTTACCGGAGGTTATATTGACCTTTATGGGTACCTTGAGCTCAAGTACCTCCTCCATATGCCTCTTTACGATATCGGTTATCAAGTCAAGTTCTTTTTTTGGCAGATCGAATACAAGCTCATCGTGGACCTGCAGGACCATCTTGCCCTTGCATCCCTTCTTCTTAAGATCGGAATAAATATTTATCATAGCCATCTTTATGATATCTGCCGCAGAACCCTGTATCGGTGTATTGATGGCCGTCCTCTCCGCAAACATCCTGATATTCTGATTCTGCGAATTGATCTCGGGTATATACCGCCTGCGTTTGAGCATGGTAAGGACATAACCTTCTTCCCTTGCAAATTCGATCTGGCTCTTCATATACTCGTTGACCTTTGGATACCTCATAAAATAGGCATCTATAAAACCCTTTGCAACCTCAGGCGTGATGCCCAGCTCCTTGGAAAGACCATAGGGGCTCATGCCGTATATTATCCCAAAATTGACTGTCTTTGCCTGAGAGCGCATCTCGTCGGTCACATCCCCTTCTTTGCAGTCAAAGATAAGCGAGGCCGTATACGTATGTATATCGATATCCTCCTTAAAGGCCTTTATCAGGACCTCATCCTCTGAAAGATGCGCCAGTATGCGCAGCTCTATCTGCGAATAGTCCGAAGAGAGTATCAGTCCATTCTTAAACGATGATATAAAGGCCTTCCTGATGCTTCTGCCCATCTCGGTCCTGATCGGTATATTCTGCAGGTTTGGGTCAGAGGAACTCAACCTTCCGGTAGCAGTCACTGTCTGGTTAAAGGAGGTATGAACCTTCTTTGTCCCGGGGTTTATAAGCTCCGGCAGCGCATCTACATATGTTGACTTAAGCTTGGACAGCTCCCTGTAATCCAGCAAGGCCTTAGGCAGGGGATGTTCCTGGGCCAGTCTGTTCAACACCTCAACATCCGTGGATATGCCGGTCTTTGTCCTCTTTATGATCGGCAGCTTAAGCCTCTCAAAGAGGATCTCACTCAACTGCTTGGGTGAGTTTATATTAAACTCGGATCCTGCCATCTCATAGATCTGTTTGCTTAAACGGAGGAGCTTGCCTGATATCTTTTTTGACATATCCTTTAAGAACTTCTTATCTATAGCCACTCCCATAAACTCCATCCCTGAGAGAGACTCTATCAGGGGGATCTCGATCTCGCAAAAGAGGTCATCTAAACCCTTTTTCCCAAGGGCCTTCTCCAATACCCGCTTAAGCATGAATGTGACATCGCTGTCCTGGCAGCAGTAACGGGATATATCGGCAATATCCACCTCTGCCATCGTGATCTTTGCCTTGCCCTTTCCGATCAACTCCGAGATCGGAGTCATGCTATAGCCGAGGTGTTCAAACGCGATATCAGCGAGGTTATGATTCAGCTTGGAGGGGTTTAAGAGGTAAGAGGCTACCATGGTATCAAATGAGATGCCCTTAAGCTCTATACCCAGATTTTTAAGCAAGACCTCTTCGTATTTTATATTCTGGCCGATCTTCCTGATATTTTTGTCTTCAAAGAGGCCTTTAAGTTTTGACAGGATGTAATCCTTATCTGAAAAAGCCTCCGGCTTTTTGACAAAACTGATATAACTGGCCTGGCCTTCTTTGAAACAGAACGAGACTCCTACCGGCTCACAGCTCATCGGGTCTGTACCCGTGGTCTCAAAATCAAATGCCCATTCCTTGTGCTGCTTCAGGGAAGCTGTCAATCCATCAAGCTCTTTTCTTGTGGCAATGACCTTATACCTTCCTTCTATAGACTTTGAGGGCGCAAACTGCTCTACGAGCCTCTTAAACTCCATCTCCTTGAAGATCTCGAGCAGTTTCTCGTCGTCAGGCTCTGTCATCTTCATCTTATCAAAATCTATATCTATATCCACTTCTGTATCGATGGTGGCCAGCTCTCTGCTTAGGTTTGCCTTTTCTAGATTCTCTTTGATCATCTTCTTCTTTGCCTGGCTCTTCAGTTCATCTATATGCTCGATGAGGTTATCCAGGCTCCTGTATTTGCAGATCAGCTCAGTAGCGGTCTTTTCACCTATGCCCGGGACGCCGGGGATATTATCCGAGGCATCACCCATAAGCGCCATGATATCCACCACTGCCTCGGGCCCTACCCCATACTTCTGTTTCACCTTGTTCACATCATATATGAGGCCTTCCTTATGCGTGGAATAGACCTTGATATGCTCTGATACCAGCTGAAGGGCATCCTTGTCACCGGTCACAATAAATGTATCAATCTTCTTCGCAGCCGACCTGGTAGCAACGGTTCCGATTATATCGTCCGCCTCAAAACCCTGCTTCTCGTATATGGGTATATTGTAGGCCTCAACCGTCTTCTTTATAATGGGCATCTGCATAACCAGGTCATCCGGCATGGGCTTTCGGTGTATCTTGTATTTCTCATATCTTTCATGCCTGAAGGTCGGGCCCTTTAGATCAAAGGAGACCGCAAGGTAATCCGGAGACTCTGACTTAATGAGCTTATTCATCATGCTCACAAACCCGTAGACAGCATTGGTCGGAAAACCCTTGGAGTTGGCAAGTGCCCTTATTGCATAATATGCACGATAGCAGAATGAGTTGCCATCGATTAGAAAAAGTCTCTGCTTCATATTATTGGAAATTAGTTAGTGGAAAGGTACAGCGGCAAGATAGTTGCTTTTACTACAAACGTTCCCGTTTACCAGTGGCGATATCTTCTATATTCTTGCCTTGTTCATCCAATGCTTCGGAAAGCTCGGATAAATCATAAGTAGCCTTAACAAACCATTCGATCTTATCCTTGCTATAGGGATATACCTTATAACAAAGGCCGTAAAGATTTTCCGCCCCTTTATAATCTCCCAGCTGGCATTTCCTCTGTGCCTGTTCTAAGAAATACTTTACAGCCAGGCTGTCTACGCGGTCGCGGCGCATATCATACTCAGCTATGATATCAGCCATCTCAACCTTTATCTTCTCGGTCTTCGTGCGCGCCTCTATTATGCTCTGCTGTATGACCGAACTCTCCAGATAAAGCTTTGCCGGTTCAAAGCCAGGGTCTATCTCAAAGATCTTCTGAAAATATTTTATCGCCCCAAGGTAATCCGCAACCTTATAAGCCTCTACGCCCTTAATATAGTATTCGTTTAAGATGATGATCTTTTCTTCAGCGGCCTTTATCTTCTTACCTGACCGCGCTATCTTAAGCTGGGACTCTTTTATCTCAAGCTGGGCCTGCTGTATCTCTTTCTGTGCAACGCTTGTCTCCTTTGAAAGTCCGCCCTCTGCCGCCAGTGACCTGGCCTGGGCCTGCTGTATCTTAGAGGCCGCAATAGCCCTTGCTTTCTGTATCGAATAGTCCAGAGAAACAGGCTTGGCTTCTTCCTGGGATAAGGCAGGTACTGCCTGTGATAAGATAACTCCTGCTATAAGTGCTGCACAGATAAAGGCTTTCACGCTTATCTCCATTCTATTTTTAAATATAATATACACAAATTAGCTGTTTTTGTCAAGTATATATATACTATATATATAAAAAATTACTGGGGCGCGAGTTTATATTTCTTTATCAGGGCCTTGAGCTCAGAGGCGGTATCCTGCGTCTTCGACAGAAGCAGTTTTGCCTTCATAAGGTCTATGGGCTCGCGCTCAAGCTCACCCTTTAACGCCCCTAATGTCTCATCCATCAGGCTTAATACTTCAAGGTTCTCCTGGCCCATGTCCCTGAGGCTTTTGGTAAGAGTGTTTATTGCGCCTGCTAAGCTCTGGAGCTCATCGCCTTTTCGCAGCTTCACCTCTAACGTATGGTCCCCTTCCGCAATGCCTCTTATGATATTCTCCAGCCTGTACCATGGGCCCGCAACGCGGTGTGAGAGTATAATACCAAACCATACCGCGATCGGTACCATAAGCGCGGTCGACAGGAAGAGCTTTGTGTAGGCACTGCCCAGGACAGCCGTAAGCCTGCCCTGCGGATAGACATTGGCCAGCTTCTCAGAAAGATATGGGAATGTGGCAAAATAGACCACGCCGCATGACAGGATAGCGGTCAGGAATATAAAGAATAATATGGTCCCTGTATACTTGAACTGAAAAGCCCTCTTTATAATATATTGTTTTCTCTTCCTGCTAATCATATCTACAGCTCCTTCCTCCATAAGGTCAAAGACCTTATTACCTCAAGATCAACGCTGCCCTTAGAGCAGCCCTGGCCGATAAGCATTATCGCTTCCTTAAGCGGCATGTAACGAGTCGGTTTGCCGTCTATCGCGGTCACCAGATCCCCTTTTACAAGTCCCTGATGCGCTGCCTGAGAGCTGGCCTTTACATCGGCAATAGTAAGGCCGCCCTCTCTCATGACCAACGAAAAACCTATATCTGCAATATTGCCGGCGTCGGCCTTGCCAGAGAGTTCAGGCTTAATGATCACATCTCTCTCGACCACAAGCACTATCTCGGGCGAGGGATTATCGAGAATGGTCCTGCATACAGCATCCAGCTCCATATAACCGGTCAGTTTTCCCCACAGCGAGTAGATGAGATCGCCTTTTTCTATGCCTGCGCGCTCGGCAGCAGAATGCGGCAATACCTGGCGCACCTTTGGCATCTCATTTTCAGAGACCAGCAGGAGGCCTGTTGCCGCACTGAGCTTCTCCTCTGCCTTGGGTGAGATCTCCTCTGCCAGCTGCGGTGCATAGACCTTGCCCGATTCTTTAAACAGGGCCTGCTTCCTGGCAATATCGTCCCTCAACTGCTTATCAGGACGCCTCAGTAATACGGCGCGCAGGTTTATAAACTTATCCTGCGCCTCTTTATAGTCGGGGTTTAACTGATAGGCCTTTTTGTAGTAGGAGTAGGCCTTCATGATGTTGCCTTTTTGCTGATGGTAATCCCCCAGTTTTAGGAGATTCTGCTCCCGCCTGTCATAGAGGATGTCCTTTATCTTCTCCCGCCTTATCTCCTTCTCCCCGTCGACAGTGCTCAAGGTGATCCTATCAAAATAGTTTTCAACCACTATCCCCTTCTCTTCATTACCGTCCTTCATAAATACGGTATCTGCATATGAAAAAGAGGTTATGGCTAATACGCATACCAAAACAGATATATATACCTTGATGTCTCTGTGCATAGTTTCTCTTTCGATGTTCCAAACCCAGCACTTATTTGCTGGTTCTGCGCGTGCACTTCAAATAATTGTTGGGTAAATTCGGCCTTACAGCTTATGTCAGCCTTCGGCTTACATAAGCTGTGGCCTCATTTACCTGATTGACCTGGCAATAAGATAGATCAGGATCGCAACCAATACAGCTGCGGCTATATAAAAATCGTTGAAATACAAGGAGTCCCTGATCCGTGAGATATAACCCTCCTTGCCTGAAGGCTGTCTTGAATTCTTGCCGGACTCCGAAAGCCCTGCCTTTGACTGCCCGGACTTCTTGATCGAAAGGATCTGCTCTTCCTTGAATCTGAGATACATTCCGCCGATCTGGTAAGCGGGGATATCACCCTTCTTGACAAGACGGCGCACCTCTTCCTCAGAGAGCCCCAGGGAATCTGCTGCCTCTTTAAGTGTAAGTAATTTATCTACCATATGAACCTTATCAGCGGCTTACCTTTTCACGTGCGACCCAGTTATCTACATCCTCCTTATAGAACTTCCAGGAGCCACCCTGCTTGATAGCCGGGATCTGCTTATCAACGGCCCACTCTTCCACCATGGAGGATTCAACTTCAAGATACCGGGCGACCTCATCTGCTGCCATCACCTTACCTTTTCCGGAAGTAGATGTGCTATCCGAAACACTCGACATCTGGCAGCGACCATTTAATACCGCGCCCTCAGATACACTCAGTATCGGGGTCTTCACGTCACCCTCTATACGGGCAGGTGCTATAATGCTCAGCTTGCTCGTTGCCAGTATATTACCTGTCACGGTTCCGGCTATGGTAATATCCTCTCCGGTTATATCCGCCGCTACCACTGCCTTCTGGCCTATCGTGAGACTTCCCTTTGTGTCGAGCTTTCCCTCAAACTGACCATTGATGTGCAGGTTCACAGGGTCTTTAAATGTCATGGTACCCTGCATAGTCGCGTCGACGTCGAGGATCTTCTCCTCCGGCAGCTCTTTCCTGTTTCTCTTGAGTATTGCCATATCTCTCACCCCCTTCTTATCTTATTTGGTTTTTTTGCGGGCCAGCCTGCCCTGAACCTTGGTCAGAGCAAGCAGGCATATCAATATTGTCACAACAGCGCCTGTAGCCACAATGAAGAGCCCTGATCCTATAGCCAGGCCGACGCCTGCTATAGACCAGAGACTGGCTGCGGTCGTCAGGCCTACCACCGAGGCGCGGGATCTTATTATGGTACCTGCCCCGAGAAAACCTATGCCGCTTACCACCTGCGCAGCTATCCTGCTCGGATCAGCAGCAGCTACGCCCTGATATATGTCACAGACATGCATCGATGTCAGCATTATAAGGCATGACCCGACGCATACCAGGATGTGCGTCCTGAAACCGGCGGCCTTCTCATGTATCTCCCTCTCTACGCCTACTATGCCGCCCAGGAGCGCCGCTACCAGCAACCTCAAAAGCATTTGTAGCTCTGAAACCATCATCCTGTACCCTCCTATATTATCTCATAAGAAGACGCCTTGACCCAACCAATTTTTCCATCTTCGCGTTTTATTTGGCTCCAGCTCCCTTTATGTCTTATTACGCAGATATTGGCACCTTCATAGATCTTAAAGTGAACAATGCCATCTGCGCGCGGTTCAAATCTCGCACCCAGCTCTTTTTTAAGCACTATCGCGCTGTCTACATGCTCGGTCTTATATATATTAATTGTAAGCAGTGTAAGACCCAGTAGAAGTATTATAGTAGCTGCCCCTGCTGCAAACACAACAGCTCCTCTCATGCCTTTCAAAAAGATAAGCACGATCAGGAGCAAAATAATAATCATATAGACAAGGGAGAGGAAGATCGTCAAGGCATCGATGCTGAAATAGTCGAAGAGGTTTCGCGCGCGCCTCATAAGCCAGATACGCCTGGTATCCATCGGAGGCTGCTCTATAAGGGACCGGGCATATTTCAGGTTTGACCTTAGCGCACTATCGCGCGGCGTCAATCTCTTTGCGCGCTCATAATTGAGTACGGCCTTGCCTAAATTTCCGAGCTTGAAGTAACTGTTGCCCAAATCATAATATGTATTAGCGCTCTCATACCCATGTTCGATTATCTCCTCATAACCCTTTACAGCAGCCTTAAAGTCCGATGAAGCGTAGGAGTTACAAGCTGCCTCAAATACCTCATCAGGCCTAAATGATAAGTCATCCTCTGCCTGGCAGGCAGGCGCTAACAGGAGAATCAAAACCGCTGGCAGAAATATCCTTCTTAAAAATGCCATCTTTATGCCCTTCTAAAAATATTTATGATCTCTTTTGCCTCTTTAAAGAGGCGTGTCCTGTCCTTTTCGCTATATTCAGATGGTGTAAAACGTGCCATATCGTAGGCCCTGAAAAAATTCCTTACCTTATTCAAGACCGATTCCTTAAAACCCTTCGGCTTCAGCACTTCATCGACCAGGTTCATCGTTATGCCGCCCGGGGGCAGGTTGAACTTATCACCAAAATATTCCTGAATAACAGTAAAGAGAAGATTGAAAAATTCCTCTGTCTTGTTCTGATCTGATAAGGAGCTGCATCTCCTTAAGCCCTTCAGTGCCTTTTTGTATGCATACCTTCTGCGCGCATAACTCATATCATTCCTTAGACGCTGGCGCCTCCTGTAAAAGACCAGTATGGATAGATAGATAAGGACAGGCAGTCCTTGCGAGAATATAAAGAGCTTGTTGGTATAGAGATATGTACCGGTCTTTCTGAACTTACCGGGGGCGTCCTTTATGTATATGATATCCCTGCCTATTGCCTCTTTCTTAGGTAAGGTCTTTGCGGCCTCCACCTTTTCCTGGATCTCTGCCTCCTTTGCCTCATGCGCCTCTATGACCTTTACGGATAAGGGGCCTTTGCTTATGGTCCTGTAGGCGTCTTTGGCAGGATCGAAAAAACTGAAAGCTATTGCAGGCACCTGCTTAAACGCTGTCGTCTTTGGAATAAGCACCTGTTCAAAGATCTTGTAGCTATCGGTCTGCTCCTTGAGGATCGGCTCATAAAGTATGTAGTCTTTACCCTCCCCGATTGCAGGTGGTGAAACTATATCCATATTACCCTTTCCCGATATCTCCATAACAAGCGTCAGTGGCTGACCTGTCTTTACGTATCCGGAAGGGTCGAGCTTAAGGGTAAACCTGAAATCCCCGACTGCGCCGTTAAAGCCCGCGGGCCTTGCATCTGCCGGAAGCGGCAGTGCCGTTATATCCTTTGCCTCTGACTCTATCCGGAAGGGCCGCTTCTTATACTTCTGGTGTATGTCACGCAAGATATTGGATGTGCCGTACTTAGCTGCGCCTGCACCGGAAGCGGCAGATCCCTTTGAAGAAGGGGCCTTTGATATATCCATGCGATTACTGTTTAGAACAGCAGGGCCTAATTTCAGATCACCGGGCCTTGTCGCAAAGACGCTGCTTCGAAAAGTAACGAGATTATAAGTATTGCCTTTGATAGTCTTTTTGGATTTCACAGGGGCAATAAACTCACCTATAGAAAAACCTTCATGCTCCAGTGACGGACGGCGT
Source organism: Candidatus Omnitrophota bacterium (assembly GCA_013202525.1). GTDB lineage: Bacteria > Omnitrophota > Gorgyraeia > JABMRG01 > JABMRG01 > JABMQS01. Next base: position 28,784 of record JABMQS010000067.1, read on the forward strand.
ATGTCGGTAAGCATCATATCCCTATAATAAAGACCCATGCCTACATGAAGGATCTCGTTTACGTACACCTCATCCTTTTCCGTCTCTATCAACAGAAATGCCTGTTCCCTGGCATTGATCCTCTCCTGCGCTGTAAGACCGGGCTCCTTGGGTAGGCGTTCAGCAGCGCCGCCTAGTACAGTTACACCTACCTCCTTAGATAGATACCTCTGACCATCATATAAGATGTCAAAAGGCCCTATATTAAAGGCGCCGGAACGCTCAGGCATAAGGACATAAGTATGCCTGGTCGAATGCACTATCCCACCGTCTATCCTTGATACAGCATCAGATGACCTGAGATGTGTGGGTTTGAAGCCTTCTATTGCCGGTAACTGAGGAGGGGGCATATCCTTTACACCGTAAAAAGTGAGGTCTAATCTTATGCTTCCGCTTAATGGGATCTCATCTCTATCTATCTTGAGGGCTATCTCTCCTTGAGCCGCGCAGAGAACGGCTGTGCTGAATAATATCAGAAAAAATATGGCTAAAGATAGTAACCGGTTTATTCTCATACTAAGCCGTAATCCTTCCCACTACCAGTCCTTGTAAGGAGTTCTTCTCTCCCCGGAGCCACTCCTTGAGCCGCTGGCAGGGGCACCTTTTTCATAACCGTAAGCATCTAATAACTTGTCCGCCTCTTCCTTTGTAAGGCTCTTCTGGGACAAGGGCTGTTTCTCTATATTAGTATAATCCATAGGCCTGGCTCCATCAAGCCCTTTTTGCCCATGTGGCTGCATATCTCGGCGGCCTTTTTCAAGTTCATCAAGGCGCTCCTTGAGTTGTTGCTGTCTCTTCTTATGCTCCTCATCGAGTTTTTGCCTGTCAGCCTGGTGCTGCTGTTTGAGATCGCTCTCTCTTCTCTCATAATCCTGTTTGAGCTTCTGCTTCTGGGACTGGTGCTCTCTATTGAGCTCATCCTGGCGGGGCTTCAGCTCATCACCCTGGTGCTCCTTTTCAAGCTGTTGCTTCTTTTGGTTGAACTCCTCATCGAGCGAATCCTCCCTGTCCCCGCGCTCCTGGTCGAGCCTCTGCTTCTGGTCCTGGTATTCATTATCAAGCTTCTGCTGCTCTGCTTTCTGATTTTGCGCCCCCTGCTGCCGGGATTGTCGCTGTGCCGCCTTCTCTTGCTGGCGCTGCTTCTTTTGCTGCCGGGCTTGCTGCTGTTTAGCCTCTTGCTGCTCGGCCTGCTGTTGTTGCGAGTCTTGTTGGCCCTTTTGCTCTTGACTCTTCTGCTCCTTGGTATCCTGCTGAGCCTCCTGCTGCCCGGCCTCTTTCTCAGTCTGGCTCTCTGCCTGCTCCTTGGCCTGTTGCTGCTGCGTTTCTTGCTGCTGTTGAGGTTGTTGCTGCTGTTGTTGAGGTTGTTGCTGTTGTTGCGTCTCCTGCTGACTCTCCTGCTGCCGGGATTCCTGCTGTTGCTGCTGTTGTTGAGCTTGTTGCTGTCTTTGTTGCTGCTCAGTTTTTTGCTCTCGCTGCTGTTGCTGCCGGGGCTGTGACTGAGATTGCGACTCCTTCTTGGGTTGAGTCTTCCGGGAGGTGCCTGCACCGGCTGTGCCGGACGACCTGCCCCCCCTACCTGCACCTTTTGGCATATCCTGTTTCAATAATAGATAATCGAGCTTCTTCTTTACATACTCATAATTATAGATCGCCTTCTCCGTGGCAGGGTCCAGCTCGATGGCGGCCTTATAATAGTGCAGCGCCTCTCTGCAAAACATTATCCCCTTGTTTAACTCATCCGTACAGGCCTCACTTAACCTATATTTACAGTTTCCAATATTGAAATTGGCACTTCTCTCCAGGGTTGCATTATCCGTTGCCATGCTCTTGGTAAATGCCTCTACTGCCTTTTCATACTCACCCTTTTCGTAAAAGACATCCCCTCTGTTAAAATTTATTATATTCTCTCTCCTGGCATCGGATGTTTCTGTCAGCGCTGAATCATACCTCTCAAGCGCCTTGTCAAACTCCTCTGACCTGTAGAAGCGGTCGCCCTCATCAGCCAACTTTACTGCATTGTCTGCGGCAGAAAGGGGAGCTGTAAAAACAAAAAGTAGAATTGCTGACATCACTATAAGACAGGTATACCTTGCAATCATCTCTTCCTCTCGGAGATCATAAGCTCAAGTGCAAGCAGAAGGAGGGCTATGGCTAAAGGTATCTGAAAACGTTCATGGTAGCGTTTCTGCCTCTTCAACTCTATCTCTCTCTTTTTAAGCCTGGATATCTTCTGTTGATACAATGGCCTGAGGCCAAACTCCGTATTCCTGCTGCGAACATAAGCGCCGCCTGTAATAAATGCTATCTCCTTGAGCACCTTCTCGTTCAAGCGGGACTTTACCTTGTTGCCCAAATCATCCTTCAGGAACTCCTTATATCCCTTATCATCCACTATAGGTATGAAGGCCCCGCCCCGAGACCCGTCACCTATGCAGAATATCCTCACCCCTTCATCCCTGGCCTCTTTAGCAGCTTTTACAGCATCGCCTTCATGTTCCTCGCCGTCACTTATGAGAACGAGTGCCCTGTAGTTCTTATCGACCGGGCTGTAACACCTTACCGCCTCGGCTATTGCTGTAGATAGTGAGGTGCCGCCCCTGGGTATGGTATCAGCGCGCAGGTCGTTAAGGGCCAGAAGGAAACCATCATAGTCTGAGGTAAGCGGGCATTGCACAAACGATTCTCCTGCAAAAGCTATGAGGCCCACCCTATCCCCTTTTAACGTGCCGACCATATCCTTGATCGCCATCTTTGCGCGGTCCAGGCGGTTGGGCCTTATGTCTTCAGCAAGCATACTCCTTGAAGTATCAACAGCAAAGATCACATCGAGCGCCTCCCTCTTTTGCTGTCCCCACTCAAAACCCCACTGCGGCCTTGTAAGGCTTACAAGCGAGAGCATAATCGCCGCACTGATAATCAGAATCTTGAGGTGCTGACGTCTGATATTCACAGAGTCTGTCAACTCGGGCCACAGGCGTTTATCCACAAACCTGCCGGCCAGCTCCCTTCTTTTGCGTATAACAAAGACCCAGAACCCCAGCAAAAGCGGTATAGACCAGATGATATATATTACTGCTAAAGGGTTCTCGAGCCTCAAGGTATTCTCCTCAATACAGTATTAGATAAGACCAGATACAGGGATAAGATAATAAGCCCAAGTATCAAAAAGGTGCTGAAGAGTTCATTATACTCATCATAACCCTTCTCCTCCATGGGGATCTTCTCCATCCGGTTTATCTCATCATAGACCTTCTTAAGCGAGGCTGTATCTTCGGCCCTGAAATACCTGCCGCCGGTCTTATCAGCTATCTGCCGTAAAAGCTCCTCATCGAGATCCAGCCTTATCTGTTTATAGCCGGTCACCCTGCCCTTCCTGTCCTTGATGGGAAAGGGTACCTCCCCAAGAGTACCTACGCCTATGGTATAGATCTTTACATTATATGCTCTAGCGAGCTCCATTGCGGTCATTGGCGAGATCCTGCCGGCATTATTCTTGCCGTCTGTCAAAAGCACTATGATCTTACCCTGCGCCCTGGTATTCTTCAGCCTGTTGACAGATGAGGCTATGGCAGAACCGATCGCTGTCTTGTTCTGCATCATGCCTGCATATACCCTGTCAAGGTTTTTAAGAAGCCAGGCGTGGTTTAGGGTCAAAGGGCAGAGGGTGTAAGCCCTGACACCAAACAATACAACTGCTATACGGTCGTTTTTTCTTTCAGAGGCAAATGAAGAGACCACCTGCTTAACCACATCGAGCCTGTTGTGCCTCTCGTCGCCTACAGTGAAGTCCTCTGCGAGCATACTTGTCGATGCATCTATGGCAAGCACTATATCTATGCCCTCTCTCCTGTTTATGCTGTCTTCAACGGGGGACTGCGGCCTTGCCAGGGCGACTATCATCAGCGATATGGCTATGCACTCAAGATAGATCAGATTCTGGCCAAAGAAGGACCTGGCCGATGTGCCCAATCCGGATGCAAGTTTTATAGAGGAGAATGAGAAAGCGGCAAGCTTGCGCCTCCTTTTGACATAATAGCCGATAAGAAATACCACCGGTATAAATATGAGGACCCACGGGTCATGAAAGTTCATAGTCTAATCAATCCGTCCTTTTACTTTGCAGGGGCCGTATCTCATCAAGCACAACCTTAAGGCGTGCTAGTGATTCCTTGAGCTCTTCCTGCTCTAAACCCTTATTGGCAAACTCAACCAGGTCGCAGTTCTTTAAAAAAGTCTCGATAAAATCCGCGTGCTTGCCTGAGAGACCCTTAGCAGACTTTGCCTTAGTCAAAAACTCCTCTGTGGTCAATGCGCCCGTATTTATTCCTAAGCGCGCAAGCAGATAGGCCTTTAGAAGTTCTGCCAGTCTTGCAAGGTCCTCTCTGCTTATCTCGTCTTTCTCAGAGAGCGCGGCCATAAATTTACTGAGCTCTTGATGCAAACGCACAACAGGCGCCGGCCCCCTTCTCAACCTATCCAGAACCTTTCTCTTGCTGATAAGCAGTAGCTTAACCGCAAATGCAAAAAGAACAAAGATGATCAATCCTGCGATTGTATGAAACCTACAGGGCCATCTTAAGCTTACCGGCGGCTCGATATCCCTTATATCCTCACCGATAGTCGCTTTAAGAAAAATACTATCAACATATATAGAAGTCACTTCGGAGTAGGCCTTCTTCCAGTCTCCTTTGCCGTCCCGATACCTGACTGCTACCGGAGGTATTGCCTGTTCACCGGTCTCATATGTAGTCAGTAGATAGAACCTGTTAAGGCCCTTCTCAGCGGCCTGACCTGCCTCTTCTGTCTTATACCCTTTGACCTCGAATACGCCGAGTTGGGTCACGGCATCAGGCAGGTCCACTTCCATCTCAGGCGGAGCCTTGACATTGATAATATACCAGAACCTCTCACCTATTCTTATCCTCTCTTTATCCGCGTAAGAGGTGACCTTGACAGGCTCTGATCCGGATAAGGCGTAGCGGCAGCTGCATAGCATAGAAAATACCAGCAGAGAAAAAAGCAATGTTGTCCTGATCCTTGGCATAATGCTCTTTCTAGTCATGGCGTCGATTTAGTAACCTCTGCGCTGCCTTCTCTCCCTAACCTTAAAGAATTTTATCAATGAATCTATATACGGGGTATCGGTATAGACATCGATGTTGTCTATCCCTATGGAGTTGAAAAATCTCTGCTGCTGGTTTAACCTCTGAAGCGACCTCTCGCGGTAATCCTTCCTGAAAGGAGCCGATGTATCTACCAGGAGCTGTTCGCCGGTCTCTGCGTCATCCATCGAGATAAGCCCGACACCGGGAAGTTCTGTCTCGCGCGGGTCTATGATGCGTATGGCGATCATATCATGGCGCTGGTTAGCAATGGTCAGCGTCTTCTCATAGTCCTTGATCAAAAAATCGGAGAGCAGGAAACAGACAGTCTTTCTATGGGTTATCATATTAAAATAGTCCAGGGCCCGCACGAGTTCAGTGCCTCTTCCCTGGGGCTCAAAGGCAATGGCCTCACGCACTAACCTTAGGACATGATTTGTGCCTTTTCGCGGAGGGATGACCTTCTCGATCTTATCCGTAAAGATAATCAGCCCCACCTTGTCCTGGTTATGGATAGCGGAGAACGCCAGCACAGAGCAGATCTCTGCGGCAAGCTCACTCTTTAACTGTCTCTTTGAGCCGAAGCGGCAGGAGGAAGAACCATCCAGAAGCAGCATCACGGTAAGCTCCCTCTCCTCGATAAATTTCTTGACCTGGAGGCGGCCTGTCCTGGCAGTGACATTCCAGTCTATGGAACGGATCTCATCACCGGGCTGATACTCCCTTACGGCATCAAACTCCATACCACGGCCCTTAAACACACTCTGGTACTGGCCTGCAAATACCTCGCGGACCATCTTAGAGGTGATGATGGAGATCCTTCGTATCTTATCCAGTAGCTCCTGCTTTATCATCGTCAATTACAATACTCCTAAGAGACTTTTGCATGTTCAGCATGCGGGGCTTATAGCTATTCTTCGCAGCAACGCTTCATGGACTTAAAAGGTGTGGGGTATTTGTTCGTGGGCCCCTCCGCCCGGTGTGGATCCTCCCACTCACTAAACACCCCACACCTTTTGTCTCATCAGGTCCTGCTCAGATTGTCATAAGGCCTGCGCACTCAACGGTCAAAAAAATCCTACGGGACCTTGACGACGTCGAGCACTCGCTTTATGATGTCGTCGGAGGTCTTGCCCTCGGCCTCTGCCTCGTAGCTTGGAAGTATGCGGTGCCTGAATATGTCCGGTGCGATATCCTTGATATCCTGTGGTGTCACATAACCCCTTGCATTGATAAACGCATATGCCTTGGCAGCAAGAGTCAGATAGATGCTCGCCCTTGGGGAGGCGCCGTAACGTATAAGACCCGAGAGATCCTTAAGCTCATAATCCTGCGGCCGGCGCGTAGCACATACAAGCTCAACAATATAGCTCTGCAGCTTCTCATCGATATAGATCTCGTTTACAAGTGCTCTTGCGCGTATAATATCAGCTGCCTCGATAACCGGCGTCACCTCTATTTTTTTATCGACCTCTGCCATGCGTTTCAGGATCTCGAGCTCCTCTCCCTTCTCAGGGTATGTTATATTGATCTTCAGCATAAAGCGGTCTACCTGTGCCTCGGGCAGGTTATACGTACCCTCCTGCTCGATGGGATTCTGCGTAGCCATGACCAGAAAAGGATCATCCAGCTTGAAGGTCTCCTCACCTATGGTGACCTGCCTCTCCTGCATGGCCTCAAGAAGGGCGCTCTGCACCTTTGCCGGGGCCCTGTTTATCTCATCTGCCAAAATCAGGTTTGCAAATATCGGGCCTTTCTTGGTAACGAACGTGCTGTCTTTTGGGTTATAAACAAGGGTACCGACGATATCTGCAGGCAGAAGATCCGGTGTAAACTGCAGCCTCTGGAATTTAGCATTTATCAACCTTGAAAGCACGCTGACACTCATGGTCTTTGCAAGGCCTGGAACGGACTCGATCAAGATGTGGCCGTTTGCCAAAAGCCCTACCAGGAGCCTCTGGATAAGGTAGCTCTGGCCCACTATCACCTGTGCCATGCCTTCTGTCAGCTTCTTTATAAAAGCGCCCTCTTTTGCTATTCTCTCATTAATGGCCTCGATATTAGGTTCCATTCCTCATCCTCCTTATGTTTGTTTATTACAAAAATTCAAGCCTGGTTCTGCTGACATCGTATATTCGCTAAATGCCTTGTTGCTAAATAACAGGCACCCTAATCCCGCAACCATGGCGGCATTATCCATATACATGCCGGTGGGCGGGAAGAAGACATCCGTCTTCTTGGAGCGAGCCATTTTCAACAGCCTATCCCTTAATGTCTTGTTGGCTGTAACGCCCCCGCCTATCAGAAGCGACCTTGGCCTCTTCTTTATTATGGCTGTCCTGGTCTTATCGACAAGCACATCTATTACCGCCTCCTGGAAAGAGGCGCATATATCAGAGACCGGAATCCTCTTCTTTTGAGCCTTAAGCCTCTGAGTATGATACAGGACCGCTGTCTTTATGCCGCTGAAACTAAAATCAAGACTATCTTTCTCCAGATATGAGCGTGGAAATCTTATCCTGGCGGAACTGCCTCTTTTTGCCTTTTTCTCGATTATGGGCCCGCCGGGGAAACCGAGGTCAAGGATCTTGGCGACCTTATCAAAGGCCTCTCCGCATGCATCGTCCCTTGTCTGGCCCAACAGCTGCACGGTTTCCGGTTTCTCCAGATACACTAAAGAGGTGTGGCCCCCTGAAACTATAAGTCCTACCGCAGGCAGCTCCGGCGGTTCGGGGCCCATCATGGCAGAATAGAGGTGGGCGTGGAGATGATTGATGCCGATCAGCGGGATCTTCAGGCTGTAGCTCAGCGCCTTGGCCAAAGATATGCCTATAAGTAAGGCGCCCACAAGCCCGGGCCCTTGCGTCACAGCAACCGCATCGATATCTTCCAGAGATACCTTTGCCTTTTTCAGGGCCTTCTCTAAAACAATATTTATGAGTTCGGTGTGATGGCGGCAGGCTATCTCAGGAACGACGCCGCCGTACCTCTTGTGGAGGTGGAGACTGGATGATATTACATTGGAGAGTATATCGCTGCAGTTGGATACCACTGCCGCGGAGGTCTCATCGCATGAGGTCTCTATACCGAGGATTAACACTTATCTATTTACCTTTGGGATAGGCGGGACTTTCCAGTCCCGCATGTTGACTGGCGGGGTTACCCCTCGCATTCGCTCGGGATCCCTCAGCGAGAGGTCCCGAAC
>JABMQS010000068.1 GCA_013202525.1 Candidatus Omnitrophota bacterium
CGAACAAGTTGGCTCTTTGGCAGCGGCGGGAAGAACTTTGTTGATACTATTATTGCAAAGGCCGGGGGAGGGAGCAGGCTGGACGTAGTAGACGACCAGACAGGCTCGCCAACATATACGGTCGATTTAGCCAATGCAATTACCGGCGTATTGCTCCGCACTCCGAATCCTTCGACTATGCTCAGGATTCGTCCCGAGCGAAGTCGAGGGGCGAACTCCGCACCCAGAACTGTAAACATTACAAATTCCGGTTCATGCAGTTGGTATGATTTTGCGAAAGAGATATTAAGAGTTAGGGGCATGGAGAAAGCGCCATTGGAGCGGATCTCAAGTGAGGAATTAAGCCGTCCTGCCAAGCGCCCAAGGATGTCGGTTCTTGATAATTCAAGATTTAAGGAACTGAAGGGCAGTCTATTACCGCCCTGGCAGGATGCATTGAGAAGATATCTTTTAGAATAGCTTACTAGCTTATTAGCTGGTTAGCTAATAAGCTTATTAGGAAAAGCCTTTTCCCTAAGAAGCTAACAAGCTAATAAGCTTACAAGCTAGAATAAGCTAAAGAAGGGAGTATGCATGAAAGTTCTAATAACAGGTATAGGCGGTTTTGTAGGAAGCCACTTTGCGGAATATTTTCTCAAGGAAGAGAAGAATGTCAGAGTTTATGGTATTGAGCGCTGGAAGGCCAGCACTGAAAACATATCCCACCTTATGGACAAGATAGGCTTCTACGGAGAATGCGATATCAACGATATCGTTTCTATGCGCAATATACTGGAGAAGGTAAAGCCCGATTATATACTGCACCTGGCTGCCCAGTCTTTTGTGCCTACCTCCTGGACCGCCCCTGCAGAGACACTAAAGACGAATATTATAGGGCAGGTAAACCTCTTTGAAGCATTGCGCAGCCTGAATCTCAACCCCCGGATCATAATAGCCGGCTCTTCGGAGGAGTATGGCTTTGTGAAAAGAAACGAGCTTCCCATAAAAGAGACAAACCCCTTACGCCCCTTAAGCCCGTATGCGGTCTCCAAGGTAGGCCAGGATATGCTGGGTTATCAGTACTACAAGAGTTACGGCCTTAATATAATAATGACAAGGGCCTTCAACCACACAGGCCCGCGCAGAGGCGAGTACTTTGTCTGTTCCAATTTTGCAAAACAGATCGCCTTGATAGAAAAGGGAAGGCAGAAGCCCGTTATCCATGTAGGAAACCTCAAGGCAAAGAGGGACTTTACAGATGTGAGGGATATGGTGAGGGGTTACTGGCTTGTGATGCAGAAGGCTAAGGTCGGCGAGGTCTACAACATGGCATCGGGTAACGCCTATTCTATAAAAGAGACGCTCAACATACTCTTATCCTTATCGGAGAAGAAGATAAAGATAAAGCAGGACCCTGAGAGGATGCGTCCCAGCGACGTGCCGGTACTTATAGGGGATTCCACAAAGATGCGCAGGCTGACTGGCTGGAAGCCGGTCATACCGTTTGAGAAGACGATGCAGGACCTGCTCGATTACTGGAGACAGAAGGTATGAATTGTGCAAAACAACTTAGCAGGCTTATCGATACAAAGAAGGCGAAGATCGCGGTCATCGGCCTGGGTTATGTAGGCCTGCCTATAGCGCTGGAATTCGCAAAGAAGGGTTTTTTTGTATACGGCCTGGACAAAAACAGAAGAAGGGTAGCCGCCCTAAAGAAGGGGAATTCTTATATAACCGATATAGCCTCCTCTGATATAAAAAAGGCCTTAAAGAACAAGAGGTTCTGCGCGAGCGCGGAAGAAGCAGTATTGAGAGACTCCGATGTGATAATAATATGCGTTCCAACACCCCTGCGAAAGACAAAGGTGCCCAACATATCTTATATAATAGAGGCAAGCCGCACCGTTGCCAGATATTCACGGCCAGGACAGCTGATAGTGCTGGAGAGCACAACCTATCCCGGGACCACCAGGGATATAGTTCTGCCTATACTGGAAAAGGGCCCTTTAAGGGAAGGTGAGGATATCTTCCTTGCATTTTCACCTGAGAGGATAAACCCGGGTGATAAGAGATATACATTTGCCAGGATACCCAAGGTGGCCGGCGGAGTGAGCACTCAGGCCCTTGCTCTCACCAAGAGGCTTTATTCCAAGGTCATAGACAAGGTCATAGGCGTCTCTTCAGTAGAGACGGCAGAGGTTGTAAAGCTTTTGGAGAATACATTCAGGATAGTAAACATCGGCCTGATAAACGAGTTTGCCATGTTGTGCGGCAAGTTGAATATAGACGCGTGGGAGGTTGTAGAGGCAGCAAAGACAAAACCCTTTGGTTTTATGCCGTTTTATCCAGGGCCAGGCCTGGGCGGGCACTGCATACCGGCAGACCCGCTCTACCTCTCCTGGAAGGCCAGGAAAGTCGGATTCAAGACCAGGATGATAGACCTGGCATCAACGACAAACCTTTCTATGCCGCGTTATGTGGTGCAGAAGGCAGCGAAGTTACTTAGCAAGGCAGGCAAAAAGATTTCTAGGGCCAGAGTCTTGATACTCGGCGTTACTTATAAGAAAGACGTAAAGGACCTGCGTGAATCACCGGCTCTCGAGATAATCGAGCAGCTGCAGAAAAGAGGCGCGAAGGCCTCTTACTCAGACCCTCATATACCGTATCTCAAGATAGGCAATATCGA
>JABMQS010000069.1 GCA_013202525.1 Candidatus Omnitrophota bacterium
CTATAATATGCTGCGCACGTGCCTTCTGAAGAAACCATGCACGGCCCGATCGGCTTCTGTGTTGTGCAGGCCTTACCGAAGAGCCTGCATTCTGAAGGGGCCTTTATGCCCTGCAACACCTCACCGCATATGCAGCCCTTTACCGTCTTAGGCCTTGTGACCCTGACCTTAAACTCTCTCTCTGCATCAAAATCTCTGTATCTGCTGTTGAGTTTCAGGCCGCTTCTTTTGTTTATGCCTAAGCCGCGCCACTCTGTGTCGGCCGTAGAAAAAACAGAATCCAGAATATCTCTTGCCTTCTTATTGCCGTTTCTGGTAACAACCTTCTTATATTCTATCTCGACCTCATGCCTGCCGGACATTGCCTGATCAAGCAGGCGCTTAATACCCTGCAGGATATCTATATCGTCAAAACCTGTGATAACACACGGTTTTTTGTAACGGCTGGCGATCTTCTCATAGGGAATCGAGCCCGTGATAACGCTGACATGGCCCGGGCATATAAAACCATCGACCGCTGTTCTTTTCGATGAAGCGATGGCAGAAAGCGCAGGGAATAATACCTTAAAATTTGAAAGAAGAAAGAAATTCTTTACGCGCGTCCTCTTGGCCTCTTTTACAGTCGCTGCTACGGTAGGTGATGTTGTCTCAAACCCCACACCCATGAATACTATTCTCTTCTGGGGGTTCTCCCTTGCAATGGTGAGTGCATCGAGGCACGAATACACTATCCTTACATCTGCGCCTTTAGCCTTTGCCTCTTCAAGGCTTATCCTGCTTCCCGGCACGCGCATCATATCGCCGAAAGTGGTCATGATAACATCACCTATAGCGGCTATGGCTATGGCCCTGTCAATATGGCCTTGAGCGGTTACGCATACAGGGCATCCCGGGCCCGATATAAGCTCTACCATCTCAGGCAAAAGCTTCTTTATGCCTGAGCGCGCAATGGCCATGGTGTGTGTCCCGCATACCTCCATCAGCCTTATGGGCATATGTCTCTCAGCTCCTGCAGCGCCTTTAATGTATCCTGGGCCTCCTGCTCCTTGACCTTTCCTATTGCAAATCCTGCATGAATAAGAAGGTAGTCCCCTTTCCTGACACCGTTCAGGATGCCAAGGGATATGTTCTTTGATACGCCTCCAAAATCCACAACAGCGCTGCTGCCCTCTACGCTCTTAACCCTTGCTGGTACCGCAAGACACATAGTATTGCCCCGTTGATATATTGAGATCGTTGGCTGGTGTTATATCATTCATAAATATATTAAGGCCCAGAGCCTTTAGCCTGCCCATAATACGCGGCTTCAGATAGTTATTCTGGAATACCCCGCCGCTCAAAACAACATCCTTGATCCGCAGCCTCTTAGAAAGCCGCTTTGTTACAGAAACTATAATCTCTACCATAGAATTATGAAACCTGGTCGCGATAAAGCGCCTGCTTCTGCCTCTCTTAAGATCCTTCATCATGCCTTCAAAAATGGCGTCCGTGTCTATCAGATTGCAGCCCTGGGAAGATCTCTTTGAGAAGGGCACTTCGTAGAAATCCGATACATCAGCCAGGCACATCTTCTCAAGCCTTATGGGGCCTTCTGCCTCATATGAAGCAAACCTGCATACACCGAGAAGGGCTGCTGCTGCGTCAAAGAGCCTTCCTGCGCTCGAGCTAAGCGGTGAGTTTATGCCCTTCTTAATCGCCGACAGGACCAGCTCCTTATCCGCCTTCTTCACACCCCTTATAATATCTATGCCTTTCTCACCGACTATACTCAATGCCATGCGCCAGGGCTCATATACCACCTTCTCGCCGCCGGGCATCATCCTGTACTTAAGATGGGCGAGCCTTTTAAAACGGCTGCCTCTGACCAGGAGAAATTCACCGCCCCAAAAATTCCCGTCAGTGCCAAATCCCGTACCGTCAAAAGAGACGCCTATAACGGGCCTTCTTATCATATGTTCATACAGGACACTTGCTATGTGTGCGTGGTGGTGCTGAACAGCCTTCAGCTTTGAGGTTTCGTATCTTGACTTGAGCTCTTTGGCAAATCTTGTTGAGAAAAAACCCGGATGCAGGTCGCAGCTTATGACATCAGGGGCCTGGCCTCCGCTCTTTATAAAACGCCTTACCTCGCTCTTAAAGAATTCATAGTTCTTCGCGATGCTCAGGTCGCCCATATCCGGACCGAAATGCAGGCACCCGAGTTTTGCAAGCAGGAATCTGCTCTTTATGTCTGCACCTAATGCGAGGACTACCTTATTCGACATCGAAGGATACGACCTCTACTCTCGTTCCCGGGAAGTCTGTGATCTCAACCTCAGCGCCCTCCAGCATAGTTCCCTTTGCCAGCACAGAGAAGGTCTCTTTAAAGGTATCCTCATTAACTCCGACAAGAGCGCCTATCTTTAACCTTACCTTTGTTACCTTCTTGGCGCCTTCCCGCTGGGCGTGTTCAGATATACCTTTTATTACAGGCTCTATCAGATGCGACTCATGCATCGGTCATCTCCTCTACTATCTTATCCATCGCGCTCTTTACGCAATCGCTCATCCCCTCGCCAAAAGAGATATCTTCGGGCTGAAGGCCGAGCATATAGATATCGGCCTTTGTCTCTTTCTCCAGAAAATCCATAAACATATGCGGCGAGATATCGTGTGTTGTAAAACCCGACTTTAATATATCCTCTTTTCCAAGGAGCTTATACTCGCCGGGGGCGAGTCCGAGCTCTGCGGCATCGGCTATCAGGATAGTATCGGGCTTGATCTTTGCGATCTTTCCGGCATAATTTTCAGGGGCACTGCCTGCATCTATGCATACCGCATCCGTCTTTGCCTTTAGCAGTTCTATAAGGGCAGGGCCAAAACCGTCATCGCGTTTTAAGGTATTGCCGACTCCGACTATAACAACCTTACCTTTTAAAATCTCCTTCATCCTACGCATACCTTAAAGAGGAGTCTTTGAGCACAGACCTTCGTGCTTAAAGAACGTCTTTGAAGCTATTCCTTTGTGGTTAGGGTGGTTTCGCGTCTACAGCGGGCGCAGAGAATCTTTACCCTGTCAGAACGAGCATCGTCTCTTAATGCGGATATGATATTCTCATCTATAATGCCGAGGCCCTTAAGGCGGGATAGGTATAAGGTGGGATTTGAATAGGTCAGCTCGCCTATTCTCTCAGAGATCCACTTGAGATGGTCCTTGCAGGCTATTGCGTCACCGCATATCTCGCAGAGCTGGAGCTCTTTATCTATAGTCTCATACGATTCTTTTCTGTCAAAAAATGATAACTCCCAGTCATTGGAGAGCTTGATACCTTCTTTATCGGAGATGCATAATGCCTCGCACTGCCCGCAGAATATGCAGGTATCTGTATAATGGATCATGACCCTTTTGGCAGGCCCGTCACCATCCGTGGTATCCTTATGCGCAATCGCCCCTGCAGGGCAGATCTCTTCACATCCGCAGCAGCCGACGCACTTCTCATCGTTAAACTTCGGCTGGCCCCTGAAATTCGGGTGCGGCACATGAGGCTCTAC
>JABMQS010000070.1 GCA_013202525.1 Candidatus Omnitrophota bacterium
TGTTACTGCTGCTGTTGCAGCGCTAGCCGGTCTTTTATTTGGCTATGATACCGGTGTCATATCCGGAGCCATATTATATATAAAGGATCAGTTTGCGCTCTCTCCTGCTGCTGAAGAGGGCGTGGTAAGCGCGGTTCTTTTAGGTGCTGTTCTCGGCGCCGCATTTAGCGGCGCGCTGGCTGACTACTATGGGAGGCGCCGCATACTGATTGCCATGGCTGTTCTATTTTCCATAGGCGCCATAGGATCATCAGCTGCTGCAGGCGTGGGTATGCTTATCCTCTGCAGGATATTGATCGGAATTGCCATAGGCGTTTCATCTTATGTAGCGCCATTATACATATCGGAGATCTCTCCTCCTGACAAGAGAGGTGCTCTTGTCTCCCTGAATCAGCTTATGATAACATGCGGAATCGTGGTATCTTACCTGGTAGATTATATGCTTGCCGGCTCCCATAGATGGAGGTGGATGTTCGCCCTCGGTGCAGTGCCTGCCCTCATACTTATAGCCGGTATGCTGGCCTTATATGACAGCCCACGCTGGCTGATAAGCAAGAACCGCATTAAGGAGGCGCGCCAGGTCCTCAAGCATATTATGAAGCAGGGTCAGGTCGATAGTGAGGTTAAGAGGATCGATGAATCGCTCGCAATAAAAAAGACCACATGGAAAGATCTTCTTCAGCCATGGGTCAGACCAGCTCTTATTGTGGGAATGGGACTTGCATTCTTTCAGCAGGTAACAGGCATAAATACCATAATATACTATGCCCCGACAATATTTCAGTATGCGGGTTTTACCTCTAACAAGGCCGCCATCTTTGCGACCTTAGGCGTCGGCGTGGTAAACGTGGCTATGACCATAGTAGCCATATGGCTTGTCGATAGAGTCGGTAGAAAACCGCTGCTGTTTGTGGGGATGACAGGCATGACCATAAGCCTGGCGGTTCTTGGCCTGGCATTCAAGATGAGTGTAATGTCGGAAACGCTTAAGATAGTAGCGATGTTAAGCGTTATCGTTTATATAGCTTCTTTTGCCATCGGCTTGGGGCCGATATTCTGGCTTATGATATCGGAGATATACCCTCTTAAGATACGCGGCAGGGCCATGAGTATCGCTACTGTGACAAACTGGGGATTTAATATGATAATCGCCGCAACCTTTCTTACGCTTATAAATAAGCTCGGTAAGGCTAATACCTTCTGGCTCTTCGCCCTGTTGTCTGTCGGTGGAATAGCCTTCTGCTATTTCTTTGTTCCGGAGACCAAAGGCCACAGCCTTGAAAAGATCGAACAGCACCTACGCCACAATAAGAGCCTGAGGACTTTAGGTACCTGATTAGAAGGAATATGCCAGCCCGGATGTCAGACGCAGGTCATTCTTTTTTGTGTCTGGGGCCGGCTCTGAGGTGAAGTCATCGATAAGGCTCAGGCGCAAAGATAGTTTATCATTTATACCTACATCCACATAGGTCTCTGAACGCAGCCTGTAATCGTTGAAATCCTCAAAGGCGGGATAGTAGAAAAGATTCTGCTTCAATCTTGTTTTATCAAAAAGTTTCTTCTCAAAAGAAGCCATGGGTGTAAGAACCCACTGTTCCTTATTATTATCTTCAATCCTGAATTTTGTGTACTCATATCCTGCGCCCACCTCGGCCATCAGTTTGATGTCATCGGTGTCAAATAGCCAAAAACCGAGCCCTGCAGCAGGAAGCAGCCTGTAGCCTATATCCTCAAACCTGTCATGGTCTGCCTCTAATCTATAGAAATTGTACCACTTCTTTGTCTTGCCAAGACTATAGGCGTAACGACCCATGGTATACCACTGCTGTGCGTTTGTCTTCCTTTCATTAGTAGAATAGTAAACCTCTCCTTTCAAGGTCCACTCATCGATATGTTTACGATTCCTGTTTATGAAGCCGCTTGCCGCAAGCCTGCTTTCGTTGGTATTGCCTGTGGTCTTGTCATAACCTATAGCTATCTCTCTCTTCCAGGCGGGATCGCTCTTCTCTTCTTCTGTCTTTTTGGGTTGAGTCTCTGCGGCCTTTGCAATGCGCTCGATAGCCTCATTATCAATGGTAAGTGTACCCATGGACTCTGTCTTTAATGAAACCTTCCCCTCTGACTCATCCAGCACTTCTCCAGATATCTTGTCTCCGTTTTTTAGATAGACCTCATCCGCAAAGGCATTACCGGTAAGATATAAAGCGAAAAGAAAACAGTTTATGATTAAATATAGTTTTTTTGTCATAATTTTACGGTAGGGGTTCGGAATTGCTGGAGTCTGTTACTGTCGAGGTTTTGTATCTCTTAGGTACTCGAAATATTCACTGTCTGTGCTGAGGATGATATTGGTGTCTTTATCGATTGTGTTGCGGTATGTATCCAAAGTCTTTACAAAACTGTAGAACTCGGGGTCCCTGTTATAGGCATCGGCATATATCCCGATAGCCTCGGCGTCGGCGTTTCCTTTTAATTCCTCAGCCACCTTATAGGCCTCAGAACGTATCTGGTTGAGCTCTTTCTCCATGCGGCCTTCTACCTCTGCCTTTTTGCCCTGGCCTTCTGAGCGGTACTTCTCAGCAGCGCGCTTTCTCTCGGAGATCATCCTCTCAAAGACCTTTCTCTGAACCTCTTTTACATAGTTGATCCTCTTGATGCGGACATCGATAAGCTCTATACCATACTGAGGCATCATCTTTGAAGCGTTTTCCAGTATGCCGCGGGTAATATTCTCCCTGCCCACATCTATCTTTTCCAGCTTCTCGTCCATGGATATATGCGTATCATCGAGATCCTCGTCCTCAAGAGCCATCTCATCCATGAGGCGGTTCGAGTTTCTCACTACCTCTACGAGGTATTCGTTTGTTATATAATCCCTGGTAGCGGAGTCGATGATATCATCCAGTCTTGCGTGTGCCCCTACTTCGCTCGTCACGGACTGAAGGAACTTCAGGGGATCATTTATGCGCCAGCGTGCTGTGGTGTCTACCCATATATACTTCTTGTCCTTGGTGGGTATCTGATTGGGTTTTCCGTCCCACTGCAAAATTCTTTTGTCAAAATAATTCGCCTGTCTAATAAAGGGTGTCTTAAAATGAAGGCCTGCTTCGGTAATTGGTTTACCTATAGGCTTACCAAACTGTGTAATAACAACCTGCTGCGTCTCATCTACTATATATAGCGCACCACTCATAAAGAACAGGATCACGATTATAAAGATAGCTGCTATAAGGTATAATATCCTGCTCATTTTTTCGCCTTCTGTTCGTTCAGGTTTAGTAAAGGCAGATTGCCCTTCTGGCTGGGGTCAATAATATACTTCTGACCTGCCTTGGGGATTACCTCCTGCATGGTCTCAAGATAGAGCCTCTTTCTGGTAACGTCCTTGGCATCCTTATAGGCCTGCCAGGTCGCTATAAACTTTGCTGCGTCACCCTTTGACTTGTTTATCCTCTGCAGGGAATAGCCTTCTGCTTTTCTTATGGTCTTTTCCGCTTCACCCTTTGCTCTCGGCACGGCCTTGTTATAGGCCTCCCATGCCTCGTTTATAACCTTCTCCTTCTCCTGCTTTGCCTCATTGACCTCATTAAAAGAAGGCTTCACCGGGTCAGGCGGATTTACATCCTGCAATTTTAACGTAACTATCTGTATACCGCTGTTGTAGCTGTCGAGTATCTCCTGGAGCTTCTTCTGCACCTCTATGTTTATCTCGACCCTTCTTGTTGTCAGGACCTCACCGACAGAGTTGTCACCAACTACCTGCCTCATGACAGCTTCTGATATGTTCCTGATAGTCTCTCTGGGGTTCTTTATATTAAAGAGGAGCTTTACAGGATCCTTTATCTTAAACTGAACGATCCACTCAACTACAAGAACGTTCAGGTCGCCTGTCAGCATAAGGGATTCATCGAGGTACTGCTTCTGGGAATATTTTGTCACTACACCCGGGGAAAGTGCACGAAATCCAAACTCTTCCTTAAATATATATTTAACCTTGACGTTATTCACCTTCTCGATCCCAAATGGGATCTTAATGTGAAGGCCGGGATTGGTTGTACGCACGTACTTACCAAAAAACCTTATGATTCCGACCTCGTCAGGTCCGACTGAATAAAAGCTGGAAAAGACTGCTATAAGTAGGATAAGTACAATGATTGCTACGGGGGCGAACTTCGCGAGATTGGGCAGGCTGTTTTTTCCCTGTTTTATGATATCTTCAGGGTTAAACGGGCCTTTGAAAGGTGAATTTTCGAAATCCATTATTTCCTCGGGTTAGGATAAGGCCGGACCAAAAGCCCGGCCTCTCCTCTCTCTTAGATTATATCTTTCTTACGTTTGTGGCTTGTGCACCTTTAGGACCTTGCTCGACGTCAAATTCGACTTCCTGGCCTTCATCTAAAGACTTATAGCCTTCACCCTGAATAGCGCTATGATGTACGAATACATCTTCGCCTGACTCAGGAGTAATAAATCCATAACCTTTTGAGTTATTGAACCATTTTACTTTGCCTGTTGCCATTGCTGCAGCTCCTTGATAATTTCGAGGCACAATCGATTAAAAAAGCGCCCAAATACGCCCTCTGTTCACTATCGGAATCTGCCCGAGGACTCAAAAACATGATCCGATTTTATTATAGATTGCCTTCCGGGACAGCTAATCCGGACGGTAAAGTCTTTTTTATTACACTGTTTTCGGTGGGAAAACAATCCCGCTTTTGCGCTAGGGTGGTGTATAATAA
>JABMQS010000071.1 GCA_013202525.1 Candidatus Omnitrophota bacterium
AGTTATAACTATCCATCTCTGAAAGCTGGCCGATACCAACTTCCAATCTTCTCATTTAAAATCATCCACAGCTGCTGATGGGGGTCGAACCCATGACCTCGTCCTTACCAAGGACGCGCTCTACCGACTGAGCTACAGCAGCGCTCAAAGCTTTTTGCATAAAGCTTTTAACGCTACTATATTGTAAATACTAAAGTTAGAACATATATTCTATCAAAAAAAACTTTTTTGTCAAGGTTTTTTTTAATTTTTTTTGTCTTTTGGGCTTCTTAGAAATAATAGAGGTGCTGGGCCTTTTGGGGGGATCCTGATATGCTGACCTTTAGGTATGTCTTGCCGTCATATGAGAAGGAAAATTCGGCAGGAAGGGTCTTGTTGTACCTGGAAAACACCTTTACCAGGTCTGATGAGAGCTTGTTCAGGGACCACCTGTCGGTAGGCAGAAAATTAAGCTCGATCTTGGCTATATAGATACCGCTTAAGAGGTCTATGTAGTCTACACTGTACTGATTGCGATATACGGTCTGTGTCTCCAGTGCCTTCTTAATATATGAGAGTCTCTTATGCAGGACTTCTGCCTCATCAATATATCCTGTGTCCTTTGCGGCAAAGATGCTGCCTCCACCTGTAAGCGGTACGTCCCTTGAGAAGATGACAGCGGAAATAAGGATCACAAAGACCGCCATCGCCAGGATGCCTGAGACTGTAAGCCATTTAAGCTTTCTGTGAAAGGTGGAATCTATATTAGAGATGATCTGCTGGCCGTAGAGGTTTAACCGCTCTACGATTTCGCTTGCCCTTCTCTCCAAGAAGTCGTGCTCCTTCTTTACCTTCTTATCAAAGGAGAGCAGGCTGTCGTGGTAGAGCCCTTCCAGGTGTACAGGAGAGCTTTCGGAAACTGTGTCTAATGAGGCGGATGGGTCAGAGCTCTTGGCAATGGCCTCAAGGCGTGACATCTCCTTCTCGAGCTGAAGGATCTTCTGGCGGTATGCCTCTTCCCTTACACTCTTCTCGCCAAACAGGCGGATCTCTTTTGCACCTTCTTGTGGACGTCTCATATACTATAAATATAACTGATTTTTGTGGATAAGTCAAGGGCTGGAGCAAAAAACATGAAAACTGGTCCCCCATATTATGCTGCGGCGAGGATATGTTTTTCCGTAGATGCCAAACCTCGTGCAGAAGCCCTTTTAGCGGAGGGGAAGTCAGAGGCAGGTCTATCACCTGACATCCTGTGATCTGTTGTTGCCTGAGGCCCTCTGTTTAAGGCCCTTACAATGGGATCAAAAAACCCTGGTTCTGCTATATTCAAGACCGGCGCCCCGGATGTAGAAGATTTTAAGGGGCTCTTCCTTGAATCTGCCTGTTGATCTGGTGCAGGAGCTTGCTGTAGAGAAGCAAGAGCCTTCCTGACCTTTGGCAAGGCAGCATTGGCTTCTTGGAGTGCCGCACTGCGGAGTTTGGGTAATTTGCCCAATAGCGGATAGGACCTTTGAGAAAGTGCCATAACTCTTTCTATCCTATCATTAAACGACTGCGTTATCCCGGGTGATAGAAAGGTATCTGGCGTGCAGATCAAGTCTCCATTTCCTTTTACCCCAATTGTATGCCCTGGAACCGGTATAGCAGCAGGAAAAAAGACATGCGCAAAGAACTCATTTAATTTCTCAAACAGTGGCGTATCAGGCTTAAGCAGGTGCCTATAAGACTGACTCGTCTGAAATAATGCTGCTGCTTCATCATTAACACGTTCTAATATAGATATCTGCTCTCGCTCAAAAGCTGCAGCATCACTATCCTCTCTGGTCTTTCTATATTTATCGATTTCGCAATGTAAAAATTCATGGGCTAACATGTTGCGTAATATATAATTATCTATGCCAACAATTGCCTGGTGTTGTAACAAAACATTGTGTAGTCTGTATATTCTCCTTACCTGAGCCATTATATCGTCTTGGTTATCTCGAACCCAACTATGATATTGTTCATCTTCTTCTGTTGAACATAAGAGCGTAAGATAAAAAGCATTTAAGAAAAAATCTGGCGTTCTAGTAAGAAGTGAAGCATTTGCCCCTGGCATATCAACTGCCTCAAAAGACTCCATGCCTTGAATAATATAGTTGCGCTCTAGACGATTATCTGTCAGTGGGTGGTTGGGGATATATTCTAATATAAACCAAAAAGCGCGCCACACATAATTGTTTATCAAAAACACCCTTGGGGTAGCAGCAATGGCAATCCTGCTATCCATCTCTACCTGAGGTTCATCTTGAGGTTTATGTGGAGGTTTGTATTGCATCAAGCGATCTAATACATTATCTTCCAGGTCAATACCTGCCCTGGCAAGAAGCCTTTTCACTGCGGTCTTTTTCTTTGCTGCTTTTACCCCTTTATCATTTAAAGAACCTGCGACATGAGAGGCCCTTTGCGTAAAACCAGTACTGGCGATTATTTTTTGAGAAACTCCAGCATTATCTGTCAGCCAGTCTGCCAATGCCTTCTCTGTCCAATTAGAGCCTCCGGATGAAGAAGGCTTTGAGGAGGTGGCGGACGCACCATCGCCTCTTGCTGAATCAGGGCTTTGAGCTGCATCACTTCTGTGATCATCCTGGGGCTCGTCTGCCTTCTTAGGCCACACTAGTTTTAGCAAACCCTTGCATTTTCCTACTAAGATTCTATATAGCTCGACCACACTATCAAGAGGCTGCCGGCTATCTATCTGTTCTTCTATTGTTATATGCTTATAATTTTTTAGATAATATATGGCTGCTGTTCTATAGAAGGCATTGCCATCTAAACCAGCTGCTGCGGCTACAAAGTCTCTATAAAAGAGGCCTGACGGGAAAGAAGGCTTAACGGTCTCAAAAAAGGTATCTACGCCTCTGGCAAGCTCCTGGTCAGCTGCCAACCGTTTGTGCAAACTTTTGACATCAACCTCAACTATTACAATAAGCTCTTCGGCCATCTCAATCAAGTCTCTACCAGTAAGGCCGCCCGTTAGATCGTTGGCCTGTAACCAGTCTATGAGCTCTCTCTTATCTGAGGTTATGGCTCCCATGGTGTCATCATGGGAGAGTTCATGAGAAAGGCGCTCTGCCATAAGCCATTCGACAACATCCTGAAAATGCATAGTGCGGTGGTGCTCAACAAGGATTGCTATAAATCCAAGGTCAAAGTTAAGATGAACCCGTCCTTCACGGTCTATATATTTCTGGCAATTGGCATCATAATCCGGGATAACGTGAACCGATATTTCAGGACTCCTATGAAGCCTATCCTTTGATGCAAGGTGCATTCCAGCATTTAACAAAACATTTAAGGCCTTTGCCTCAACAGAAGACTCAGAATCCAAATGGAACTGTCCGTCACGGTAAGCTATCCCCTCGTAATCTGACATAGCTCTAGAGAGAACAGGATACTTTCTTAGCTCTTCAAGCGAAACAGTAGGGTGCTTGTGAGCTTCTTCCGCAGGCAAAAGAGTATCAACATGCCTCCTGTGCGCTATGGGACGTAAAGCAAGCGCATCAGATGCAATGAGTGTAACTACATATATTATAGAGAGTAATAACGAAATTAGTCTACGCATATTGCTTCCTGACAGATCAATTGTTATGTTTCACATTAGACTTTATAAATGTAATAATTAAGTATACCCTATATACTGCATATAGTCAAGGGTATGCGCAAAAAAACCAAATTTTCCAGGCAGGCCGGTATACAACTCTCTTATCCTTTATGTGAGATTTTTGAAGCGGGCAGGAATTCAGCATGTGGTACTGCCCCTCGGATGCTCCTATTCGTCGCATCCTCGGGACAATCTTTGCTTTGCAAAGATTGGAGCGGGTGAGCGGGATCGAACCGCCATATACAGCTTGGAAGGCTGTTGTTCTACCATTGAACTACACCCGCAAAATAACTTAGGGCACAGGACAAAGGGCATAGAAATTTAGGATTCCTCTATGCTCTAGGCCCCATGCCCTATACAAAAAATGGTGGGCAGGGGAGGGTTCGAACCTCCGTAGGCGAAGCCGGCAGATTTACAGTCTGCTGCCATTGACCACTCGGCCACCTGCCCAATAGAATATGTCAAAAG
>JABMQS010000072.1 GCA_013202525.1 Candidatus Omnitrophota bacterium
CTCGCTTGGAGAAGCTGCTCGCTCTCCGCTAAAACCTATATCGGGCGGAACCATGGCCGCTCGCATCTTCAACATGCTGCAATCACTGAGTCTCTCGCCAAGCCGTTTAGCGAAAAGATTCTTAGGCGTTACTCCGCAAGGCCCATGTCTAAACGATGTCCCTTTGTTTGAGCAAAGCGTTAGGTTTTTTTGGCAGACGTTTTGACGAGACAAAAGGTGTGGGGTGTTTAGTGAGTGGGAGGATCCACACCGGGCGGAGGGGCCCACGAACAAATACCCCACACCTTTTAAGGTCGCGGAACCTTTCTGCCCCGATTGCCCCGCAAGGCCTATAAATCAGACGGAGATCAAATTTCACTTGGAATCGGGCCTTGTTTCGACTATAATAGAGGTGATATGAAGAAGAAGACAAAGCCACGATTACTTGTATTGTACGCCTCAGCAGGCGCAGGGCATAAGCAGGCAGCAGCTGCCTTAAGAAAGATAGCCCAGTCAAACTCCACTGCAGAGGTTGTTGATGTCGATATACTCGATTATACGCCCCCGTATTTCAAGAAGTTTTATATCGGCAGTTATCTTGAGATAGTAAAGAGGATGCCGGAGCTGTGGGGGTATCTCTACGACCGTTCTTATAAATTCAAGAGGCCTACGCTGACCACGCGACTGCACCATGCTGCCGGTCATCTCCACCTTTCACGCTTAGCCAAATACGCCAGGGAGCTTAAGCCCGATGCGCTCGTCTTTACGCACTTTCTCGGCTGGGGAGCCATGGGCAAGCTGAAACAGAATAAGCAGCTCAATATACCGTTCTTCTGCGTAGTCACGGACTTTGCTATACACTCGCTCTGGATAAACAAGCATGTAGACAAGTACTATGTGGCTTCGGAGGGCGAGAAGAGGGTGCTTAAGCGCCACGGGTATAAAGACAAACAGATCATGGTATCCGGTATCCCTGTGGCCCCGGCTTTTGCCACTATGCCCAGCAAGGCCAATCTGCGCCGTAAGCTGAAACTGAAGCCTTCCATGCCGATGGTCTTGTTGATAAGCGGCCGTTATAATCTTGAAGGCTATGAACACCTGCTGGCCTCATTTAAGGATGCAAAGCATAAGCTGCAGCTGATAGTCCTTGCAGGCAGAAACAAGAAACTCAAGCAGAAGCTCTCCTCGATAGCCAGGGGCATAAAGATGCCTGTAAAGGTCCATGGCATAGTGGATAATATGCATGAGCTCATGGCAGCCTCGGATATTGTAATAAGTAAGCCGGGCGGCCTGACCACATCCGAGGTCCTTGCCAGCAAGACATTGATGGCCGTGATAGACCCTATACCGGGCCAGGAGCAGCGAAACAGCGATTATCTGCTCGAGGCAGGCGTGGCGATCCGCATACATGATATGGAGAATGGCGGACAGAAGATTGCAGACCTGCTCTATAATAAAAGGCGCCTGCGCATAATGAGGAATCACCTCAAATGGGTTTCGCATCCCCGCGCTGCCCATAATGTCTTGAACGATATCATCTCAGAAATCCGTTAATTTATGAAGATCCTGAAGATTACCCTTATTATTTTGGTTTTGGCCTTTTTATCCGTAGGCATCTACGTGTATATGAACCGCTCTGCCTTGTTTGACCACGGCGTTGACAAGCTTATCAAAAACCTCATGCCCTCATACCTTGAGGTAGAGGATCTAGATATCGATCTTAAGGCCCGGACCATATCCATAAAGAATTTCAAGGTCCTGAATCCTAAGGGTTTCGAGCAGTCATATCTTGTAGAGATACCGGAGGTCAATGCCACCTATACCCAGAAGGACGAGTCTAATATCTTAAAGGGTATTATAATAAGCGATATTGACCTGATGAGGCCTGTTATCTATTTTCAGCGCTCGAGAGACAGGGGGCTTAATGTCCAGCATATGGATGAGGTCCTTTGCCATCCTCAAAAGCCCCGGGAACCGTCATTGGGGGCAAAGATCTTTGCAGGGATATTCTATATATTCAGCCCTGTCAAGAAGATAGATGAACTGCTGGAGCTAAAACCTGTCTTCAATGTAAGATCGGGCACATTTATATTTGACGACCGCTATCTTAATGATAGGGGCTACATGACGACCATAGAGGAGATCGAGTCACAGATAAGACTCAGGCTCAAAGATGGTTTTGAAGGCGTTGATTATGTTGAGTCTGAAGGCAAAGGCCTTGTAAATGGCCGAGACGGGCAGAGCCTGCACTGGGTCACTGCATACAACCCAAATACACCTGAGTTGACCATGTCTAATGACTTTAAGATGCGCAATGTGGACTTTGTGCATTTTGCTCCTTATTATGACAAATTTTCACCCTTTATCTTCAGGCGTGGCCGTGCAAGCGGAGAGATGATCTTTAATTTTGACAGCGGCAACATAGGTTCGACCAATGAGCTGAGGTTTTATAATATTGTATTGGAGATAAAAGAGGACTTCCCCATGCAGAATCTCTGGGCCGTCAGTGCCGAGGATCTGTACAGGTACTTTACATCGAGCTCAGGTGAGATAGTATTCGACTTTAAGATAAAAGGCCCTGTCGATAGCCCGAAGTTTTACCTGGGCTCCAAGACGAAGAGGGCGTTGGCAAATATGGTAGTAGGTAAGATAAGAGATGCCATCTACGGAAACGATAAGGATACCCAGCAAGAAGCCGGCACCACCACCCCTTCCGAAGAAAAATCTGACGCAGAAAAGATACTGGACCTATTCAGAGGCATAGTCTCTAATAACGACTAAGTGCCCCCTGGTTTTTACTATGGCAGAGCGTACCATATTGCATATAGATATGGATGCATTCTTTGCATCCGTAGAGCAGAGGGATGACCCCAAGCTGCGCAACAGGCCTATCGCAGTGACCGGTTCAGGCAAGCGCACTGTCCTGGTCAGTCCGTCTTATGAGGCCAGGGCCTTTGGTGTCAAGACAGGCATGACAAGGACTCAGGCAAGGTTACTCTGCCCGGAGATAATACTTGTCAGGGCAGAGACTCAGAAATATACACATGCATGCAATCAGATCATAAAGATAGTCTATGGCTTCAGCCCTGATATAGAGGTCTTCTCAATAGATGAGTTTTTTGTCGATATTACCCATACAATGCATCTGTTTGGCGCTCCGGATGAGATAGCCGGCAGGATACAGGAAGATGTCAGCAAGCGCCTGGGCCTCAGTTGTTCCATAGGAATAGCTCACAACAAGCTTCTTGCAAAACTCGCCAGTGAGAGGCGCAAGCCATGCGGTATCTACTGGATCAGGTCCAATAAGGTCTCATCAGTGCTTGACGGGCTAAAGCCCGATGTACTCTGTGGCATAGGAGCCAAGACTAAGCAGGCTCTGGAGCAGATGGGCATATCGAGCCTTGGCCAGCTCCGCAACTATAATGTAGCTTTTTTAAGGCGTAAGTTCGGAGTAAACGGTATCAAGCTCCACTTTATGGCGCGTGGCATAGATGATTCATCGGTTATACCTATGGGCACAGAAGAAGAGGCAAAGTCTATGGGGCATAGCATGACCCTGGTAAAGGATATATCCGATATGGATAGTTTGAGCAGGCATCTTTTGAGTCTATCGGACAGGGTCGGGCGCAGGCTTAGAAATGCAGGGCTTTCTGCCAAGACCGTTAGATTGACCATAAGATACAAGAGTTTTGCCACTTTTACAAGGCAAAAGACCCTGGAGGCCCATACCGATGATACCAAGGCACTATATGCAGCAGTCTTGAGCATACTGAAGGCCATCAGGCTTAAGGAGCCTGTGCGCTTGATAGGGGTAAGCACTGCTAAGCTGGTTACCTCAGAAGGTGATATGAGCCTCTTTGAAGAGAATAAGCGTAAATACAGGCTGAACAGGCTCCTGGATTATGTGAATGAACGCTTCGGAGATTCTGCAGTCTCGTTTGCGTCTCTGCTCAACACCAAAAGCCACAATAGGGTCATTTCACCCGCCTGGCGCCCTCACGGCACCCGCAATTACTAAAGTGTACATTTTTTGCTTGGAAAATCGGGAATTTGTAGTATAATTATAATATTAATATATAATATAAGGAGGCTAATATGAATATAGGCATACCTAAA
>JABMQS010000073.1 GCA_013202525.1 Candidatus Omnitrophota bacterium
ATTCCGAGATTAACCCCAATACATTTTTCTTGCACAGATTGGCGCCATAGTATATAATACTAACTTCTATACTGGAGAATATGCATGAAATTGTCATTACGGAAGGCAGATATAAAGGATGCGAAGTGCCTGCAAAACATAATTGGCAGGTACGCGAAAGAAGACCTTATGCTCTCGCGCTCACTCATTGAGATATACGAGAACATCAGGGACTTTTTTGTCATCTCGCAAGGCAAAGAGATATTGGGCTGCTGCGCACTGCATATATGCTGGGAGGATCTGGCAGAGGTAAAGGCGCTTGCGGTGGAGGAGAAGGCAAAAGGCAAGGGTATCGGCCGGAGGCTGGTCAGGGCTGCGCTCAATGAGGCAAAGGTATTGAAGGTGAAGAAGGTCTTCTGCCTTACGTATATCCCCGAGTTCTTTAAACAATTTGGTTTCAGAAAGATCGATCGCGCCAAGCTTCCGCATAAGATATGGACAGAGTGCCTGAAATGTCCAAAGTTTCCAGACTGTGACGAACAGGCCATGATGTTAAAGATATGAAACAAACAATAACACAAAAAATACTGGCTGCCCATTGCGGCAGGAAAGAAGTAACGCCCGGCGAATTTATCGACGCAAAGGTCGATCTCTGTCTGGGTAATGATATTACAGCGCCCCTTTCCATACACGAGCTGGAAAAGGCCGGTATAAAGAAGGTGTGGAACAGGCAAAAAATAGCGCTTGTGCCGGACCACTTTACACCGAATAAGGATCAGGCGAGCGCAAGGCATTGTAAGATACTGGCAGAGTTCGCCGGCAAGCATAAGATAAAACACTATTTTGAGCAGGGCAGGGTTGGTGTTGAGCATGCCCTGCTGCCGGAGCAGGGCATGGTCGGGCCAGGCGATCTGGTTATAGGGGCGGATTCGCACACCTGCACTTATGGCGCGCTCGGTGCATTTTCTACAGGCATGGGTTCAACCGACCTGGCAGCTGTCATGGCAACAGGTGAATGCTGGTTTAAGGTGCCAGAGTCTATAAAGTTTCTTTATAAGGGCAAGTTTTCAAAGTGGGTCGGAGGCAAAGACCTGATACTCTTTACTATAGGAAAGATCGGCGTTGACGGCGCCAAATATATGGCAATGGAGTTCGCAGGTCCTGTTATAAGAAACCTGCCTATGGACGACAGGCTCACGATGTCGAATATGGCAATAGAGGCAGGTGGGAAAAACGGGATCATCGAACCCGATAAGATCACCCGTGACTATATAAGGCAGACTACAGGCAAAAGGTATAAGGCCTATTCCAGACATCTTTCGTTGAAATCGGATAAGGATGCAGAATATGTAGATATCCATGAATGGAATATTACCCGCATGGAGCCGCAGGTAGCGTGCCCGCATCTGCCGAGCAATGTAAAAGGTGTAAGCAGTTTGAAGAAGATTTCGATAGACCAGTCGGTCATAGGTTCCTGCACAAACGGCAGGATCTCGGACCTTCGTATTGCCGCCAGGATAATAAAGGGCAGGAAGGTCAATTCACGCGTGCGGCTTATTGTGATACCGGCAACGCAGGCGATATATCTCCAGGCCATGAAGGAAGGCCTTCTTAAGGATTTTATAGACGCCGGTGGTGTAGTAGAGACCCCGACATGCGGGCCCTGTCTCGGCGGGCATGCGGGAATACTTGCAGAAGGTGAGGTGGCGATCGCTACCACAAACAGAAACTTTGTAGGCAGGATGGGGCATCCCAAGTCTTTTGTCTATTTGTCAAACCCTGCCGTAGCTGTTGCAAGCGCTATAAAGGGAAGGATCACGCATCCTGATGAGGTAAGGCCATGAAGCTAAAAGGCAAAGCACATAAGTTCGGCGACAATATAAACACCGATGAAATAATCCCTGCTCGCTATCTAAACACCATAGACCCTAAGGTACTCGGCGCCCACTGCATGGAGGATGCCGATACAGATTTTGTAAAGAAAGTCAAAAAGGGCGATATCATCGTCGGTGGCAGGAACTTTGGCTGCGGTTCTTCGCGCGAACACGCACCTTTATCGATAAAGGCATGCGGCGTATCGTGCGTGATCGCGGAGAGTTTTGCAAGGATCTTCTACCGCAATGCCATAAATACAGGGCTTCCGATACTGGAGAGTAAGTTGGCTGCGGATAGCATAAGCCAGGGGGATGTCCTGGAGATAGATCTTAAAAAAGGGAGTATAAATAATACTACAGCAAATGAGGAATATGACGCTCAGGCGTTTCCAGAATTTATGGAGAGGATAATCAAGGCGGGCGGCCTTATGAATTACGTTAAGAGGAGGATAAAACAAAAATGTACCAGATAGCGGTTATTCCAGGCGACGGAACAGGCCCGGAGGTTGTAAGGGAAGGGCTAAAGGTGCTACAGGCACTTTCTCAAAAATTTAAGTTTAGGTATGAGGTCACAACATTTGATTGGGGCGGAGAGAGATACCTAAAGACAGGTGAGGTTATTCCTGATGGTGGTATTGAAGAACTGAAGAGATATAATGCCATCTATTTAGGCGCTATAGGCCACCCCGACGTTAAACCCGGAATACTGGAGAAGGGCATACTCCTGCGCACAAGGTTTGACCTTGAGCAGTATATAAACCTGCGGCCCGTCAAGCTATACCCCGGCGTATTGACGCCCATCAAGGATAAGGGGCCGGAGGAGATAGATTTTGTGGTAGTGCGTGAAAACAACGAAGGCCTCTATAAGGGCATGGGTGAGTTTCAGAATAAAGGCACAAAGGATGAGGTCGCCATACAGATCTCCTACAATACGAGGAAGGGTGTAGAGCGCTGCATAAGGTATGCCTTTGATTACTGCCGCAAGCGCGACAAGAAGAAGACCCTCACACTCGTCGGAAAGACCAATGTATTGACATATGCCTGGGATCTCTGGGAGAGGACATTCCACGAGGTCGCTAAGGAGTATACCGATATAAAGACAGATTACGCGCATGTCGATGCGACATGCATGTGGATGATAAAGAACCCGGAGTGGTTCGATGTCTTAGTGACCGATAATATGTTCGGTGATATTATTACGGACCTGGGAGCTATGATACAGGGTGGTATGGGAATTGCCGCAGGTGGAAACATAAATCCTGAAGGGGTCTCGATGTTTGAGCCCATAGGCGGTTCAGCCCCTAAGTATACGAATATGAATGTGATAAACCCGTTGGCAGCCATCGCTGCCATGCAGATGCTGCTTTCGAACATAGGGGAAGCGGAGGCCGCGGCTGCTCTCGAGAAATCAATAATGCATGTTACAGCCAATGATATAAAGTCGCTATCTGCAGGAAAGATGGGCTGTTCCACAAGCCAGGCCGGCAACCTGGTAGTCAGAAATCTATAGGAGCTGTTAAGATGAAAAAATATAATGTTGCGGTAGTAGGGGTAGGTGCAGTTGGGGTCGAGATGCTGCGTATTTTGAGACAGCGCAAATTCCCGGTCAATAAACTGAAGGTCTTCGCAAGGAGCGAGAGGGATATCCATGTTGATAATGTAAAATACCACGTATTGAAGATGGACCCAAATGGTTTTAAGGGTGTGGATATAGCCCTCTTTGCAGGGACCGAAGGCGAGAAGGGCGCTGCCGTAACCTATGCACCCGCCGCCATAAAGGCCGG
>JABMQS010000074.1 GCA_013202525.1 Candidatus Omnitrophota bacterium
CTCCTTTAGCGAGAGACTCAGTGCCTGCCAAGCCGTTTGCCTAGCAGTGTATATAGACCTTACTGTGCAATTGGAGCAGGACCTTTTCATTTTGAGCGGCCATGGTTCACCCGTGTAAACACTAGGTGAGAGCGAAAAATGAAACGGAGTTAAATTTTCCTCGGTGGGGAAAATTTAGCGATCCTGCGTAGATTGCACAGTAAGGTCTAAACTTACAAGAGGGGCCCTTACTTCTTCTCGATCTTGTTAAGTGTGGTCAGGATCTCGCCCATCCTCGTATAGACAAGAATAGGAAATATAAGAAGCCATAACGCGTATAAGACACCCAAGAACCACATGATGCCGCCTATCGTGAATAGTGTACACATTTCTTTCCCCTTTATCTTCTCTTCAGTATCTCAAGAGCCGCATTGTTCCAGCTCTCATCCTTATGTTTGGTCTTTCTGAAGTTCCAGTATTCAGCGCCCCAGAGAAAAATCGTCCTCACGCCCAAATCACTCAGCTGATCAAAGTCGGCCATAAACCCCTCTGGCCATGCGGTTGTGGGGCCTTCCTTTCCTTTGTGTACCAGCTCACCGGGCTCCCACGGCTCAGCCTGCAGTTCTGTAGCCCATACCTCTTTCCCCTGACTCCTGGCAGTATCAATAACCTTTGTCAGGTACTCCTTGTGGCTGGCGATCCCTGCCTTAAAGCGTAATTTGAGTTTCCATAATTTATGCCCGACCATAGGATAAACATTGATAGCCAGTATATCACAAAGCTGGGCTGCCTCGGAGATCGGGATATTCGGGGATGTAAGTTTATGCAGGAACCTCAGCATGCCATTGGGGTAGGTCGCCACATTCAGGACAATCGGCCTGCCCCTCTTATCCAGCTCTCTGACAAGCTCTATCTCCTGCTCAAGAAAATCTTTATTAATCCACCATTTCATAGGGCCTGAGCGCTCAAGGGGCTCGTTCTCCACCTGCCAGTAGTGAATAATAGATTCTCTCCTGTAGCGCTGGACAACAACGCTCATAAACTGCAGGGTCTTTTCTGTTAGATACTCGCTCTCTGCAAGATCTTTACCAAAAGAGAGCCTGGTCTTCCTGTGCACCCACTTGGGTATAAAATATTCAGGCCAGCGCGGTGATTTCATGCCCACAGTCAAAAGTACAGGCACTCCTTTTTTATGTGCCTGTCTTATCTGCCAGTCCAGGACCCTGAAGTCGTAGAGGCCTTCCTTTGGCTCGATCTCGCTCCAGTAGGCACCGAGGCGTATCATATCAAAACCCATATCCAGGATCTCGAGATAGACCTCTTTCCATTCCTGCTCGAGGTACTCACTCTGCTTAGGGCTGAATGTAACGCCGATGCGAAGTTCTTCCGCGTAGGATGAAGACGCCTGGAACATAAAACATGCGAGGATAATACAGAAGAGCCTTCTGGACATAAGCTATTTCCTCTTCTTTACCGTGACCCAGAACTCCATATACTTGCCCAGCATAAGGCGCGTCTGAGCATCCAGGGCCGGAAGCGCGCTGAAGAATACACTTATCACAGGTACGAGCAGCCACTCAAAGGCATGAACGACCCTCTTTAATATATTATGTTTTACCTTCTTCTTGGGCAAAAGAAGCAGGCTCAGAAGAATACAAACCACAAGGCCGACAGAGGCCAGCGTAAATATCATACCTGCTATGCGAGGAGCGCTGTAATAGAATATGGACTCTGAATATTTCTTTGTGGCGAATATCGCCGGCAGCCAGCCTATTATAGTAAGAAGAAACGACCATGTAGACCAGGCCAGGTGCCCCTCTAATAATTTAAATCCGAGACTTATCTTCTTTAGTTTTGAGATGCCCTTTAGTTTCAAAAACGCCCTGAAGACAATGGGTAGATTTTCCGCACCCCATGCCCACCTGCGTTTCTGTTTATATACATTGACCGCGGTCTTCCACCAGTTCTCGGCCTCGGTAACATCCATCGAGAGCGTGACATACATGGGGACAACACGATAGTGGCTGTCATAATGGATCAGGGCCTTCCAATATATTGCCGAGTCATCGGATATCATATCGACCGGCCAGTAGTCTATATCCACCAGGGCCTTAAAACTCATGCTATGGCTTGAGAATGTGACGAGCTTCTCGGGGTTTGTGGACTCTATCAGCTGGAAGAACGACGAACCGATATCGAGGACCCTTGCAAATCCCGGGGCCTGCCATATATTATTATGATAGACCGGGATGGGCTGAAAGCTGGCGTGCTCCCTGTCGGGCGTTATTATATAATAATAGCTTACACAGCTGAAATAGTTGGGGCTTACTACCGTATCGGCGTCAAAACAGGAGGATATCACATTTTCAAAGGGAATACCCTTCCTTTTGAGGTACCTGGCAGCCTCCCTTCCGGCATAGGTGGCATTTGCGCCTTTGACGCGTGCCTCACCATGCAGTCCGTTCGGGTGGACGACCACCAGAAAATCCAGAAACTTCTCTTTGTATCGCTTCTGGACAGCATAGACACCCTTCTTTGCCTCTTCGCTAGCCCTCTCTTCAAGGGCCATGACCACGAGGATTCTCTTGGCAGGAAAATGGCCTTTGAAAAAACTCTCTATGCCCGGCTCGATAATATCCTGCGCCTCGCTTACAACAGGCATAATAATAAGCTGATATATATCCTCTAAGGAAGGGATTGCTGCGTTGCTCTTTTTCAAATCCACGACCTCTTGGTAGTGTGCAAAATGTGATATAAACCTCTTAAAGCTCTTAACCGGCTTTTTGCTCTTAATTTCTTTAAGATAGGAATCGAGATGCTTTACACCTTTGGCCTGTGCTATCCAATCGGTCTGCTCCTCTACCGAAAGACGCAGATAAGATATCACCAGGAATATATTCATATAAATGAGCTTGAGCAGCCAATATATATAGAAGGCGATCATAACAACAGCAGCGATAAGAGGCCGCTTTACGGCAAGGATAGACATGCCGATCAGTATGGACCAGCTCATTGCCCCTGGCATGATCTCAAACAGACGCTCGAGGGATCTCGCCCTCCCTCTTAATCCATGGCGTGAATAATGAAATTTCATTTCCTTTTAACCTGCTTTTCCTGCTTCTCCTGCTTCTCTTCCGGGTCTTTTTTGTCCTTCTGCTCAGTAACGATAAGTGCCCGACCCTGTGGCAGTATCTGGACAGAATACAACCTGCCGCCCGATGAGGGATCGAGGTAATATAGCGCGCCCGAGTCTTCAGAATAGTATGCAGAGCTGTGCGGCTTGACCTTGACTATCTGCGTGAGATAGGATTTTTTGAATGCCTTTCTTTCAAGCAGGGATACGCCCTCGTTGTCCTTGAAAAGGATGGATGAACCATCATAGGCCCAGAAGCACTGGTTTATATTCTTTCCACCGGTATAGCGCCACATAAGCCTGGGGCCTTTTTCAAAGGTAACATCCTCTGCCTCCTCAACCGAAAAGTCGAGTGAACCTATCCTGTCCTTTGCCCATATCAGGAGATACTCATCATCAGGATAAAATTCTGTACCCAGGACACCCTCCCTGACAAAAACATATGGCAGATGATTTGAAAGCAGCTCACCGTCCTCTGTTATAAACATAATGATACGCTTTGTCATGGGTAGTATCAAAAGCTTCCCCTTATCTCCAAAAATAGAACTGCCCAGATCAGGATCATCCAGTAACTCCTCCTTACCGCCCTTGTCAAAATTCATCCTGAACAGCCTGTTATCATCCTTCAGGATATAGATCTGCTTCTGATACAGGCCCAGGCCGCGTATACCCTGAAGATACTTAGGATACACTGCCATATTCTTGACATCCACGAGGTTACAATTCCCGCCTTTTAGCGTAAAGAGCTGTGTTGCATCCTTTGGGTCCCAGGTAATCCTTCCCGGATCAGCCGAAAGAAGGCTGGTGATATCCTCTATAACTGCCTTATCGGCGCTGGGGTCAATAAGCAGAAAGAGCGGTTTAGCCCCTTTCGTCTTAAGGCGAAATAGTATGGGGGAACTATTCTCAACCGTCGTATATGAAAGGACCTTTGCACCCTGATAAAGCGAATCCTCCTCAATAAGCGGCTGCAGAGTCCCGTTCTTCCAGTTGTAAACAGAGTAATCCTTAAGAAAATCACCTTTCTTGAGGAGAAAGTACGGGTTTCCGGGAATTGGGATCAGATCGCTAAATGCATCATCTGTAAGCGGGGATATCGGCCACTGATATGGAATAAGTAGAATATTATCTACGACGGTCGGTTCGTTGGCCTTTACATCAGCACTATATACCCAGGGCTTGTAGTCCTTCATCGTAAGGAGGACTGTATGTTTTCCCGGGAGGATCTGTTGAAGCGTGGCAGGCGTCTTCTGGGTGGTATCTTTTGCATCGAGGTATATCGCAGCGCCTGAAGGCGCGCTTGATACATAGATAAGGCCGGTCTTTACAACCGACTCTTCCTGCCCCGGCGTTAGGATAAAACCAAAGGCATATAGGATCGCGAGCGGGCATATGACTACATATAATAAAAGAAATATATAAAATAATACCTTACGTAAAAAAAGCATGCCCACCCCTTTCTCTATTAAAAATTATAACAGAAGGGCGGGGACCAGTAAAGAAAAAAGCCCCCGCCCAACTAGATTATTTCAGGGTGGTTATATAGAATTTAAACAGCTTCTATTGTAGAAGGTGGTTTTGTGGCGATATTATAGGTAACGCTCACCACGCCCGGCACCTCTGTTGTAATCCTGTCTGCCAGCTTCCTTAGTGTCTTAAATGGAAGTTCTGTCGGTACGCCTTTCAGCGCATCCTTGCTCTCCCAGCACCTCACCTCGATCTGCAGGCCAAAATCCCTCTTTCCGTCTCTTACGCCTGTAACCCTATCATTGTGCAGTATGGCCATCCACTGAAAAGCGCCTGAATTGCACAGCTCTTCCTCAACAACCGTGGTAGCAGACCTTACTATGGCCACTCTCTCCGGCGTAACCTCACCTATAACCCTTGCGGACAGGGCCGGTCCCGGAAAAGGCGGTCTGTTGTATATCTCCTCAGGCAATCCCAGATCCTTTGCCAGCCTTCTTACGCCCGTCTTCCTGAGCTGGATTATCGGCTCTATGACCTTATAACCGAAGGCCTTTTGGGTATCAATTCCTACCTGCTCAAGGATATTATGCTGCCTCTTTACACCGGCCACAGTCTCTTCGACATCGGTATAGTTTGTGCCCTGAAGCAGAAACTTGGCGCCGCTATCCCTTACCAGATCGCCGAAGACATCCTTATAGAAGGTCTGCGTAATGGCCTCTCTCTTTTCCTCGGGATCCGTTACCCCTTTGAGCGCCGCAAAGAACTTATCCTTGCAATCAAGGAGTTCGACCTTGACGCCCAAATCCTTAAATATCGAAACCACTGCCTCTGGTTCACCTTCCCTCATGATTCCGTTCTCGATAAAATATGTCTTCAGGTTATCTCCCAGGGCCTTGTGGGCCAGCATCGTTACTGCCGCAGAATCGACCCCGCCTGATAGCGCGTTTATGGCTATTCCGTCACCCACTACAGTAGATATCTCCTTAACCTGCTCTTCGATAAAAGAAGCGGTATCAAGTCCGTCGGTCTTTATCTCTTGAATATCCAACATCTC
>JABMQS010000075.1 GCA_013202525.1 Candidatus Omnitrophota bacterium
AACTATCTGCGCCAGCTTGTGGCATATAAACTGCTGTTTGATAAGGACAAGGACCAGAACAGGGGATTCAGGGTGAGCGAAGGGGTGCTGGTCTTTGTTGAGCCCGCGAAAAAGACTGTCAGCAAGTACGGCTTGAAGAAGGATGAGTATATCAATAAGGCCGTTGAGATAAGCGACGATATGGTGGCAGAGCTCGAGGCAGTTATAAAGGGCTGCTGGAGCTCTATCAGAGGCCTCGATTTTGATAAGTTGCCTGAGAGAGATAATGATATGAATAGGTGCGGGGGCTGCGATTACAGTAATATCTGCTGGGAGTAGAATCTTTTTCTTGATAGTATAGGAAATTATACACGTTTGTCCTATGCTATCAAAAGGGGGGATTTTAAGGGGGGAGACCGTCCCCCCTTATCGGCGCAGTAAGCTCCCTTGCGGAAGGAAGGAAAACAGCGAAGCGTTAGAAGGAAACCATCAAGGTTTCTTTCTAAAAGAAAATTCCAAGTGTCAAGTTATTCTGAGCTCGAAGAGCGAGGAATTTTCTTGATAGTATAGGAATTTTCTTGCATAATGGTGCCCTTGTGATACAATGAAATCGTAAGGTTATCTATTCAAAAAGGAGGTATAAAATGTTATTTGGCCTCTTTAAGAAGAAACCGGCAAAATCGGCACAGCAGGGCGCAAAGAAGGCTGAGGTAGAGCAGGAGCTTGTGGGCGATGTTATCCATTATTTCGGGCACTGCAAGGCTGCTGTCATGAAACTGGTCAAGCCCTTAAGCAAGGGCGATGTGATCCACATCAAGGGCCATACTACAGATTTTACCCAGAAGATCGCCTCGATGCAGGTAGACGGCAAGCCTATAGACAGCGCCGGCAAAGGCCAGGAGATAGGCCTACAGGTGAAGAGCAGGGTAAGATCCACCGATAAGGTCTACAGGGTTTAAAACAGCGGATAATGGATAGATCTATACTACTGGGGTTGGGGTTCGACTCAAAGGATGGCCATAGGCGCATAACGCTCGGTGAGAATTTCCGGCTTTACGGCGGTTCGAAACAAACCCACCATATGATGCAGGAGAAGTGTATAAAGTTTAATGAGCGCCTGAAGAAACGAGGAAAGAGCTTGGATGAGCTCGGCGCCGATGAGTTTCTTGATATAGCGCACAAGACAGGCTTAAAGGTCCCGAAGAAGATCTCGAAGAAGCGATTCTAGGGTTCGTCCGGACAAGCAGGGGCGCCTTTTAAGGCGCCCCTGCTTACTTTACGGAGGTTGTATTGGATAGTTTTAAATCAGGATTTGTTGCGATCATAGGAAAGCCCAATGTTGGTAAGTCCACAATATTGAATGCTTTTTTGCGCCAGAAGATAGCCATCGTCTCTGAGAAGCCCGAGACCACCAGGGATAATATACAGGGAATACTGACCACAGAGCAGGCGCAGATCATCTTTGTCGATACCCCGGGCATACATAGGCCCCACCTTCTGCTTGGCAAGAGCATGGTAAAGAAGGCCAAATCCTCTCTGCTTGATACCGACCTTCTGCTTTTTGTGATAGACCTTGCATCAGGCCTGAGGAGTGAGGATTTCCTGATCATAGACCTGATACGGGACGTGGGAAAGCCCGCCATAGCCGTTATAAACAAGATAGACCGTGTCAGCAAGAAGAATATATTGCCTATCATAGACGAGCTCAAGAACAGGTACGGATTCCTGGATTTTATACCGATATCTGCGATTGAGGATGATAATATCGAGCTTCTCAAGGGAAAGATTTTGGAGAATCTTCAGGCCGGCGAGGTCTATTACCCTGACGGGCAGGTCACGGATAAGAACGAGATCTTTCAGACATCGGAGATAATCAGGGAGAAGGTGCTCTCCAATACCAGGCAGGAGGTGCCGCATTCGGTAGCGGTCAAGATCGAAAAGTTTAGCCATAGGCAGGATAAGGATATACTGGATATTGAAGCGATAATATATGTTGAGCGTGACTCACAAAAGGGTATAGTAGTGGGTAAAAAGGGGAGCATGACAAAGACCATAGCTGTTTCAAGCAGGCAGGAGCTGGAGGAGATCTTTAAGAAGAAGGTCTTCCTGCAGGTCTGGGTAAAGGTCCTGAAGGATTGGCGCAGGGATCCGAAGATGATAAGGTTTCTGGAGATGGAGTGAGATGATGAAGAAGGCTGATATATTTTCGCTTGCCATGGTTCTCCAGGCAGGGCAGTATCTCATTACGCTGAGCGAGACAGGGGGCAGCAGGCTCCTGCCTATATGGATAGGACCCGCGGAAGGTATGGCTATCGCGACCGTATTGAATAAGCAGGATTTCCCGAGGCCTCTTACACACGATCTGTTGGTAGAATTTATCAAGCTATCTAAGGCAGAGATCGAAAAGGTAGTCATAACCGATATTAAGGAAGATACCTATTACGCAGCTATAGTCTTGCGCAGCGGTGAGAAGGTCTATAATATCGATGCGCGCCCAAGTGATTCGATAGCGGTCGCGGTAAGGGTCAAGGCCCCTATCTATATCGAAGAGAGAGTCTTTGAGAAATGCCCGAAGATACATAAACCCATAACAGAAAAAGAGGTAACGGAGTTTAAGAAGAAGCTGGCCAATTTAAGGCCTGAGGACTTCTTCAGGGCCCCCGGCAAGCCCTAAGGAGGTGTGCTGCTATGGAAGATGCACTGCTTAAGGCAAAAAAGTATTCAAGGGCAAGGTACTGCTCTGTTATCGCGCAGACCTTATTCTGCCTCGCCTTCTTCATCATAATAGGCCAGAGTGGCATATCTACATATATCGCAAAGACAGCATCCTCTATCTGCAGGGTCTACTATCCTGCTCTTGCAATCTATCTATTTTTCATCGGCGTTATCCTGAATGCCGCCCTTTTTCCGATAGAATATCTGAGCTCTTTTAAGATAGAGCACATATTCGGCCTCTCCAGGCAGAGTTTCTCATCCTGGCTCAAGGATTATGCAAAGAGTTTAGTCCTGGGCAGCATTATATCGCTGGTAATGATCTTGATATTGTACTCTTTTTTAAGGTCGTTCGGATCCTTCTGGTGGGTAT
>JABMQS010000076.1 GCA_013202525.1 Candidatus Omnitrophota bacterium
ATCGATTTTGATATCATTATTGATAATTTGCACAGCCCTTCTCGGGGGGGGGAGGGAGGCACAGGGGTATTCTGTAGAAGTATCAAAGATATATACCCTGGAAGACGGTGTAAACGTGACCGTTCACTACAGGCCGGCTGAGTTGGGCAGATACCACATAAATGGTGATAGATACGCAGCCAAAATCATGAGATATGCCGTAAATGCCTACAAGAAGATAGTATACAAGCAGGGGTTCGACACTTCCGGTTTTACCTATGCAAATCCAGATAAGGCCTATTGCCATGACAGTGACAGGACTATAGATATCATCATATCCGAGTCCAGCGATGCGCCTTATTTCGATGTTATTAAAGGCGAAGGTACTGATTATGATGCCATCATACAATTCCCGGCTGATTACAGCGGTTACCTGGAAAAATGGGGCCTGAAGGCAGATGATAAGCAGGCAGTCAGCTTGAGGATGCGGGCCTCGCTCTACCACGAGATGCTCCACGTCATTACCTATTCATATAATAAAAATATAGAGCCATGGTATGAGAAGGACAGTTCATCCTTATCATATCAGGGCGGCGACTGGTACGTTGAAGGCCTGGCCAGGTATTTTGAGACATTTGCCGACTCATACGTGAACTTCTTCTCGGAAGGCTTTCTGGAGACAGAGGAAGGCAAGGTAAAGGTGTCTCAGAATGGGGCGAACTATCTTATGAAGCACCCCTCGGAACCGCTCAGAGAAGCCAGGTATGACTATTCGCTCTTCTGGGCATATGTACACAAAAGGTACGGCATGGAAAGAATAGAGGAGATCTCAAGGAGGCTGCGCTTTGTCTCACGCGGTGATATCAAGAACCAGCTGCCTGAGATCATCTCATCGGTGCTGAAGGAAGACTTTAAGAATGTCATGGGAAGTTTTGCCGTTGCGATGTATTTCAAATACTTTAATCCCGATATCAAGAAGCATCTCAATGACCTGAAGGTCATGTCGCTTGAGGATGTCTCAAGCGGCGGGGGAAAGAGCATCGGCTCATGGAGCAGCAATTTTATAACACTCGACCTCTCCGACATCAATATGCCCGATAAGATAGCAGTCAAAAAGGACATGCAAAGCGGTGAGTTGAGGATGAATATCTTTGCCCGGGTCAAGGACGGCAGGATAGCGGAGCTTGAAGGTATTACACTCGACAAGACAGATACATTATGCGCCATGAACCTGGCTGCTATGAAGAGCATCGGTGTAAAGGAACTGATACTTATAATCACTAATGCCGATTCTGAAGAGAATATGATCTACAGGGTGCTTAAGTCCTAAAACTTGGCCCTGATACCCGCCGCGCCAATATACGATTCATACCCATAGAGATAGTATGTCTCGTATTTCATGTTCGATTTTGCCTTTACGTACTGCGCTGTGGCGACGGCGCTCACATTCTTTGATAAGGGGTAGGTGGCCTGAAGGCGTATGGTATGCGTCTGGTCGCGTTCGTTATCGTCGGTATAGGTGCCGTCGGCCTTCTGGGCCTTACGGTCGCTATAGTCACGCACCAGGTATGCATACCCGAGGGTAACGGTGGCGGGCTTGTTCTTATCTTTCAATTTATGGATATAAGTAAGCCTTGGATTTACGTTAAGGCTCATAAAGCTGTAGTAGTGCTTGGTCGCGGTATCATCGAGCAATGTCACTGTGCCGCTTGAATCATAGTAGTTCTGGTTACTGTCGACTATGATGCCGGTAAGCCCGAGGCCCGGCGCCACGGGAAATGCGCTTGGCAGGTACGTGAGGTTTATATTTACCAGGTGAAACCAATCTTCCCTGCGATCATCCTCGAGTACGCCGTTTGAATTTATGACCTTCTTGTCGATAAAGTCCTTATATAACGGGCTGTACATGAGGGCGCTATTTAGATTAGGTGTTATGTACTTGTATTTGAGGATGGGGCGGTAACCGTTGTAGTCCTTCTCGTCCTTCTCGGGTGCGGTCACCGTGGCGAGCGATAAGAGCGATTGGTAGTTCGGATATTTTCTGTGATAGTATTCACCGCCGAGGGATACGGCTATCTTTTTCTGCTTTGTCTTTTCAATATAGTGCTCGACGTCAAAACCGGCGCCGAAGTCCCTGTAGTCGTATAGTCCGCTGCCCCACTTGTAACCCTTCTCCTTTACATAGTGCAGGCGCATAAACCCGTCTGTCTTAAACGTCGTATTGCCCTGGTAAATATGCTTGTATTCGAATGTCGCGTTCTGGTCCATCACCTCGTTATATACGCGCCCGCCTTCTTCCTCGGTAATGACCTGCCTTTCGCGGTTGTATGATCCGTAATATAGAGGTATGATGTAGTTGTTCTCATCAAGGCGCATTGCCGGTGCTACGGTGGCCTTAGCGTCAACACCACCGATCGTATCGCCCCCGCCCAGTTTTGACGCTGTGCCGAGGAGAGTCATGTCTATTATAGGTATGACCTTGAAGTTGTCGGCCTTTTTGAGCTCAATGGCCTTCTCGATGGCGGCAGGTATATCTGAATTGTCGATGCCTTCCACGTCGTCTGCATAGACGGCAGAAGAGAAGAGCAGAATCGCTATGATATAGATGGGTATTCGCAGTAATTTCATAATGAGATTATACAATATCACACCTCCCCATATCTGTCAACACATTTTAGATTTGGAGACGTTTACCAATCCAAGCACGAAACTGCCTGTCCTCCGAAGCCCGACTGTATATTACTCGCAAAAAGGGCGCAGGGGGATCCCAGATTTGTTCTGGAACCTGTCTTCTAAAAGAGGACTTGACATTATTTTAGCTTTGTGCTATTATAATGAGACTCAAATCAATTAGACAATTTTAAAACCCTTTAAAAAGTGCAGCGATAATGAAGACTTCATTTTTTTGTTTTAAATCAAAGATGCTTTCTATAGCTGTCTCTATCCTATTGATTGTGGGCAGCACACATCCCGTATTTTCGCAGGAACCTTCCAATGATGCAGCAATCACCTTTATCTCTGGCGATGTCCTTGTCTTAAAGAAGGGCATAGATGAATGGCAGACTGCAAATCCCGGCGAGATATTATCTGAAGGAGACCGCATAAAGACTCAAGAAGCCTCAAAGGCAAGACTGCAGTTTCCTTCGGGCAGTAGCATAGTTATAAATGAAAATACCTCCCTTGTAATAGATAAGCTCGTTACCAAAGGTTATGCAGGCGCAACCCAGACCAGCCTATCATTACCTCGTGGCCGCATAAAGGCTGTTATAGAGGGCCTTCTCGACAAGGAATCCAAGTTTGAGGTAAGGACACCCACTTCTGTCGCCGGTGTTTTGGGTACTGTATTCTATCTTGATGTAGCGATAATGGCCGAAGGCACAACTAAAGAAGATGCAACGACTGTCACTGAGATATTTGTTGAAAAGGGCAGCGTCGATTTTACAAATCTTATAAGTAATATATCCTATAATGTAGGTACGGAGAAGGGTTCTTATGCTGATGAAAAAGGAGAGATAAGCGAGCCGCAGTACGTGCCTCCTCAGAAGCAGAAGGAGTGGAAGACAGCTTTCGAACTGCCGAAGAAGGAAGAGCCTAAGAAAAAAGAGAAAAAAGAGGAAAAGAAGAAGAAGGGAAAGAAGAAAGAGGAAACAAAGAAGAAAGAAGAGCCCAAAAAGAAAGAGGAAGCAAAGAAAAAAGAAGAGGCAAAGGCCCAGGAAGAAAAGAAGAAATCAGAGGCGCCGCCGGTTACCAGAAAGGCGGAAAGATCCATAATAGAGAGAGAGCTCCCTGATGAGGATAAGGCCCCTGATGAAACCGGAACCGGTATAGGAGATCTCCCTGAGATAGATCTGCCGGAAACAGATTTGCCTGGAGATGAAGATGAGTCAAGGGATGAGCAGAATGATAACAGCTCAGATGAAAAGACCGCCCCTACAGATACTTCAGTTGGTGTTACAGTCAGCACAGGAGACAGTACCTCAACGAGTGTAAGCGTTTCAACAGGCAGTGATGCTGATGGTGATGGTGTAGCCGATAGTGCCGACGACTTCCCTAATGATGCAGATTTCTCAAAATGGACCGACTCAAGCGACGCTGATGGAGACAACATAGCTGATGGAAAAGAAGATTACCAGCTGGCAGAAGAGATGCTAGACCTCTATAATGATGTAGTATCTATGACTGAGCGCATAGAGCTTGCACATCTTGATGCAAAGCTGGAAGAGATACAGGATGCACAGGACGGCAAAGTAATAAGGGATATCAATGGTGACAGGGTGCGGCTTGACAACTATATACTGCGCCCGGCCGGTGATAAGGTTGAGGCCGTCTTCTTAAGCCATAGGCGTTCAGGTGACCATGCAGGCGTATCTTCACTCGCGTTTGAGGTTACATTTAACCAGGATATACCCAGCACAACAGATCTTAAGACTTTGCCGTGGTCAGATTATATGGGTTCAGACGGTGATATCACGTATTCATCACAACCTACTTATTACCCCAAGGTAAGCACAGATTTAAATCCCACTACAGAAAAACCTGCCATGGTCCTGATTATGAGGAACCCCGCA
The DNA here is from genome assembly GCA_013202525.1 of Candidatus Omnitrophota bacterium. Lineage (GTDB taxonomy): Bacteria > Omnitrophota > Gorgyraeia > JABMRG01 > JABMRG01 > JABMQS01. The sequence continues at coordinate 4,548 of JABMQS010000076.1, forward strand.
GGTGATTACATGAAGCTCTATGAAGGCTTTGGCACGCCGCCGACACAAGTTGGGGGTGTCTGGCAGCAGCAGGAACTTAACCTCGCCTATAATATGAATATTAACGGCGCCCTGAAGAACGCCGCATATACCGATGGCACATCCAGTGGCGGCAGCTATACTGTTACACAGACCTTTGCGGATTCTACCTATTATAGGATAAATGGCTATGTGATTGACGATAATGGTGTTCAGCAGAACGCCGACATATTCTATACAGATTCTACATATACTGACACGACTTCACAGAACTTTACCATAGGTTCTGCCCGAAGCCTGCTATCCCCGGACAGAAAATATAACCTTGAGCTTGTAGTAGACATGGAAGCGCCGGGAGTATTCGAAGGCAGAAAGACGATAGATGTTATTATTGCCCCAGAGGTCATGAGGCCCTATCACGAGGATTAATAATGCGATTCTTCAGATATCTCTTAATTGCCGCCCTGTGTATAGTAGCTATACCAGCGGTCCTAAACCTTAAAAATTCTTTAGTAATAAAGAAGAAGATCCTGCCAAAAATAGAGGTTATAAAAGAGGCAGGAGTGGGAAATGCTGTAAATATCTACCTCACCAGGCCCCAGTTAAAGGTTCAGATATCACCGTTGATCGTCAAAGACCTGCTGGCGCATATCAGGGTCGCGGGCCAGGATGATGGCGGCCTGAAACTACTCGATTTCAAGGATAACGGTCTCCTTTCAAAATATGGTTTTAAAAAAGGCGACACGTTAAAATCGATAAATGGCCGCGATATCAACACCCCAAAGGAAGCGCTCAATGCCTGTGATGCTCTTAAGGAGGAGGTCTTCGGTACCAGGGATGAGAAAGAGATCGAGGTCATGATAAAAAGAGACGGCGAAGATATAAATATGAATTTCAAGGTGGCCAAATTTGTGGCCGAGAAGGTATCCTATGGTATGACATTAAACAAACGAGGCGATAAATGAGACCTATATTACACTTTTTTAGTCTTCTATTAGTTGCAGCTTTGGCACTTTCCCCGGTTGGATGTGTCAGCAGCGGGGGCGGTGATGGCGGCAATAGTCTTGCGGGCGGCGGCGGCCCAGGCACACCCGAGAGCAGTGACGTAACACTACTGTTTAATTTTGATGAGTTGCTTGCTATGAATGGTACCGACAAAGGGTTTATGCTGGCCAAGATCTTCGATTTTCTGACCATGACAGATACGGCCTACGCAGCCTACCTCTACGATTTTGTTACATCCTTGCATATTACAGTAACAGGCAGCGGCATGTCGACTATTACCCACTCTCAGACTATTACAGATCCCTCAAACACGCTTGCCGTCTCCTTAAATATCCCCAATGGTTCAGGCAGAAATTTCGACGTGCGGCTAAAAGACAGAAACAGCAATATTCTCTATTCAGGCGACCTGATCATCGATATAGGCAGCTCCGGCCTATCTCAGGATGTCACGGTAAGTGTGGATATCGACGAGGGGATCACTGCTGATGATTATGTAGCAATAGGCAGGGACCACCTCGAGTCTCACAAATTAGAACTGGCATATGTAGCCTTTGATACAGCGATCTGCATAGACGATGACCACCCTGTGGCCCATTTCTTCAGGGGAATTACGCATCTTCTTCTTATGGTACAAAAGGACGATACGAGCGTAGATGCAGCCTCACCAAATTCTGATATTACCTCCATGCTCAATCTCTATGCCAATCTGGACGACATATATATGAGCGCCATAGCCCCGGATATCTACAACGAAGACTATGGCAGTGACCTGAATAATTTTAATGATAACGACTGGACAGAGCCGACCAATATCACCACAGACAGCGGGGTCGATGTATTTAAGAATGTTCTTCTGGCTGAGCTTGACAATGTCATAAGCGATCTTGCAAAGGCAGAGAACGACACTGTGTTTGCTACCACGTTGACGACCGGCATGCACTTTGATATTACATCCACGGTAAGGATAGACAGGGCAGATGTTTATTTGTTCGAGACCATAGCTTACGGACTTAAGGCATACTGGAACCACCTACTTGCTTATATGCTTTATACCAATGCCAACTACTGGAAGTATGAGATGGACAGAGGTGGTGATGCGGCCGATAATTACCAGGGCATTGAGACTGTTATAGGTAATGACCCTGGCAATGCCGGAGAGGAAGCATTAGACCTGACCGGCGCTGCAAGCACATATTTTTCTACGGCAAAGACCGCATACTCAACAGGCCTCGATAAGCTAAAGTCCGGACTTCAACTGATTGAAAACAGAAGTATAGCAGATAAGGAAGCGGATAATCATGCCTTTAATATGGCTGATGCTGAAGACAATGTAGATACGAGCCTTAATCTTAGTAAGACCGATATCAGCAAGATCATCACCAATATAGATCAGATAAAGAGCGCCTTAGACGGGGTTACCACTATTACTGGTTATAAAAGGTACAGAGAGACAGGCACCGCAGCGACTAGCGCGGGCGTTAATCTTGCCAGGCTGTTTTCAACCAGTACAGCGCCCAGCAGAGACAGTAGGCCCCAGTTCTACTATCACTCGATAAGCAAGGAGGAGTTGCCTGTTTTCGACACCAACGATACCAGCTCAAGCGCGGCATTTATGGATGTCTACAAAGGCGTCCTCACAAAGATCAAGAGGTCAAATGAAACCGAGTGGAATTACATAAACGACCTCGGGAGTGCTATGAGTGAAGATATATTGCCGGGTCCCTACCTTTTTACTGTTCCTGAGAAGACCATAGGTATGTCAGGCAGCCTGAGTGATTTTAGCGGTGTAAATCCCGTTATGTTCGATGAGAAGGATGAAGGAGAGTCAGCGAGCTTTGATCTGCTTGAGCTTTTTACAACAAAGGACTCTACGTATCTATACATAGGGGCACGTTTTAGAGGTGCTCCTTACACAGGCTCCTTTGCCACTAATGAGTATCTTAATTACCACCTCTATTTTGCCTGCAATAATTCCAACCTCTGGACTGACAGCGCGGCAGTTACCATAGAGCTGAGAGGCTACCCCAACACCTGGTCGTGGCACCTCTGGAGTTATGGGCAGGATAAGGGCGCTATAGCGGCTGGTAATTTAGGTACAAATGATTATGAGATGGGGGATATGGTAGAATTCAGGATACCGTTGAGTTATCTCACAGATTTAATAAATGAGTATGAGCCCGATGATCATTTCCCGACAGGCACTTGGGATGGCAAAGAGATCTATGTCGGGTTTGGATATAATAGCTATATATCATCTGCGCATAATTCAGACTCTATGGGCGGTGCCTCTTTAGCGCGGATAAGCGAATAGGCATCTTTTTTATTGCTTTTCTAGTTGGGCTTACCTAAAATAAATAAGGGTTTTTATAATTTTAAAGGAGGGGTGTTATGCGCAAACAGTATCTATATGGAGTAGCAACGATTTTTATTGCCTTGGTTTTCGCGGGCTGTGCTACTTTTCCAGAAAGCGGTGAGCCGGTCCAGAAGAGCAATTTGACGACAGGGGTCGTAAAGAAGGAGATCATCAAGGGGAAGACTAATCAGACCGAGGTTTTGAGATTATTTGGTGCGCCTAACCTGGTTACAAAAAACAGGGATAATAACGAGGTCTGGAGCTATACCAAGATGTCTTTTGATACCAAAACAGGCGCGGACGGGATGTCACTAATATTATGGGGCGGCAGCAGGGCGATGTCAAGGGCTGCAACATCGTCTTTTGACCTCATTATTGAATTCAACGAAGATGATATCGTAAAAGACTACAGCATCATATCAGCGACCTATTGATAAATAGAAGGAGGGGGATTGGCATGAAGGGAATAGGCTTGATCTTAGTTCTACTATTAGTTGTAGGATGCGCTACAACCCCAAAGCTGTCCTCGATGCAGGTACGGCAGATCACCACCAAAGATATTAACGGCAGCTACGAGAATATTTATAGAGCCACAATGACGGTGTTGCAGGATGAGGGCTATATAATAAAGAATACCGACATGGACTCCGGCTTGATAGTCGCTGATATCGACAGGGAGACATCCAGAACTACGCAGTTCCTTCAGCAGATGGCGGGCGCTAAGACCTGGGATAAAGGAACCCAAATCCAGATAAGCGCGATGGTCAATAAGATAAACGATGATCTTTCTAAGCTGAGGATAAACATCCAGGAGATAAACTATAATCAGCATGGCGGTAAAAGCAGGATAACGCAGATACGCGAGGAGAAGGTCTATTACGATCTCTTCAATACTATCATAACGGAAGTAAGAAGAAGAGAGGCGATGAAGCAGTAGCGCATTAGAATATTAAAGAGATCGACGCAGGACACCCGATTCGAAGTTGCGAGCAACTTTTTTTCACGACCCAGCATTTTTGTAAAAGTACTGGGTCGTTTTTTTAATCCTTTTTTAATTCCACATCTGTATTCAGACCCACACCCTTTGTCATCTTACCGTCTTTATTGAGGATAAATCTACCCTTCACAGACAACTGCCCGTTACTTGGATTCAATGTTGCGTGTTGAGCAGTTAAAACCTTGCCCGTAGCGGTCCCTACCCTGACATCACCATTTAGCGTAATCTTTTTGTTTGCCATATTCATCTTTCCCGAAGTAGCCGTAATGCGCGAAATCATTCTGCCCTTTGCGAAGAATTGTATATCAGGCTTTACCAGGTGCCCCACCTTCATGAGAGGGGTTTTTAGAAAGCCGATCCTTTTTTGTCTGATAGAGGCTTTTTCTGTCTTGAGCTCCATTCGCTTATTACCAAAGTCGTACTCGATAAGCGCGAAACCGTCAATATCCATATCCCCTATTGATTGCATGAACCCGGGGCATGTGCTTACTGGCTCCTTGGGCATCATGCTAAACTTATAATATATATGCCCTACCACAATTATGATGACAAAAAATATCGCGGTAAATATGTATGATCGCCTCTTGATCATCGCCCAATCCTTGCTGTTTTCCCACCATTGCGTTCATTGTCATTCCCGCGGAAGCGGGAATCCAGTCGCTCGTCATTGCGAGCGACCTGTTCCGAGCGGAGTCGAGGGGAGAGAAGCAATCTCAACGCAGCCATTTCTCGCGTGGCGGGTTAAAATAACCATGCATTACCCTGGGAAACCGCTTCTTGACCATTTCGATAAGCTCCGCAATACCTACCATATCTTTTATAGCAGGCCTAATGCCCATCTGCTTTGCATAGGAAAGAGGGTCATAATTCAAGTTACGCCATTGTATCATATCGATATCAAATCTTTTCAAGAAATCCATCAATGCTTTTGTCTCACCAGAGTCATCAGTAAAGCCCGGCATTGTTAGATAATTTATTGAGACAAAACCGCCGGCCTTTTTAGTCAACTCTATAGATTTCAATACATCAGCAAAACCATATCCAATAGGCTTGTAGTACCTATTGTAGTATCGCGGACGCAGACTGTTTACGCTGACACGTATGCTGTCAAGGCCGGATTTGACCAGTTTCTCGACGAGCTTTGGCTTGCTGGCGTTGGTATTGAGGTTGATTGTGCCTTTTTTAGTTTCTTTGCGTATAAGACTTATTGCCTCAAACAATACACCCCCCGCCATAAGTGGTTCTCCTTCACAGCCCTGGCCAAAACTGACAACTGGCCGCCTTACATTTCTTATATGAAAGAGAGCGATCTCAGCAATCTCTCGGGGCGTTGGAGTAAAGCTGATCCTTGGCTGAGTTATAGGGCATTCCTTACCAGACTGAAACGAGATACAACCGATACATCGGGAGTTGCAGGCAGTTGAAGTAGGCAGTGGGCATTCATATCTCTGCAGGAAGAAGTTTTTACCGGCCGGGCAGTGATATGTGAGCGCGCATCTAATCAGATGCTTAAATAACCTGTTTTTGCCAAAAAGCTTCCTGAATCGTTTTACATTTTGTTGAATCTTTTGAATATTCATGAGCCGGAGATCCTGGCGCCTCTCTCTATCGACCCTTACAGCCGGCACATAGAACTCACCCCTGTAAAGACAGACCGCTGAATAGGAGAAAAGAGGTAAGAGCTTTGCGCCTTTAGACTCAATATAGGCAGTGCTGTAGCAGGCAGTGTATCCTGGTGAGATAAAGGCCGCAACAGCATAGCAGGCTTCAGGCTTTTTCTTGCAAGGGTTCTGCGTCAGCGTAATAAACTTCCTGGCAGTCTCGCAGTAACCTACAGGATATCTATCAGGGAGCGTGAAGAGCTCACTGCCATAAGGAAGTTTTATCAGCGCTTTATCGTCAAGCGGAGAGAGGGTGCCGGTCTTTGAGCCAACAGCAGTCAGGCCTGGGACATCAAATATCTTCTTATTCTTATCTGCGATAAGCAACCTTGGTTTCATAATGATATATTATAGCAGAAAAAGGGTTATTAGATAAGAGGAATTTTCTTGACAACATTACTAATTCTTAGTATACTATTAACATCTTTTATAAAGATATCATTCACACAAACACTAAACCCCTGGCAAGGATTATAGCTAGGGGTCTTTTCTTGTAATGGGACCGTTTCTCAGCCCAGAAGCGCTTACAAAAGGGCTGAGGAACCTTCTGGATCGAATCTCTGGTTTGGCGGTTTCACCTCTTTCGGGGCCCTTGTGGTACAACGAGTTATGACTTTGACCATTAAGTTTTTAGGGAAACAATGAAAAAACTCATAGTAGCATTTATAATAATAACGCTTATACTGCAAAGCGCAACCACAGGTTTAGCGCTTAGGCCTATCGCCACTACTCACTCTTCTATTATGCCGGCACAGCCACGCGGAGGCGCTAATAGCACTCCTAAGCTCAGTTCTCCCGGACAGCTAAAGAAGGATCTTCTTGAAGCTATTGAGGTACGTACAGGTTCTCAGAATCTGCGTTTCAATGCTAATGTCTGCGTAGCCGGTTATTGTAATCTTCGCTGCAGTATCTGCGGCTTGTGTGTACCCAAGCTCCCAGATGACAAAGCAGAAATAGACCCGGAACGCTATCCCAACAAGGAAAAAACCTCTCAGAAGATCAGATTCTTAAATGAAGCGTGCATTGAAAGTATATTCTTTACCGGTAGCGGTGAGCCGATACTTAATGAAGATGCCTTGGATGCTATCATTGAGATCATCCTGGGTGCAAATGCAACTATAATCGGCTTAAATACAAATCTTATATGGGCATTGGATGCCGAAGAGGCCCAGCGCGTGTTGGACAGGATAAGCACAGCCTTTGAGCAGAGAAAAAAGGATGGCCGGCCAATTGAATCATTTGCAATCGTAGCCTCTGTTGATGAATTTCATGCCCCTAACATTAGGGCCTTTAAGAACCTGCTGGAAATATACTTTAGCAACAGCAGACGCTTACTATTAAACGAAGGCATAGAACAGGAGTTTGATATTAAGGTAGTTGTTGGTAAGCACACCCGACAGACCTTTGAAAGATTGGAGGATATGGTCAATAGTATAAATGATGTAAGAGCGGATTTTTCAGAATTCTATCGTGCCTTAGAGGATTTTCCTGAAAAAACAACACGTAGATACATAATTTGGACAAATCTTTGCTTTGTAGTAAGGGGCAATAAGGTAAAGGTTGGTACGGAACTAATGCGCATGGGGCTTGAAGGCCGTGCAGCAGAAAACTTCTCAGCAGGAGATGGCATACCCGTGCAAGGCAAAGAGCATCATACAGACAGAAGGATCGGAATTAGACCATTACCGGTTATGTCCGAGCAAACGTATTATGCTATGTTCATTGACGCAGATGGCAGTGTTAGCGCAGCACCTCGGCGCGCAAGCGAAGAAAGTAGCATACTCACAACAGGCCATGTAAGTGAAGGCTTTGCGGTTGTCGATAAAAGGGAAGAGAATACGCCTTTTATTTATGCTGGCCGCTGGATTGGGGTCATTGAAATTAAAAGGTTGCTAGAAGAGATCGATCCACACTGCCTTAAAGAATGGGACGACAGAAAAGCTACCACACATAACTTTGAGATAATACTAGCCGATGACCTGCTCTATACGCGCCTCTCCATAGCAATCTTAAGGCAGCATATGTGGGATAAAATTACACCTAACTCAAGGGAGAGGATCGAGCACATAGAGGCCGCGGTCCATGACTATGCAGTATCCGTCGGAAAAGCAAGCTCAAGTGGCGAGCCCTTGAACGAGACATTTAGATCCATATATTACGACACCCAGGAAGATCAGCTTTTTCAAACAACACCACCGCAGCCGCTTCTTTCCTTAAGGGGCCGCCTTACGATCAAAGACAGAAAATTCTATTTAAACGACCGTCAGATAAGCTGGGATGAAGAGACCTTTGGGCTTTATCTTACCGATCTATCTATGCTAGTCGGTAATCTTCTGGGCAATGAAACAGGTGTTCTCGGCTACCCGATATTTCCGGCAAACCTCCACTCACCATTACATAGTCTTTTGGTTTTTACATCAAGTCCGGGAAGCGGCGTCCAGGAGTTATTTTTAAATGCCTTGTTTTCATATCTTACGGATGAAGAGCTTACAATGGTAAGGTCGGAATTTATAACAGACCAGGAGAGCGCTTATATATTCTGGAATTATATAGCAGGCCACGATATTGATATAGAGATAGCTTTAGATTACTATGCTGCTACTGATAAGCACCAAAACCTTATCCAAATCTCGATAATGAACAACAGGCCGTTATCAGCAAGGAATAGAGAAAGAATCCGCAGGGCATTTGAAATATTCAGGAACACTAATAATTTTGCGGAACGTATCAGATTACTGGAAGAAGCAGGCATATGGACCGATTTAAGCGGCAAGGGTTTGATCGGTTTTATACAGTTTCTGTCCATTAATTCAGGTATCTTTGAATTTAGGGAAGGTAATGGCAAAACAGAGCAGGTTGTAAGGATATACGATCAATCGCCCGTATTTTCTTCACAGTTTATCAATGAATTAGAGGTAGTTTCAGCAGCGGCTGACCAGGTCAACAGGGTTAGCATCGCCCTCGCCGCCTCGGCATAAAGAAAATGAAAAAACTCATAGCAGCGATAATAACCGTAGCGCTTTTTGTTAATACCAGCACCGCAGGAGTATCTCCCAGGAGCTGGCGAAGGCCCGACTCTGCCCTGCGCCCGATAGCACAAGCACTTTTTGGCCGCAAACCTGCAAGTACGGGTAGGGGGGAGCTCGCAGAGGTGGTGAGAGATCTCAGTAAGGTGACAAGAGAGGCCATTATGCCCGTCGAAGATTTAAGGAAAGCACAAGGCTATCTTGATAGGCTTCTTGCATCTCCTGTGCGCAGTCATGTTTCAGAGCCATTTTTAACAGAGGCGCAAGAGCTTAACTCAGAAACTACTGAATTACTGTCGGACGATACCTTATTTCCAAATCTAGTGTCTACGCAGGCAAAAGAGGCTGTCCATGTCCCGCATTCTACTATCTTCCGAAAACTCAAAGAAGCGGTGATATCCCTATTTACATTAACCACTATCGCATTCATCGCCTGGTATTATTACGACGCCTATCTCGAGTTCAGGAAGACCCATCTTGCAGTGAGCACCATGATACTTACAGGCATTACTTATTCGATAGGTGATTACCTGCGCCAGAGGATAGAGATACTTACAGGCGCAAGGGAGAAGATGTCTTTGGAGCATCTTATCAGGTGGACTTTACTCAGCATGGGTTTATTTGGCTTTATGTTCGGCTATCTGTGGCATGATCTATGCCTGTTAGATAATGATGCGCAGAAATGGACTAAGATAGGATTGGATCAGCTTGTTCTTACGCCGCTATTTTTCTTACCATGTGGTACCACGCTTATCAACTGGCTTGTTGAGAAGATGCCATTTACGCAGGCGGTTAAAGATGCTGTTATAAAATGGTCACGCACCTATTTCTTTGTATTGTGTCTTTGGCCATGGGCCTTGCCTTTATGTTATTTCGTATTTGCGGAAAAGGCACCCGTTTTGCCCATAGGTATAATCAGCATATTATGGGCGACGATATGGTCCTTTACAATGAGCAGGCCCGAAGGTCAGGCCTCAC
>JABMQS010000077.1 GCA_013202525.1 Candidatus Omnitrophota bacterium
ATAAGCATGACAGACTCCTTTATTGCTGCCAGCGGAGTCCTCAGCTCATGGGAGGTGGTCGAAATAAACTCCGACTTCATCTTGTCGACCTCCTTCTCTTTTGTAATATCCGCAAAAAGCAGTATGCAGCCTTCAATCTCCTCTCTGCGTCCGACAACAGAGGCAACATAACATTTAAGGGTCTTCAGCCCATCCCCTTTCAGCAGACTTAACTCTTTAACAAGATACTCTTTCTTAATAGAGGGCCCATTCTTTGCCAACTCAAGTATGCCTTTATCATCTGTTATCTCCTGCAATAGACCACCTAATTTCACCTCTTTTAGGTCAAGGAGCTTCTTCGCAGCATTATTTATCAGCACGACTTTGCATTCCCCATCAAGGGCTATTACACCTTCGCTCATGCTATGCAGCATCGACTCGAGCCTCACCTTGGCATCGGACAGGTCCTTTCTTATCTTCTCATTCTCTACAAAGAGTGCGAGCTCATCTGCAAGGATATGGAGCATTATCTTCTCCTCAGGCCCAAATGCATCCTTCTTCGAACTGCCTAAAAATATAGCCCCCTCCTCCTTGCCTCCGCTTACAAGGGGCGCAACAACAGCGGCGTTTATATCTATCTTTGTTTTTTTTGAGGCCGGGATCTTCTGGGTAAGTATATTCAGCCTGGACTTTGCTATGTGCCTCTTTGAGCTTTTGTTGACATCCTCTATTATCCTGTCTATGGCGGTATCCTTGATATCATTCTCGGCAGCGATGATCATCTCATCTTTGGGTTCGTAATATATAAGTATGGCCTCCACGCTGAGATTAAAAATTCTCTTAAGCATAGCGAACAATGGGTGGGCTATATTATGTGAGTCATATCCCGCAGAAAATATATTTGAGAGCTTATTAACCAGATAAAGCTGGCCGTGCCTCTTGGCCTTCTCCTTCTCCTCGGCCACACTCAGCAAGACCTTGGCTGCCTTAGCATCTATCACCTTGACGTCTTTACGTGTTATCTGGCTAAGGACCTTCTGAAACTCTTTTGAACCTGAGGTCTCGATTATTATATCGGTCTCTTTATCGCTTACAAAAGCGGATAGATCAGTAGTCGCATATACGCCTAACCTGCGTGCATACTCCATGCCGGCAGAATCCTCTTTAGTATCGCATACCCCTACAACGCTTACGCCCTCGGCATCCCTTAAGACATCGAGAAGCACTATGACCTTTTCGTCTCCACCTATTATGAGTACGCGTGTATTCATTGTTCCTCGTTATTTTAACAACTTCTCAATCTTCTCAAGCAGATCCTTCGGTTCAAAAGGCTTGGAAATAAAGGTATCTGCACCAGATTCCATAGCCTCTTCGATATCCTTCTTCTGCGCATGTGCAGTCAGCATAATAATAGGAATATCCCTGGTCTCTTCATTGGCCTTTGCCAGTCTGCACACATCATAACCGTGCATCTTTGGCATCGTTATATCCAGAATGACCAGATCCGGCTTTAACTCTTTTATCTTGTTGATACCCTCTTCACCATCCAGGGCGGTCTCGATACCATAGCCGCTGGCCTCAAGCCTGAATTTCAAAAGCTCAACAAGACTCTCCTCATCCTCTATGAGTAAGACCTTTTTAGGCATCTTCTCACCTCTTTCTCCTCTGCATCGTGGCGTTTTCTGCCTCTGCCCTTTCACGCTCCCAGCACCCGCTCTACCTCTGCCAGAAGCACTTCCCTGTTAACGGGCTTTGATACTATACCCTGTGCGCCTTCACGAATAGCCTCGACGACCTCTGCCTCCTGTTCGTTGAGCACGGTTACTATGACTATCTTGGCGTTGGGATCGAGCTCCTTGATCTTCTTCACGCCTTCTACACCGGGCGTCTTCATCAGAAGATCCATCGTAACCAGATCCGGCTTATGTTTCCTGTAAAGCTTGGGCACTTCGTCTGCGCTCTCTGCCTCTGCAACCACTTCATGGCCGGCCTTCTCAAGAGCCTCACGTATCGTCATCCTCATAAATACTGCGTCGTCGCAAACCAATATCTTTGCCATATCC
>JABMQS010000078.1 GCA_013202525.1 Candidatus Omnitrophota bacterium
ATTGTAGGGGATGCGCGCTCTGAGAAGATGCAGTCTGTAATAAACCTCAAGATAAAGTTCAGGGAGTCGTTTAGGCCGTTTGCGCCTACCGTCTTGGCAGAGAAGGCCGCAGAGTATTTCGATATAAAGTGCGAGAGCCCGTATATGCTCCTGGTAGCACCAGTCAGGGAAGCCAAGCGCCTTCCCATGAGTGAAGATCAGGAGCGGCTCTTTGGTATAGATAAGTTAAAGGTAAAGCGTTCAAGCGTGCCGGCTGTAACGCATGTCGACTATTCCGCAAGGGTCCAGACCGTCAAGAAGCAGGATAACCCTTTATACCACGATATGATAGATGAGTTCTACAAGCTGACAGGATGCCCTGTAATAATAAATACATCATTTAATGTAAGGGGGGAGCCCATCGTCTGCACGCCGGAGGATGCATACAGGTGTTTTATGCGCACCAATATGGACTATCTCATAATGGGCAGTTTTCTTCTGGATAAGAAGGACCAGCCTAAAAGCGAAATCAAGGTAGGAGACTTAAGTGAGTTCGAACCAGATTGATCTGAAAGAGGTGAAAAAATTCGGCATCGCCCTGGCCGTGATACTTACGGTTATCGGCTCGATTCATTTTTTTAGAGGCCACAGCGGAGTCTTTGCATGGCTTTTGGGTTTTGGTGTATTCTTCCTGTTGTTATCGACTATGTTTACAAAGTGGTTTGTGCCTTTCTATATTGTCTTTACCAAGGTGCTTCACGCAATCGGCTGGTTTAACACAAGGCTGCTATTATCGCTCGTATTCTACCTTGTGTTGACACCTACCGGGTTGATCATGAGGCTCTTTGGCAAGGATGAATTGGATAAGAAGTTAGATAGAAAGAGAGAAACCTACTGGCAGGAGAGGGAGCCTGCTACAGAAGATATCAAGAGATACGAGAAGCAGTATTGAGATTGCTTCGGCCTTTGGCCTCGCAATGACTAAGAAAAGGAGAAATTTATGAGTAAGGCTGCTATATTAAAGGAGATGTGGGATTTTTTAAAGGTGCGTAAGCGTTGGTGGCTGGCACCTATCGTCATACTTCTTTTGCTGCTGGGCCTTCTGATAGTATTTACAGAATCCTCAGCAGTTGCACCGTTTATCTACACGTTGTTTTAAATATGGGCCCCGAACCACTTTTTATTAAAAAAAGTGGTCCGGGGTTAATTTGCAGACGGCCTTACGGCCTACGGTTTACGTCACTTTGCTCCGTAAACCGTCTGCTCATTAAAGGAGATACATATGAAGGCGCTTATCACAGGTTCAGCAGGCCTGATAGGCTCAGAGGCGGTCAGGTTTTTTTCTAAAGAGGGATTCGATATCGTTGGCATAGACAATGATATGCGAAAGACCTTCTTCGGTGATGATGGGACCACCCTGTGGAATAGGGACCTGCTTATAAAAGAGGTCTCTAATTATACCCACATAGATATCGATGTGAGGGATAAAGAAAGAATTAGGGATCTCTTCGCGAATAACAGGTTTGATCTCATAATCCATGCAGCGGCACAACCCTCACATGACTGGGCAGCTACTTCCCCGGAGATTGATTTTTCAGTAAATGCAGATGCGACCCTAATACTGCTGGAGGCCTTTCGCAAGCACTGCCCGGAGGCGGTATTTATCTTTACCTCCACAAACAAGGTCTACGGTGACAGGCCTAATCAACTGCCTTTGGAAGAGCTCGATACCAGGTATGAGCTTCCTAAGGATCATAGGTTTTATAATGGTATAGATGAGACCATGAGCGTGGATGATTGCCTGCACAGCCTCTTCGGTGTATCTAAGCTGGCAGCGGATGTGCTTGTCCAGGAGTATGGCAGATATTTTGGATTAAAGACATCTTGTTTCAGGGGAGGCTGCCTGACAGGGCCAAACCACTCCGGCGCAAGGCTCCATGGTTTTCTTGCCTACCTTATAAAGTGTGTATTCACCGGCCAGAAATATGTGATAAACGGTTATAAAGGCAAGCAGGTAAGAGACAATATCCACTCCCTCGACCTTGTAGAGGCCTTTAATTGTTTCTACAAGAAACCTGGGAAGGGTGAAGTCTATAATATGGGAGGCGCAAGGCATTCCAATATATCTATACTTGAGGCGATCGAGAAGATAGAGGCCATTACAGGCAAGAAGGCCAAGGTAGAATATATTGATAAGAGCAGGATAGGCGATCATATATGGTATATATCGGATGTCTCGAAGTTTAAAGGCCATTATCCTGAATGGGATTTTACCTATGATATTGATAAGACGCTCGAAGAGATGTGTAAAGGAATCGGAGAGAGGGCCGGGAGGTAGCCGATGAAGATATTAGTTACGGGTGGTGCGGGTTTTATAGGTTCGTTCCTGGTCGATGAGCTCATAAGGCAGGGCCACCAGGTCAGGATATATGATAACCTGAGTCCGCAGGTCCACGGCCCCAGGCAAAGCCCCCCTGCATACCTGAACAAGGATGCTGAGTTTATTAATAAGGATATATTGGACAGGGATTCACTCTATAAGGCCTTAAAAGACGTGGATGTGCTTTTCCATCTGGCTGCCATGGTGGGCGTTGCCCAGTCTATGTATCAGGTCTACGACTATGTGCAGGTCAACACCCTGGGTACAGCGCTTATACAGGATATCATTGCCAACGAGAAACACAAGATAAAGAAGATGCTCGTTGCTTCTTCTATGACCATGTACAGTGAAGGCAGGTATGAGTGCGGAGACTGCGGCATAGTGTGCCCGCCGCTTAGGCCGTATGAACAACTCAAAGACAAAGACTGGTTCATGCATTGCCCGAAATGCTCTAAGAAACTAAGGCCAATAGCAACGGATGAGACAAAGCCATTAAACCCGAGGTCCGTATATTCGATAACAAAGAAGGACCAGGAGGAGCTCTTTCTCTCTGTAGGCAGGACCTATGATATACCGGCCACTGCTCTTAGGTTCTTCAATGTCTATGGCCCGCGCCAGGCATTATCAAATCCCTATACAGGCGTATGCGCTATATTCTCAAGCAGGATATTGAATAATCACAACCCGGTCTTATATGAAGATGGACTGCAGACCAGGGATTTTATACATGTAAAGGATGTTGTGAGGGCAGCAATACTGGCCATGGAAAGCAAGGAGGCCGACTATGGCGTCTTTAATGTCGGTTCAGGCAGGCCCATCGAGATCCTTAAGATAGCCGAGATACTCATAGACAGGCTCAAGGCCAATGAGACCATTACGCCTGAACTGAAAGGCCATTTCAGGAAAGGGGATATCAGGCACTGTTTTGCAGATACCACCAGGATAAAGAAGGCGCTGGGGTTTGAGCCTGAGATCGCCTTTGAGGATGGTATCGATGATTTGACAGCATGGGTAAAAAAACAATCCTGCGAAGATAAAGTCGATATAGCAATAAAGGAACTCGAAGACAAAGGTTTAGCGGAATAGCGCTTCAGGAACTTTTAGGACAGAAGGTGTGGGGTGTTTAGTGAGTGGGAGGATCCACACCGGGCGGAGGGGCCCACGAACAAATACCCCACGCCTTCTGAACAAGACGTTGAACACGGAGGTATCACAGTGGAAAAGTTTTCATTAACAAAGAAACAGAAGGCGGTGTTTGATTTTATCAAGCGCTATATGGATGAGACAAAGCAGTCGCCTTATATAAGGGAGATCCAGGATGCCTGCGGGATCGTCTCTTATAAGAGCGCTGTCGACAAACTCCTTGCGCTTGAGAAGAAGGGTTATATCAAAAGGGCCCTTAATAAACACCGCAGCATAGAGCTTAACTGATCCAGGAAGGGCGGATATAGGTAGTGGAAGCTGCGGAACCTAAAACCCCTGCCTACCGGCAGGCAGGTAACACCTAAAACCTAAATGATGAAAGTATCCTTCATATATACCCCGAACCAGAGAGTCAACAGGTGCTATTATACCGAGAAGATCTGGAAGAACTATAGCGAGAACGCTATACAGCTTCCCAACCTCGGCATGGCATACCTTGCAGGCCTCTTGAGGGAAAAGGGCTTTGATGTCCAGTTCATCGACGCCAATGTCCTAAACCTGGCCAAGGAAGAGATCATTGCCAGGCTAAACGACTTTAAACCCGAATACCTCTTATATAGCAGTATCACCGATAATTTTCAGGATACCCTCTCCTGGATAGAAGAGATAAAGCAGGATTATAATAAGCCCGTTATAATAGGCGGCCCGCATATGGAGATATTCCCGGAGGAGACCCTCACCTACGATTGCATAGACTACGGAGTGATCGGGGACGGCTGGGAGACATTGCCCGAGCTTTTAAGCGCCCTAAATGACAAGAAGGACATATCGGAGGTAAAAGGCGTATGTTTTCGTAAGGATGGCAAGGTTGTGGTTACAGATCCCAGGCCAAAGCATGTAGGCCTTGAGGATGTACCTTTTCCGGCAAGGGACCTTCTCCCGAATGAGAAGTATGACACGGTTCTTTCGAAGAAGAGGCCCATCACGACGATGATCACCACGCTGGGCTGTCCTTTTAGGTGCACCTATTGCTGCACAGAGACCAAGATTCGTTCAAGGTCCGCTGAGCATATCGTCGCCGAGATAGAAGAGTGTATCAACAGATACGGCATAAAGGAGATAGAGTTCTACGATGAGACCTTTACGATAGATAAGAAAAGGATGTTTAAGGTCCTCGACCTCATAGAGGAGAAGGGCCTGGATTTTCTATGGTCTATAAGGACCAGGGCAGACTGTGTAAATAGAGAGATGATACAGAGGATGGCAAAGGCAGGCTGCATGAGGATAAATTATGGCATAGAGTCTGCCGATGAGAAGATTCTCGAATCCATAAACAGGGATATCCCCCCGCAGATGATAAAGGATGCGGTCAAGTGGTCCAGGGAGGCGGGCATAACGGTCTTTGGTTTCTTTATGATCGGGCTTCCCGGTGACACGAAAGAGAGCATAGAGAAGACCTTGGATCTTATGGTTGAGCTCGATCTCGATTTTGTCCAACTGAACAAGTTTGTCCCTATACCAAAGTCTGAGATCTATGAGGATATAAAGAGGGATACAGGCGAGGACTTCTGGAGGGACTACACACTGGGTAAGGTAGACCTCGGTGATTTTAAACCTTACCGTATACATGTAAGCCCGCAGGAGCTTGATGATTATCTCGACAAGGGATATAAGATGTTTTATTACAGGCCGAAATATATCTGGCAGAAACTTCTCTCTGTGAGGTCTTTCAGGGAGCTGTGCCGTATGGCATCTGCCGCACTATCACTGAAATGAGGGACCTATGAAGATAGCTGTAACACTTGTTTTGCCGGCATATAATGAGGAGCCCAATATCGAGAGGGCCATAAATGACGCAAGGCCCATGCTTGAGTATATGTCCGATGACTGGGAGATAGTAGTTGTGGATGACGGCTCTCGTGACAAGACGGCTGATATCGTAAAGCATATGGCAAAGCACAACTGCAGGATAAGGCTTGTGCAGCATGCCAAAAATAAGGGGTATGGCCAGGCCCTGATAACCGGTTTTTATTC
>JABMQS010000079.1 GCA_013202525.1 Candidatus Omnitrophota bacterium
CCTCTGATAACGAGGTCACTGCCATGAGGGCAAACGGCATAAGCCTTTACAAGATCGGCCTGCCCGTTATAATCGTGGCCTTTATAATCAGCCTTGGCTGTGTCTATTTAAACGACAGGATACTGCCGATGTCACATTTTGCCTCATACAGGCTCATCAAAGAGGTGGGCATAAAAAATCCTACGGCCTACCTGGAACCGGGGACATTTATAAAAAGTTTCAAAGGCTATATCCTGTTTATACACAGCATAGATGATAACAAACTCAAGGATATACGTATATACCAGCTGCAAAAGAAAGGCCCGCCAAAGACGATCATCGCAAAGAGGGGTGAGTTCATAACATATCCTGACAAGAGTATAATAAAACTGAAGCTTGAGGACGGGACCGCCGATGAGCCCAACCCCACAAACCCTAATATATTCTATAAGCTCAACTTCAAGACCTACTACATGACTCTCAACCTGGCAAGCAACCTCCTTAAAGGCAAGATCGAGAAGAAGCCCAAGGATATGACTGTCAGGGAACTCAAGGATGAGATCGCGAGGCTAAAGGTCTCCGGCGTAAAGACCAATCCGCTCCTAACCGAAATACACAGAAAGCTCGCAATGGCCTTCTCCAGTTTTGTCTTTGTCCTTGTGGCCCTGCCTGTCGCTATCAATACCAGGCGCAGGGAAAAATCTGTAGGCTTCGGGCTGAGCCTTATGGTACTCGTGTTCTATTATCTCCTATTTATAGGCGGGCAGGCCCTGGCGCTCAGGAATGTGGTGCCGCCGATAATAGGCGTCTGGGCAGCCAACTTCATATATCTTATTATAGGGCTGGTGCTGGTATTCGTGGTCGTGGAGAAATAGTATGAGCCCAGCCCTTCCTACATAGGATGGAAATGGGCGGCAACACCAGAGACAAACCAAAGACGCAAAAAATGGATAGAAGGAAAGGAAGGGCTGGGTGAGGATACTCGATAAATACCTGACAAAAAACTTTCTCATGCCGCTCCTGTACTGTCTTCTTCTCTTCTGCCTGCTCTATGTGATAGTCGATATCTTCGGGCATCTGGATGAGATATTAAGGAACAAGGTCCCCCTGGGCATCCTCTATAAATACTATATGTGCTCCATCCCCTTGATCTTTGTGCAGACCGCCCCGGTCGCAGCCCTTCTGTCGGTGGTATATATGCTGAGTATCCTTAACAAGCAGAATGAGCTTACAGCCATAAAGGCCAGCGGCATAAGCATGCGGCGGCTCCTTACGCCTGTCTTTGCGGTAGGCATAATACTCAGCCTGTCGATGTTTTTGATGAACGAGAACCTTGTGCCCAAGACCATAGTCGCCGCCAATAATATAAAGACCGACTATATTGAAAAATCCCCTGAAAAAAGAAAGAGCATGAGGGTGATAGAGGATCTCACCGTCTATGGAAAAGGCAACCAGATGATCTATGCGGGAAAATTCGATCCCATAAACAACAAACTGAGCAGGATCATAATACTGGAGCACGACAACAGGCAGAGGCTTCGCAAGAAGATAATGGCCAAAGAGGCCCTCTGGACCGGCCAGAAATGGGTATTCTTCGACTGCAGTATATACAGATTTAACAGTTCGGGCGAGCCCCTGGGCAAAGCGTTACTGTTTGAGAAGAAGTCCATAAATTTTCCCGAAACGCCCAAAGAGCTTTTGAGATACGAGATGCAGACGACCTACATGAATTATAAGGATCTAAAAGGTTATATCGGAAGATTATCAGGAAGCGGCGGGAAGACCATAAACGGACTAAAGACCGAGCTCTACTTCAAGATGGCCCTTCCGTTTGTGTGCATTATTATTATGCTTTTAGGGATCCCCTTCGCCCTTACTACAACGAGGGGCGGGGCTATGGCAGGTGTCGGAATAAGTGTCGGGGTAGGATTGCTGTACTACGGTTCTATCTATTTCTCACTCGCTCTTGGCAAAGGCGGGCTGATACCGCCTCTTCTCGCTGCCCATCTTTCAAATATTGTATTCTTTGCAATTGCCGTCTCTCTTCTTGTACGCAACCCACGATAAGATAATCCCTGAAACACATCTACCCTATAATAGTTTGGTATAATTGCGTGCTGGTCTTGCAGGCGATTATCCCCTCTCTTCTTGACTTATCCATCAGCAGCTGACTTACATCCGCCATCAGTCTTATATGCGGGCCCGTGATACCCTTCGGCGATAATATAATAACAAATATATGTGAAGGCTCACCGTCAAGTGAGTTAAAATCGACTCCGCTCTTATGCACTCCCACCGCGCAGATGAGACCTTTTACAACGTCGGTCTTGGCATGCGGCAGGGCAAACCCATCCTGCATACCCGTAGACATTACCTCTTCACGTTCCAATACATCCGTTAAGGCGCGCTCGCGGTCTCTCTCTGCAAGCTGTCCCGATATTATAAGCAAACCCACCATCTCCTTTATAATATCCTCCTTTGTGCCAGATCCGAGGTTTGCCTCAACAGCATCCGGGTGTATCTGCTTCAAAGAACCTTTTCGCGGCCTTGGCCTGTCCTGCTTTTTGTCAAAAATCTTTTTGCCTATCGAGGCCTTGTCTGTAAGTGACTGTAGCTTCTTCATCGTATTTTCCAATTCAGCGAGGACCTCATAGATCAGGGTATGCACAAATACGGCATCCTCCTCCTTGCAGTCAAACTGCAGCTGCGATAGAGATGCCTTAAGGCCTATAAATGTGCGGTCCTTTCTGATCTGATAGAGCCTCTCTATTTCACTCAGGTCGATCCTGTGGACATAGAAGGCGTCATTATGAAAGAAAGAGACTACACTGCTTAAAACCAGGCTTGCTGTTTCCGGTGTCGGCATGTCAAATGTTATCTGGCTGCGCGTCTCCTTTCTGGGCACCTCTTTGCGAAGCACAGGCCCTTCAGATTTTAATGAAGCCCCAAGCAGGATGGGTGTAAAGAGGGCATTGACAATGGTCATAAGCACGACCACGCCGAGCATATCCTGCTGCAGAATGCCCGCAGAGAGGCCTATGCCGGCCATAAGCATCGTCACCTCTCCCCTTGGGGCCATGCCCAGGCCTACCCGTAAAGCGCCCCGCAGATTAAAATTCAAAAAGAATGCCTGCATTCCACAGCCCAGAACCTTGGAAAAGATACTGGCCAGCGTATAAAGAAGCCCGAAGAAAAGGATGAGCCCTGAACCCATCGTAGAGAAATCTACCATCATACCCATAACACAGAAGAACATGGGGACAAAAAATTTATCCAGCGGAGCCAGCTTCTCCTGGATGACATAGTCCAGATCCGTCCTTGAGAGAGAAAGGCCCATAACATAGGCGCCGATGATCATGGCAAGCCCTGCCTTCTCAAAGATACCGGCAAGGATAAGTGCCATCCCCAGGCTCATGACGGTAATGGTAGTAGTGTCCTTTGACTTCTTGAGTAAGATACCTATATGCCTGGAAAAAGCCAAACCGAGAGCAGTAAATCCGAGCCATGTAACAAGGGCCTTGGCCGCGATACCACTTATCTGTTTCCATTGCAGGTGGCCGCTCTTCGATACAGCGATGACAACCGCTAAGATAATAACGCCTATGACATCATCGACGACTGCTCCTGATATTATAGTGACTCCTTCGGGAGAATGTATCTTCTTGTTGTCAGAGAGTATGCGCGCGGTAATACCAACGGAGGTGGCGGTAGAGATAACTCCCAGGAACATGGGAACAGGATGCCCAAAGCCATAGTGTACCCCGAACAGGTACTTTGAAAAGAAGACAGTAACCAGGTCACCGAAGATAAACGAGACGACCACCCCGCCTATACCGACCGCGGAACCGGCAACGGAATACCTCAGAAACATCTCAAGATCTGTCTTAAGGCCCACCAGAAATAACAGTATTATAGAAGCTACTGTTGTAAAACCGTAAAGCTCTGCGGAGACCGGAAACGACCCATGTAACGGAAATAACACATGGCCAAATACAGGTATCGTAATGCTGCCCAGGCAATAAGGGCCAATGAGCATACCTGCTATAATCTCGCCAACGATAGCGGGCATGCGCATCCTCTCAAATAATGCGCCGCCAAGTCGCGCGGCCAATATAATAACCCCCAGCTGCAATACGAGAAGTGTCATATTGTCTAGCATATCTACTCCATGCTGTTCAAAAACAAAAACAGGCCCATCTGCCTGTGAGATGTTTCACAAATATATAGGCCTGTTCCTATCTTAAGTTTCGAGTATCTTTAGAAGTTTATAGAGCCCGGCGTCCCTGTCTCTATTCGCCTTAAAAGAACAGCAGAGGTCGGTTGCCCTTACCCCTTCCGCGACAATACCCACCATCTTATCGCTCTCGCCATTCATAAGGCGCATAACAGCCTCTGCCCCCAGGCGCGAGGCAAGAAGCCTGTCTATCACAGAAGGCCTTCCGCCTCTCTGTATGTGGCCCAGGACAGTGACCCTCGTCTCAAAACCTGTCTTCTTACTGATGATGCGGGCTACGTTCTCCGCCTTTCCGGCGCCCTCCGCAACTATGATTATCCAGCTGACCTTTCCCTTCTTACGCGCTGTCCTTATCTCTTTGCATACGTCATTCATATCAAACTTGATATCCGGCATAAGCACTTCTTCGGCACCGCCAGCCAGCGCTGCCCTCAACGCCAGATACCCGCACTCTCTTCCCATAACCTCGACAACAAATATCCTCTCAAGGCTTGTGACAGTATCCCTTATCTTATCCACAGCATCAAGGACGACCTCAAGAGCAGTATTAGAACCTATTGTAAAATCTGTTCCGGCTACATCATTATCTATCGTCGCGGGCACGCCTATGCACCTTATACCCTGCTTACATAGCTCATGTGCCCCTCTGAAAGAACCATCTCCACCTATGACTACCAGGGCATCTATCTTATGCTTTTTGAGGTTTCTTAAGGCCTTATGCTGGCCCTTCTTGGTCATAAACTCCTTTGATCGGGCTGTCTTAAGCACCGTGCCCCCGAGGTTTATTATATTGCTGACAGAGCGGCGCGTAAACTCCATCATCTCATCCTTTATAAGCCCCTCGTAGCCGCGCATAATAGCAAAGACCTTTATACCATGATATGTAGCGGTCCTTACAACGCTTCTTACAGCCGCATTCATGCCGGCAGAATCTCCGCCGCTCGTTAATACACCTATCGTCTTTATCTTTTTCATAACTTTGCGAACTCCGTCTGGTCCTTTACCCTGGACATGGCTACTTCTTTGTCAATAATGCCATCTTTACACA
>JABMQS010000080.1 GCA_013202525.1 Candidatus Omnitrophota bacterium
GAGAGGTTTACTATGCGCTTTTGCCTTGAAGGAAACAGGGCCTTGTGCTGCCGCTTCTTATCCGGCTGCGCAAACTCATCGAATAACTCTTTCTGAATCTGTCTCTTCTCATCCATAACAGGCTAATAATTATATCACAAGATCTCTGTTTTGCAAGCTATTTTAGAGTATTTTCTAGCGGACTACGAGCTTGAAGAGGTCGGTGGAGAAGTTTATGGAGGGGCGTTTCATGTTGCCTTTAAGGTAAAGCTCTACCTTAAACCAGGAGCCTTCCTTCTTAAAGAAGACCTGCCTTGTGGATTCAGGGATCTTGTCAACCAGCTCCTAAGAAAGAAGAACCTTGAGGTCGCAATTTATCTCTTCATCGCCTATGATGCTCGCATCGGCATTCAGCCTTAATAACGGGCCTGATGCATCGAGTGCCTTTATGATACGCTCATCTGCACGGCTATAGATCTCACCTTGGGCATAATCAAAGTTGAAGAGCTTAACCCCTTCTAAAGATAGTGCCTGGGTAACCGTGCTTACAACACCTGACTCAGGGTATGATATCTCAATACCGTCAAGCCTGAAGTTCAGGCTTAGGCCTTTTCGGATTATCGAAGCAATACCAAAACTGAGCCTTGCGCTTTCTATGCTGCAGTTAAGGCCTCTGCTGTTATTGATAGTGATACTATTTGCCTTTATGCCATATCTTATATCCAGGGATGCCTGCTTGATCTCCACATCCGCGCTAAACTCTTTGCTTAGATATGCGGATAGGATCTGCGCAAGAAAGAGCTGCAGCGCAGATATAAGAATTATGACCAGGACTAATATGATGATAAATTTTTTCATGGATTATTTCTTTAGGGAGTAGCCGGAGGTGGAGGATGTTAAAATGGAGTTGAGCATGCCGGCCTTGACGAGTTCATCGAGCGCCTTCTTGGCTTCCTCCCTGCTGCAGCCAACCCATGTAGCAACACCACGCGGGGTATCTATGCTCTCGGGGTGGGACTTGAAAAAAGCGATTATGCGCTTATGTAGACCTGACTTAGGTAATCTTTTTGAGCTCATCGGGATGCTTCCTCACTAATTCCTCTAACCTTCCGATCTTTACTATACGTATAAATGCCTTGACCACTTCCGGATCGAACTGCTTTCCTGCCTGGCGGCGTATTTCAGATACCGCCATCCTGAAAGGCAGGGGCTTACGGTAGGGCCTATGGCAGACCATAGCCTCAAAGGCATCGACCACAGCCATTATGCGCGAGCCCAGTGGTATATCCTTGGCCTTTAACCTCTCCGGATAACCGGTGCCATCGTACCTCTCGTGATGATGGAGTATTATCGGAACAACGGGCTTAAGCACATCGAGGTACTTCAGCACTTCGATGCCCCTGACCGTATGGGTCTTAAGGATCTTTCTCTCTTTTCCGCTGAGGGCCTTGGTCTTTCTCAGTATCTCCTCGGGCATGACCACCTTTCCCAGGTCAGGAAGAAGCGCTGAATAGTGGAGGATCTTGAGCTCCTTCTTAGTCAGGCCAAGCGCCTTACCGAGCTCGACCATTAGCTCTACAAAAAACTCTGTGTGTGTATAGGCGCGCGGGAATTTCGCGTCCAAAAGATAACCGAGAGACTTGATCGTACCAATAGTAAGGTCTTCCTGTTCTTTATATATCTGGGCATTCTTTATGGCAATGACTGCCTGCTCCGCAAGCGTGGTCAGTATCTCCCGGTCGAATATCGAGAACTTCTCCTTCTTGCCCACCTTGTCCCTGACAGAGATCGTGCCGCACATCTCCTCGTCTACAAGGGGCACGCATAAAAAGTTGCTCTTTTTAACGGACCTGCCTGACTGCACGACCTTGCACTCTGTGGGAGAAGGCTTTGTCCTTATCTTAAAGAGGTCCTTGCTCTTTCTGTAGTCGACTGCAGCTACACAGCCAAGGGCGCCTGTGTACTTATCGACCATACATATCCTGACGCGCTCTGCCTTTAGTATCTGCAGGGTCAACCTGGCTATACGCGGAAAGAGCTCTTTTATATCGAGAATGGAGGTCACAAGCCTGTTTATGGTATGGACCGTGGATAATGCGATGGCGCGGGGCCTTACCAGTTCGTATACACGGCCGAGCTCCAAATCCTTGGATATCTCATCAATTATAGCATGGGTATAGCCTGAGAGGACATCGATGGTACCGTGCCTGGGCTTGGCCTTGAGCGCGCATATACCAAAGAAGCCGAAGGTCTTCTCATCCTTAACCAGCGGTACACATATACCGTATGTATTGTTTACCGGGTGCTCAAAGAGCACCGGGGCCTTTGACCTTTCGGCCTGTCTAATCGACTTCGAGATGGTCTTCTTATAATCTGAAAGGGAGAGATAGTCCTCCATGTCACGGGCCCTCTGCGTTCTGAGGAAGGGCTTTATGCGGCTGGATTTACCCTTCTCTGCCAACCACCAAAGGGGCCGCAGGAGGAGTTTATCAAACGCTGTCCTTAAGTCCTTATAGCCGGAATTTTCAAGCAGAAGATCAAAAGGCTTTGCTTTTTTAGAAGAGTCATTCACATATGCCATTATACCCTCTCATACGGTTCAAAGAGTTTCTTATATTCATCAAGTGCATACCTGTCGGTCATCCCCGCTACATAGTCGCAGACGACCCTATATTTGTCATCCCGCTTTAACCTGCGGTGATAAGGCGGTGAAAGCGCCTCTGGCTTTGAGATGTAGATCTCAAACAACTCTCTTAAAAAACGACTCGACTTATTAGCCATGCGAAGGACACGATAATTCTCATACAGGTTTTTGAACAAGAAGCTTCTGAGCTCCTCCCTGCTTTTGTTTATCGCAGGCGAAAAAGCTATTATCTTCTTGGGGGTCTTTCTTACATCAGCAATAGTCTTTATCTTCAGCCGTTCTAACCTGCGTGTGGACTCTCTTATAAGATCTGTTGCATAGGTATTGATAACCATCCTAACGGCCTGATATCGCTTCATCTGAGGACTCATATTATTATACCTTCCCTTAAACGCAGAAGCAACCCTCTTCCATATCGAAAGCCTGGAGAGATCGGACTTTGATATTATGCCACTGGAGAGGCCGTCGTCTAGGTCGTGGCTGTCATAAGCGATCTCATCAGCAACATCGACGACCTGTGTCTCAAGCGTAGGCGAATCCTTGGAGCTAAACTCCGCAACGCTATGCGGTTTATCATACGGTGAGGAGTGCCTTACTATCCCCTCCCTGACCTCCCATGTAAGATTTAAGCCCTTGAAGTCCGGGTATCTCTCTTCAAGAATATCTACTACGCGCAGGCCGTGGATATTATGGTCAAAACCGCCATGGCCCTTCATAAGCTCCTTTAATGTCTTTTCGCCGGTATGGCCGAAAGGCGTATGGCCCAGGTCATGGGCCAGTGCGATCGCCTCGACAAGATCTTCGTTCAGCCGGAGCGCGCGCGCTATGCTGCGGGCGATCTGCGCGACCTCGATGGTATGTGTGAGCCTTGTGCGGTAGTGGTCGCCCTCGTGGTTTACAAAGACCTGCGTCTTATACTCAAGGCGTCGGAACGCGGTGGTGTGGATTATCCGTTCCCTGTCCCTCTGGTACATGGAACGGTAAGGATGCTCTGCTTCTTTATGCTTACGCCCTTTGCTGAACCTGCTTCTCATGGCATAAGGCGCCAGGAGTTTTTCAGAGTAGATCTGTACGGGGTTTACCTTTTTTGGCATTGCCTTAACCTCTTGTAGAGAGAATTTAATGACTCAGAGATAACCTTTGTGCCTGAGATAACTGGCATGAAGTTCGTATCCCCAAGCCAGCGTGGCACAATATGTATATGGACATGTCCCGGAAATCCTGCACCAGCAACCTTGCCCAGGTTTATACCAATATTGTATCCGTCCGGCTTAAGGGCCTTGTCTATTCTTTGCGTCGTGCGATTTAGCAGAAGCATGAGGTCTGCCAGCTCCCCGGGCTTCAGGACCTTTAATGATGCCTTGTGTCTGTTAGGCGCTACCATGACATGACCATTGTTATACGGATAGATATTCAACATCGAGAATGAGGACTCAGACCTCTCAACGACAAAACTCTTTTTATCATCCCTGGCATCCCTGGCCTCACAGAAGATGCAGCCCTTCTTCTTTCGGCTGTAGATGAATTGGCTTCTCCATGGAGCCCATATTTTATTCATGAGTTAAGTCCTGCTCTTATTTTGAGCCTTTTTCAGCTGCGAGTTTTTTACGTGCCTCCTCGAAGAAAGGCTCGGCAAAGCTGCTGTCCCAGACCCTGGATTCAAAATCCCTCTTCTCCACTATATCCAGAAAACCCTTGAAGTCTTCATAATAACTTCCGTATATATGAAAGCTGTCAGTGATATCGACATATCTGCCGACCCCTACCTCTTTGCCCGTCTTCTGTGAGATAACTTCTGCCACATGTCTCTGAAGGTCTGTAAGGGCAAATATGTTCATAAAGGCGGCCTTGAAGGCATCACGCGACCTCCAGTGGGTATTCATATTGAGTAGTAATCTTCCAGACTCATCAGAGACCCTGAACCAGACCCTCTGCAGGCACGGCGGATCGTCCGTCAGCGGATCGAGCTTGGGATTCCATGTGATGGCCTGTGCCCTCCTGGAGAATCCCCTTTCACAGAGCTTGTTGATAAGATACTCCATCTGGTCGATAAAGTCCCCCTCCATGTTATAGGAAAAGAGTCTCTGGTGGTAGGTGTAGGTCCACTTCCCCTCTTCCGGGGCTATCCAGTGATCATGAACACCATCAACGACCTCCTGGCGATATACCTCGAGGTCCTCAAGCCCCCCGGGAAAAGCACGGTGTATGCGCGGCTCCTTAAAGGGGCTCGTCGCGACCATTATCATGGTAGCATCCCTGCTCGGCGGATCCTGGGGCTTGTCATACTCCGTCTTTATGCTGGCGCCTTCCTGCCATGTCCTTATGACCGCTTCTTCCCATGCCGCGGGCAATGTATCCTTTTCAACCAGTATTACGGGTAGACCTCTCATAATGTCATAACCTTACTATCTTTGGCGTCAGTTTATCATCGATCTCCAGGATGCCGTAAGAGTTATAAGGCGCAAAGACCTTATCGGTCATGCTTCCCGGATTAAAATATATGGTGCCCTCTATAGTCTCTATCTTGGGGTTGTGAGAATGCCCGTAGATTATGCAGTCGAGCTTTTCGTCTTTAAACCTTTCCATAACATATTCCAGTATCTTGTCCGGATGCCCCAGGCCGTGTATCACACCTATCTTAAAGCCTCCCAGCTCCAGTATAAGCTTCTCCGGTAACGCCTTTCTGGCCTTGTGCGAATCCATGTTTCCCGTAACAGCCTTTGTGGGAGCTATCTTATTGAGCTCATCCAGGACGCTGAGTTCTATCAGATCACCGGCATGGATGATCATGTCCACACCCTTTAACTTCTCAAGGAAGTCCTCGGGAAACTTTCTAATATTTACAGGCATGTGCGTATCCGATATAACCGCTACTCTCACCCCGACCTTCCTTTCTTTTTTATAGACTGCTTTGAGTCTTTAGCTGCATCTGTCACCGCCGCCCATTCCTCATCTCTGGAATATTTAGGAAGGTCGGGGCTCATGCTATCACCTCGCTATAACCTTTATAGAACTGGAAGAGCCTGTTCAGGTCGCCTCTGTTCCAGACCCAAAGACGTTTCTGTTTTGCAAGAAGCGTCGCAGTGCCATCTATATCCGCGGCAGCGATCAATACGACCTTTGCATTGCTGTATTTGCGTGCTTTGAATCTCTCGAGCATCTCGAAAATAAGTTCTTCGGTTACCTTGCCCGCGGAGACGACAAAGAGCCATCTTCTTTTACCCGAGGCGGTGATAAGAACATTGTCGTGGTCCAGCCTCTCCTGCCTTATATAGCTAAGGTGTGGCAAGAGCCGCACCCTCTCGTCTATGAAGAACTGGTCATTCCTGAAGGATGATACAAGATCGGCGATCTTATCGTCGAACCTTCTCTTCCTTGCGGACTTAAAAGAAGATATTCTCTCCTCTACCTCCCTGACATAGTCGACGGCATCCTCCTTAGGCATAAAATCAAAACAGAGATTTCTGGGCCTCGACCTCACCTCGACCCACAGCCTGAAAAGAGAATCTGTCAATGCATAGAGGGCGCCGCTCTTGGATAAGACACCGACCTCCTGCAGATTGTTCAGCAGGTTGTTAAGCTGAACAGATGAAATATTATAGTTTTTTATTATGCTCGATGCGCGCTGTGTCTCAAGGAAGAGTTTCAACACATCGAATATCTCAGTGCCCCTTATGTGCCTGCGCATGCCTTCCAAAAGGTGGGAAAAGAACTGGTTGATCGCACCGCTGTGGTCGAAGAGAAGTTCGGCTATTGCCATGCTTAGAAACTTGGAGGAGATGCGCTCTGTCCCGTATCTTTTGGTAAGCTTTAGCTTCCCCATTATGGAGCTCAGGTAAAACGGGTGGGCGCCGGTAAAGCTTAGTATGAACTCCTTCAATTCATCTGATATGGTAATGTGCCTGGACTGCTGCTTAATATAGGCCTGCGCCTGCGATATACTAAATGGGCCTATGTCGATTAACTCAAACCCCCCGAATAAAAGCGAGAGCTTCTCAGAAAGCACTTTTCTGGCAGTAAGTGTGGAGGAGCTTGAAAGGATAAAGAGCGTGTTCTGCTGAACCATTATCTTCTGGCCTAGTATCTGAAAGGGCCTCTTTACGGGGAATGATGACATCAGGTCGAACTCATCAAGAACAAAGACAGGAAGGTTTCCTGACTCTGAATTAATTACCGTACACAGATCGAGAAGGTCGGAATATGCGTCATTAAAATGGCCATCATCGACCTGCGCCCTTATGCGCTTTATAAGGTCGCTCGTCTTCGGAAATACCTTGCGGGCGCAGTTGGTGAGATAGTTTGAGTCATCGGACTTGCGAAGCCTCCTGACCTTCTTCAGGCTGTGATATAAGAGGGCATTTATGACGTTGTCCACAAACTCGGTAAAACTTAGGCCTTTAAGATTTATGTATATGGGAAGCAGCCTGTTCTGATCCTTTATAATACCCAAAAAATGAAGCAGGAGGGAGCTCTTTCCTATCAGGCCTCTACCGATAACAGCAATATTATGCCGATACCCATGCTTGATATCATCGGCGCTCTTCAAGAGGGTCTTCAGGACCTCTTCCCTTGCAAAGAAACTATCTCCTACTACCGGTTCGCTGTAAAAAGTCATGGCAAATAATAGAACGGGTTTTGAGGCTTGTGTCCTTTCCTTATCTGAAAATGGAGGGTGCACCTGCTAGCCCTCCCCGTGCTGCCTGCCCTGGCTATGGGCTGGGCCTGCTTTACGCGGTCACCGCTTCTTACGAGGTTTGCGGAATTGCCGGCATAGAGCGTAGAATACCCGTCGGCGTGGTCTATGATTATGACCTTGCCGAGGCCCTTCACCTTCTCATCACAAAAGACTACCTTGCCGGCGCGCGATGCCAATACTACCTGGCCCGGGTTTGCTGCTATATCGATGCCCTTGTTGGCAACGGAGTCCTTCTTTAAACCGTAACACTGCATTACCTTACCCTTGACAGGCCAGATGTAACCCTTTTTGCTTATAGGTACCGGGGCCTTGAGTGCGCCTTTTATCCGGCTGTCGGCGCCGGGAATAAATATCCTCTGCCCGACATCTATCTTCGATGAATCATAAATGCGGTTTGTTTCAACGATATCGCTGATATCTACGTTATACGCCTTTGCTATCCTCCACATGGTCTGGCCCCTTAGAACCGTATGATACACGCCCTGTCGGTAAGGGGATGGCATAGGCCTTGTGCTGATCACCTGGGAAGATGTTGCAGCACATCCTATCAACACACACAAAAGAATTATCATACAAACGTATTTCATAATATTATACCTTTTGCCGCATCCCCGGGCATTGGCCCATGCCCCTCTTCGGCTAAAATGCTCGCACTTGCTCGCATTTCTTTACGCCGCCTACCCAGGGGCCTTGCCCCTCGGATGCTCCTTTTCGTCGCATCCTCGGGACAAAGTTTGCTTCGCAAACTTTGGAGCGGGAGACGGGGGTCGAACCCGCGAC
>JABMQS010000011.1 GCA_013202525.1 Candidatus Omnitrophota bacterium
CAGGCCATAGACGAGGTCTATGACGAAGATGCTGCAAGGACCTTTGGCCTGGAGAAGGGCCAGATTACTGTCATGATACATTCCGGGTCCCGGGGATTCGGTTATCAGGTATGTGATGACTATGCCAAGGGCATGATCTCCGCGTTATCCAAATACAATATCAAGGTTCCCGACAGGCAGCTTGCATGTGCTCCGTTTAATTCAGCTGAAGGCAAAAGATACTTCGGCGCCATGAAGTGCGCTGCAAACTATGCGTGGAATAACAGGCAGTGCCTTATGCATCTTGTAAGGCTCACATTTGAAAAGATATTTAGTGAAAGCTGGCAGGGTTTAGGTATGTCGCTCGTATACGATGTTGCCCATAATATAGCAAAGGTGGAGAAGTACAAGATAGACGGCAAAGAGAAGTCCCTGTGCATACATCGAAAAGGCGCAACCCGTGCCTTTGGCCCGGGCCAGCCCGACCTTCCACCTATCTACAAAAACATAGGCCAGCCCGTTATTATACCAGGGGATATGGGTACAAACTCCTATCTCCTTGCAGGCACACAGAAGGCGATGGATGATAGTTTTGGAAGCACCTGCCATGGTGCCGGCCGCTGCCTTTCAAGGAAGGCGGCGATACGCAGCTTTCCCGTTGACCAGGTAAGGAAAGAGCTGGAGGAGAAGGGCATAGTGCTTATGGCAGCAGGAAAAGGTACTATTTCAGAAGAAGCGCCCCAGGCCTACAAGGATGTAAATGAGGTGGTTGAGGCAGTTGAGGGTGCAGGTATATCAAAACGTGTATGTCGTATGAAGCCCTTGGGCGTTCTTAAGGGCTAAGGAGGTAGAATGTTAGATATTAAGCTTATAAGGGAAGAGGCTGAAAAGGTAAAGAAATCACTTAAAGACCGCAACCTGAAGCTGGATGTGGATGAACTCTTAAAGTTAGACAAGAACCGCAGGGCCATGCTTGTCGAGGTAGATGAGCTCAAAAACAAGCGCAATCTAGCCTCAAAAGAGATATCGGTCCTGAAGAGAGAAAAGAAGGATGCAGAATCGCTTATGTCTGAAATGAAGACAGTTTCCCAAAAAATCAAGGAAATAGATACTAAAGTGGGGGAAATTGACAAAAAAATATCAGATTTTACCATCAATATCCCAAATATACCCCATATTTCAGTGCCGGTTGGCCCAGATGCCAAGTCCAATAAGCTGGTAAGAGAAGGCGGAAAGATGCCTAATTTTAGCTTTAAAACGTTGTCGCACATAGAATTAGGTGAATATTGCAATATTTTAAACTTTTCTGCCGCATCCAAGCTTTCAGGCGCGGGGTTTAGCCTTTTTATAGGCGAAGGCGCAAGGATGGTAAGGGCCCTTATGGGCTTTATGCTGGACCTGCACACCAAAAAGCATGGTTATAAAGAGGTGTGGCCTCCTGCCCTGGTAAATAGGGCCAGCATGACTGCTACAGGCCAACTGCCCAAGCTTGAAGAGGATATGTACAAATTAAGGGATGATGACCTCTTTCTGATACCGACTGCTGAGGTGCCGGTTACCAATATACACCGTGATGAGATCCTGAAGGAAGAAGACCTGCCCATATATTATACTGCCTACACCCCATGCTTCAGAAGGGAGGCAGGTTCTTACGGAAAAGAGACCAAAGGTCTGACAAGGGTCCACCAGTTCGATAAGGTTGAGATGGTAAAGTTTGTAAAGCCAAAGGATTCATATGATGAGCTTGAGTCTCTGCTTAAGAACGCAGAAGAGGTGATCAAGCTTTTCAAGATCCCCTACAGGATCATGGCGCTCTCTACAGGGGATTTGAGTTTTGCTGCCAGCAAGTGTTATGACATAGAGATATGGGCCCCTGGCATAGACGCATGGCTTGAGGTCTCAAGCTGTTCCAATTTTGAGGATTTCCAGGCCCGCCGCGCAAACATAAAGTTCAGGGAGAAGGCTACCGGCAAACTCTCTTTTGTCCATACATTGAATGGTTCAGGCGTTGCCTTTGCAAGGCTTATAGCGGCCATATTGGAAAATTACCAGAAAAAAGACGGCACCATAGAGATACCAAAGGCGCTGGTGCCATACATGGGCGGTGACAAGCTCATTAAGCCGCCAAAGAAGTAACTTTGCCCAATGCCACAGCGACGAGACTTAAATATAGACGATGCAGTTTCATACACGCCCCTGCTAAAGCGTGCCGCCAGGCTATTGCTGGGCCTTACATTGCTGCCTGTGTGTATAGCAGTATCCCTTAGCCTCTATGGACAGTTGAGCCAGATCAGGTCGCTGTCTTATGAGGCCCAGAAGTTCTTTCTTATGGGCGCGGTTGCCTATCTTGCGTTTCATGCGTTATTCTTTAAGCCTGCCTATATCTATGTCGTTGGCCATGAACTTATGCATGTTGTGGCTGCATGGATCTCAGGCGGCAGGGTCACCTCTTTCCGTGTATCTGGGCAGGGCGGCAGTGTCGGCACCACAAAGAGCAATATTTTCATAGCCCTTGCGCCATATTTTATGCCGTTCTATACGGTTATCATAGCCTTATTATTTTTTACACTGTCGATATTTACAAATACAAAGCCGCTTCTTTCGCCGTTTCTGTTTCTGGTCGGTTTTACCTTAGCGTTTCACATCGTATTGACCGTGGATTTCCTAAAGATAAGACAGACCGACCTTTTGCATGCAGGGTATTTTTTCTCCATATGCCTTATATATATAATTAATGTTATCGTAATCGCCCTTATATTCAGCCTGTTGTTTAGGGATGTCAGTTTTACAGGGTTTATTACGGCCGTTGGCATAAGGACAAAAGATATATATATGGGTATTTTTAGGCAGTTGTTCCTGTAGCCGTTGACAACTTACTAACACAATGGTATTATTGTAGATACCAAAATCGGAGGAGTGGCAGAGTCCGGTTGAATGCGGCGGTCTTGAAAACCGTTAGGGCCTCACGGTCCTCGAGGGTTCGAATCCTTCCTCCTCCGCCATCCTACGCCTCGAAATGTAAGAAGTTCAGGGGTGTAGGCTTCGGATGGTAAACCATCCTGTGCCTCGAAATGTAAGAAGTCCAGGGGTGTAGGCTTCGGATGGTAAACCATCCTACGCCTCGAAATGTAAGAGTTTCGTGGAAGCGGGCTGCGGATGGCAGGCCATACTTTACCTTATGGAAGAGATAATAATAGAAAAAGCTCAGGAGAAAGACTGGCCCTATATACAGGAGAAGCTCAAGAACTATGTCCTCGACGCCACAGGTGCGGACTGGCGCAACTTCTTTGTGGCAAGGCTTGATGATAAGGCAGTGGCATTTGGCAGGATCATAGATTACGGAGACTTCTTTGAGCTTGCCTCCGTGGGCGTTGATTATTACCATAGGGGAAAGGATATAGGAAAGCGTCTTGCCGCATTTTTACTAGAAGAGGCAAAGCGCATGGATCCTGATAAGCTTGTCTATGGTGTTACGCATAGGCCGGGATTCTTAGCCCCGCTTGGATTCAAGGAGATTGAGGACGAAGAGGCCCCCGACGCCATGAGGCACAAGAAGCTCCATATATGTAAACTTCCCCCCTCAAAGATCAAGATAATGAAGCTGTTCTCTTCATAACCTGTTTTAGAGAAATTTTTCTAATTTTCGGAGGCGTCGCATAGCTGGATGAGTGCACCGGTTTCGAAAACCGGAAGGGTCGCAAGGTCCTCGGGGGTTCGAATCCTCCCGCCTCCGCCATCCTACTTCGCCGTGCTACTTTTGTGCACGGCTTCGTAGAAATTATCAAAGGAAGACATGCAGGCAAAGAGGATCGTTGTCGTCGGTGGCGGCCCCGCCGGGATGATGGCAGCCATAAGGGCCAGTGAGCTGAAACAGAATGTTATACTGCTTGAAAAGAACCCTTCGCTCGGCAAAAAACTTCTCTTAAGCGGCAAGGGGCGTTGCAATATTACCAATGCCTGTGGCCTGGAATTATTCTTAAAGAGGTTTTCGAAGAACGGACAATTCCTGAGAGATTCCTTTAAGGCTTTCTTTAATACAGGCCTGATCGACTTCTTCAAAAAACGGGGCCTGCACCTTAAGGTAGAGAGACAGCAGCGCGTATTCCCCGCAACCGACAGGTCTGATAGCGTCCTCAAGGTGCTCGAGGCAGAGCTTAAGAAAAATAAGGTAAAGATCATCTCAGGCGCGTGGGTCAGGAAGATATTAACAGAGCGCTCTAATGTAAAGGAGGCAGTGCTTGAGGATGGCAAGACCATTCCCTGCGACAGGCTTATCCTTGCCACAGGCGGTGTCTCTTATAGATTTACAGGTTCGACAGGAGAAGGTTTAAGCATTGCAAAGGGCCTTGGCCATCGTATGGTTTTATACAGGCCGGGCCTTGTGCCTCTTGTGACTACACAAAATTACCCGAAACTGCTGGAAGGCCTGACGCTGAAGAACATACGCCTTAAATTCATCTGCGGAAAAAAGCATATTATCTCAGATATGGGCGAGCTGCTGTTTACAGGTTTTGGTATCTCAGGGCCCCTGGTCTTATCATTGAGCGGCAAGATCACCGAATGGCTCCATGAAGGCAAAAAGGTGTCTGTAGCGATAGATCTAAAGCCCGCCTTATCTATGGAACAGATCGACGCGCGGTTCTTGAGGGAATTTAAGGTAAGCCCTGGCAGGCAGATCAAAAACACCTTAAAGGATATGCTTCCGCAGAGGATGATAGGCCTATTTATAGATATTGCAAAGATCGATCCAGGCAAACGGGTAAACCAGATTAGTCAGGCCGAGCGCAGGGATATGGCGTCACTTTTCAAGGGCTTTGGCCTTGATATCAAAGGCTCCCGGCCCATAGAAGAGGGGATGGTTACCCGGGGAGGCGTCTCCTTAAAGGATATAGACCCCCGCACAATGGAATCGCGCCTGATAAAAGGCCTCTATTTTGCCGGCGAGATGATAGACGTGGATGCCGACACCGGCGGCTTTAACCTTCAGGCAGCGTTTTCTACCGGCTACCTTGCCGGCCAGAGCGCGGCCTTAAATTAATACCATTATGAAGAAGATATTGCTACAGGACATATTGAAGGATTTAGAAAACCAGGATGATTTCCTCTTTCTTGAGACCAAGAGGATGACGCGGCAGGATTATAAGAGCTACCTGTTTGCGAAGCCCCTTAAGGTCATCTCATGCAGCAAGATAGATGAAGTGAAACCAACCCTGGATAGCGTTGAGAGGATGGTAAAGAAAGGTTATTTTGCAGCGGGCTTTCTTTCTTACGAGGCAGGTTTTGCATTTGAAGAGAGCCTTGAAGGCAGGATAGATTCTGATTTTCCGCTTCTGTGGTTTGGGATTTATAAGGACCCAGCTATCTTTGATCATCGCAAGGAAACCTTTACCAATGAAGCTTGCGGCACAGATTATTCTATAAAGGCCTTAAGGCTAAACAGGACAGAGGCCGAATATATAGATGCAGTAGGCAAGATTAAGTCCTATATCGAAAAAGGCCAGACCTATCAGGTAAACTATACCCTCAAGCTAAACTTTGAATTTAGCGGTTCCACTGCCGACCTGTATTCAAGCTTAAGGAGAAAGCAGGGCGTCTCTTACTCTGCATTGATGAGGTGCAATGGCAGGGATATGATATCTCTTTCGCCTGAGTTATTCTTCAGAAAGAAAGAAGGCTCCATACAGGTAAAGCCCATGAAGGGCACCCTGAACCGTGGCCGGTATCCGGCAGAAGATACCAAAAACGAAGGCCTGCTCCACCTTTGCCCCAAGAACAGAAGCGAAAATATCATGATAGTGGACCTCTTGCGAAACGACCTTGGAAAGATCTGCCAGACAGATACGGTGAAGACCAGGAGGCTCTTTGAGGTGGAGAATTACGAGTCCATATTGCAGATGACATCGACCGTAGAAGGCAGGGTAAGACCCAAGGTCTCCCTGCATGGCCTCTTCAGCTCTATCTTTCCGTCAGGCTCAGTGACAGGAGCGCCCAAGATAAAGACCATGCAGATAATAGATAAGCTGGAAAAGGAGCCGCGCCGGATATATACAGGGGCAATAGGTTTTATCTCACCTCATGGTGAGTCTGTCTTTAATGTGGCGATAAGAACACTCCTTTTAGATAGAGACTCAGGTAGAGGAGAGATGGGCATAGGAAGTGGCGTGGTCTATGATTCAGATCCAGGAAAAGAGTATGCGGAGTGCAGGCTGAAGGCAAACTTTCTTACGCAGAAGACGCCGGATTTTTGCCTTATAGAAACCATGCTTTGGCAGCCCGGTAAAGGCTGCCATCTTCTGGATCTTCATATGGAAAGGCTTGCCGAGTCCGCGGCTTATTTTAAATTTTCATATGATAAGAATGCCGTTCTCAAGAGCCTTAAAGAAGAGCTCTTAACTCTACATAAGGATAAGAGGCACAGGGTAAGGCTCCTGCTAAGCAAGGAAGGCAAGGCAACCATTGCATCTTCAATAATCGCTAAAGAACATATCGACAGACTCATAATCTTCTCTGATAAGAAGACCAGCTCATCCGATTCCTTCTTATTCCATAAGACGACAAACAGAAGGATCTACGATGAAGAGTATAAGAGGTGCAGGGATGAGGGATTTTATGATATGATCTTTCAGAACCAAAGGGGCGAGATCACAGAAGGGGCAATATCGAACATCTTTATCAAGAAGGGCGGCATCTATTATACCCCGCCGATCGAGTGCGGGTTATTAAATGGTGTTTACAGAAGACATATGTTAAGGAGCAACCGCCTACCGGTAAGAGAAAAGGTGCTATACCGCAAAGATATAATAGAGGCTGATGGGATCTTACTCGCCAATGCAGTAAGGGGCATGGTCGAGGTAAAGCTTATTGATGCCATGGAGCCGGCTTATGCGTAGGGATATCCTTTTTATAATACTCATCTTGTTGTTGAGCATCAATACAGCAGTTTATGGGGCACAGAATTTTGCACCTGCCAATAAGAAGGCCGGGGCAGAAAGCGCAGAGGCAGACATAATAATTGAGCCGCCTGCTGCGCGTTTTGCTGAGTATGAAAAGCTGACTTATAGGGTAAAGTGGCTGGGCCTGCCGGTTGGGATAATAACCGCTTCCATAAAAGGTATAGAGAAGATAAGGGGGCGGGATGCATATCACCTCGAAGTGCTTGTTAAGACAAATGATTTCTGTTCAGCGATATACAAGATAGATGACCGCTTTACCTCTTATATGGATGCTGAAGGGCTCTATACATTGCGCCATGAGGTCCATCGCAGAGAGGGCGGGTATAAGAAGGACGCGGTTACGGATTTTGACCAGGTCAACCACAAGGCGTATTTTGAGAATTTTCTTGATAAATCAAAGAAGGAATTTACCATACCGCCCAATACCCAGGACACCTTGACAGCTTCTTACTATTTCAGGACATTGCCAATACAGGTTGGAAAAAGAATAGAGTATGCTGTCTGTAACAACGAGTCTAATTATAAACTATTCGGTTTGATCGAAGGCAAGGGTATTGTCAGGATCCCCAAGCTTGGCAGGCAGAAATCTTTCTATATCCAGCCCTATGCCAAGCTTAAAGGCCAAAAGGTCAAAAAGGGCAGGGTAAGCGGATATTTCAGCTGCGATGAGAGAAGACTGCCCCTTTTGGCAGTTGTAAGGGCGCCCATGCTTACAAAGGTCGCCGCCTATCTTTCAGATATAGAGTATAGACAAAAGCCAGAATAACTGTTATATTATCTACGTCGGAGAGGTCGCATAGTCCGGTCGAGTGCGCGTGTTTGGAGTACACGTGGGCCCTTTGGGTCTCCAGGGTTCGAATCCCTGCCTCTCCGCCATTGTTGACGCTCAGTCGAACC
>JABMQS010000002.1 GCA_013202525.1 Candidatus Omnitrophota bacterium
GAGATCGCTTCCTGCCTCCCGGACTATTACATGTGGACCCAGTGGATCTTCCTGAAGCTGTTTGAGAAAGGGCTTGCCTATAAGAAGAAGGCCGCTGTCAACTGGTGCCCTTCATGCAAGACGGTACTTGCAAACGAGCAGGTCGTGGACTCAGGATGCGAACGCTGCGATACAAAGGTGGTTGAAAAGGATCTGGAGCAGTGGTTCTTTAAGATAACCGATTATGCCCAGAGGCTTCTGGATGATATCTCGCTGCTTGAGGGCTGGCCCTCTAAGGTCAAGATCATGCAGACCAACTGGATCGGCAGGAGCACGGGCGTTAATATAGATTTTCCCATCGACGGCAAAGATCAGAAACTCACCTGCTATACCACAAGGGTGGATACTATATTCGGCGCAACATATATGGTCCTTGCGCCCGAACATCCGATGATAAGAGAGCTTATAGAGAAAAGCCCTGAGAAGGAGAAGATATCTTCTTTCATAGAAAAGGCAAAGGCACAGGCAAAGGCCGACAGGGCGGCTGCGGAGGCTGAGAAGGAAGGCGTATTTACAGGCTGCTATGTCATAAACCCGGTCAACGAAAGAAAGATACCTCTGTGGATCGCCAACTATGTTCTTATGGAGTACGGTACAGGCGCGGTCATGGCAGTGCCTGCGCATGATCAGAGGGATTTTGAATTTGCCAAAAAATACGATCTGCCAATAGAGGTTGTTATTGATGACCCGAAGGAGCCCCTCGATGCATCAAAGATGGAGTGCGCCTATATCGAAGACGGGGTCATGGTAAATTCCGATCAGTTTGACGGACTGGGCAACCGTGAAGCAATGGAGAAAATAGCAGACTGGATGGAGAAGGAACAGATCGGCAAGCGCGCTGTGCATTACAGGCTGCGCGACTGGCTCATCTCCCGCCAGAGATATTGGGGCGCGCCGATTCCGATTCTTTATTGTGAAAAGTGCGGCGTCGTTGCTGTACCTGAGAAGGACCTGCCGGTTCTTCTGCCTGAGGCAATAAAGTTTAAGCCATACGGCCAGTCTCCGTTGGCAGACTGCAAGGATTTTGTAAATACAAAGTGCCCTAAGTGCAAAGGCCCGGCCAGGCGCGAGATAGATACCATGGATACCTTTGTCGATTCCAGCTGGTATTATCTCCGTTACCTGTCGCCAAAGGATGAGAGAGAGGCCTTTGATCGTGAGCTGGTCAACAAGTGGCTTCCCGTAGACCAGTATATCGGCGGGGTGGAACATGCCATACTGCACCTTCTATATTCCAGGTTTATAACAAAGGTATTGAACGATCTGGGATACATAGATTTTAAAGAGCCGTTCGGTTCCCTGTTTACCCAGGGCATGATAATAAAGAATGGCGCAAAGATGTCGAAGTCGAAAGGCAATGTGGTCTCGCCGGATGCGCTTATAGAAAGATACGGAGCAGATACAGTGAGGCTCTATACCCTCTTTATCGGTCCGCCGGAGAAGGATGCGGAGTGGAACGACAGGGCAGTAGAGGGCTCCTATCGTTTTCTGGGAAGGCTATGGAGGCTGGTGGATAAAGTCAGTCATCAGCCATCAGGCACCAGTGCTCAGAACGCAGAAGAGAAGGCACTCGAGAGAAAGATCCACCAGACCATAAGAAAGGTGACCAGAGATATCGAGGGTGACTTTAAATTCAATACAGCAATAAGCGCGGTGATGGAGCTTGTCAACGCCGCATATAATGTAGTAGACAAGGGTGCCTCGTCCGTTGTCCGCGAGGCTGCTCAGACAGCGGTGCTTCTTTTGAGCCCGTTCGTTCCCCATATAACAGAGGAGCTCTGGGAGAAGCTGGGCAAGGAGCCGAGTATCTTTAACCAGCAATGGCCTGCCTATGATGAGGCAAAGGCCCAGGAGCAGGAGCTTATCTTTCCTGTCCAGATAAACGGAAAACTCCGCGCAAAGGTAGAGGCCCCGCTGGATATTTCTGAGGAGGATCTTAAGGAAAAGGTCCTTTCTGATGAAAAGGTCAAGGGTTGGATAAATGACAAGCCCATAAGAAAATTTATCGTTGTACCTAAAAAACTGATTAACATAGTAGTATAGAGAGGAGACTCGCATGGCAAAGAAAAAGTCAAAGAAGAACGTAGCAAAGAAGGCAAGGCCCAAGGCCAAGCCCAAGAAGAAGACCGCGCCGCTCAGGAAACCACAGGCAAAAAAGGCAAAGGTCAAAAAGCCAAAGGCCAAACCCGGGAAGGCCCCTGCCCCTGCCAGGCGTAAGAAGGAGAAGGTAACGCCCATGGCGCGCCTGCTTCTTCCTCTCGGAAAGGTCAAGGAGGTATTTCGCACAAGATACGGATTCTTCTTATACGACGGTTCAGAGTTTGTAATAAATACCCCCGAGACCCCTGCCCCGTGGTGCAATATTATTACCAATGGTGACTATGGCATGATCGTATCGCAGGCAGGAAGCGGTATGAGCTTTAAAGGCGGCATGCGCAACCGGATAACCCGGTGGCATCAGGACATGAGAGGTGACAGCCTGGGAAAATTTGTATATATAAGGGATAACCAGACCCAGGATTTCTGGTCCGCCACGTGGAAGCCTGTATGCAAGCAGCCGGAGTTCTATGAGGTGAGGCAGGGCGTGGGCTATACTAATATAAGCTCAAGGAACAACGGTATCATATCAAGTCTTATCTATTATGTCGCCGCTGACGAACCAGTCGAGATCTGGCAGATGCGTATAAGGAATGTTACCGATGAGGAGAGGTTCTTGAGTGTATTCAGTTATCTCGAGTGGGAATTCGGCAAACCCTCGGGAAACAGGGAGTATGACAGGTTCTTCGTGGACACGTCCTTTAATCAGGATCTCTCAGCGGCCTTTGCAAAGACACCGAGCTCAGAATATGCGTTTCACTCTGTAAACCATAAGGTATCTACATTTACCTGCGGCAGGGAGTTCTTTATCGGCGCATACCGCGATGCCTCAAACCCGCGCTGCGTTGAAAAAGGGATGTGTTTCGGAGAGAAGGGTAGGTATTATGACCCTGCAGCAGCCCTGCAGATTGAGATAGAATTGCCGCCACACGGCGAGAAGGAACTTTTGTTTACGGTCGGTGCCTGCGGCGAGCTCAAGGATGCGGAGAGG
This sequence comes from Candidatus Omnitrophota bacterium, assembly GCA_013202525.1. GTDB lineage: Bacteria > Omnitrophota > Gorgyraeia > JABMRG01 > JABMRG01 > JABMQS01. Next base: position 3,128 of record JABMQS010000002.1, read on the forward strand.
ATAATTAAGAAGTATAAGAACGCCAAGGTCGTGGAGGAGGAGTTTTCAAGGGCAGGACACCGCTGGACCATGCGTTTTAATGGATATAATATAATGACACCCGATGAGGGCGCAAATATATTGAGCAACAAATGGTTCAGATACCAGGCGATATCCGCAGGGCTATCAAGCCACGGTTCTTATAACAGCCCTGATAACAAAGTGAGTTTTGATAAATATATGATAAACGGTCTCACATTCTTATCGATCAACCCAAAGCGCCACCGCGAATTGCTTTTGAATTGCGCGGAGAAGCAGTTTGAGGATGGGTCGGTCATAGACGGATGGGACCCCAAGACGCAGGAGGGCCAGAGGTCGGAATCGGTCACAGCCCCATTGTGGCTTGCGTACTCGGTATGTGAATACCTTAAGGAGACAAAGGACCTTTCTGTCCTGGATGAGGATGTGCGATTTCAGGATGTGCCAAAAGGGGATCTCTTTTTGCATTGCACAAAGGCAATAGACAGGGCGTTTGAGTCGATCGGCAAGAAGGGCCTTCCGTCTATATCCGGTACCGATTATATGAGAAGCCTGGACGGACCTTTCAGGCAGGAGAAGGGAGAGTCTATTTGGCTCGGCCAGTTCCTGGTCTATGTTCTTTCGGAGTTTCTCGCTGTATGCCGGCTGAAGAATGCCAGCAATATAGCCGCAGACTATGAGGCCAAACTAAAGAAACTCAAGGAGAAGTTGACGAAGATATGCTGGAATGAGGATAGGTTTATAAGGGCGATATCTCAAAATGGCAGGTCCATAGGTATTGCAAATGGCAAGAACGCACGCCTGTTTCTGGATACGCAGGTCTGGGCTATACTCTCAGGCCTTTGCGAAGGCGATGAGGCGCGCGCGCTTATGGACAATGTAAAATCACAGCTATACCAGGCCCACGGTCCTGCTGCGCTTTCGCCTTCCTATACAGAACTCGACGAAGAGGCCGGTACCATAAGCAAACTGCCGCCCGGAGTAATGGAGAATGGCGGTATAAGCCTTGAAACAGCCTATTGGGCCATATGGGCAGAGGCCAAGCTCGGCCGTGCAAACAATGCCTGGTCCATGTTTACCAGGCTAAACCCTGTCGATAGGTCCCACAAGTCCGATATATATGGACTGGAGCCTTATGTCTCCTGCGAATATGTGGATGGGGCAGATTCTCCTACAGATGGCAGCGCCAGAAACTCCTGGTATAACTGCGCCGGCTACTGGATGTTCAAGGTGATGACAGAAGAGATACTCGGCATAAAACCCACCCTGGACGGTCTGCTCATATCCCCCTGTATCCCAAATCGATGGAGACTCTTTAAGGTGAGAAGGACCTTCCGCAATGCCTACTATACTATTGAGGTCGTGAACCCGCGGTATGTTTCTACCGGGGTTGCTGAGATCACAGTAGACGGCAAAAAGCTGAAGTCAAATATCGTCCCTGCCTTCAGCGATGATAAACGTCACCACGTCAAGGTAATAATGGGAAAACCAAAGTCATAAGTTTCGTTTACTAATGACATACCAGCCCCGCACCTACAGGAGATATGTAAGATCAAAGGACCTGGTCTCTTTCAGGGTTACCCTGATAGAGACCGATCTGTTCATTTCTGCTGATAAGGACCTGAAGAAAGAGGCCCTCTCCTGCATTGAAAAGCTCAGGGTGGTCTTACATGCTTATATCAAGAATCATCCCGGTTTTGAGAAGAGCCTTAAGCCTGTTATATTAAAACCAAAAGCATCCCTTATCATAAAGGATATGGCACGCTCGGGAAAGGCCTGTGGTGTCGGGCCCATGGCAGCAGTAGCGGGCGCGGTTGCCGAAGGAGTTGGCAGGCAGCTTCTGAAACACTGTTCGCAGGTTATCGTTGAGAACGGCGGTGATATATTTATCTCGTCAAAGAAGCCGCGCATTGTCGGTATATATGCGGGCAGTTCTAAATTCAGCAAAAAGATAGCCATTGAGATATCAGCAGAGGATACGCCCTGCGGCATATGTACCTCAAGCGGCACGGTCGGGCACAGCCTCAGTTTTGGCAAGGCCGATTGCGTTGTTGTTCTATCGAAATCCACTTCCCTGGCTGATGCAGCCGCAACCTCTATATGCAATAAGGTCAAGACAGGCAAAGATGTTGACAAGGCGATCAGGTACGGGAGGGGCATAAAGGGCATAAACGGTATCCTGATAGCTGTCGATGATACCCTCGGCGCCTGGGGAAATATAAAATTAGTTGATATATAATATAGTGCGAGGTATAATAAGGCCATGAAGAAAAAGAGGATCGTATTACATTTTCCGTACAAGCTTATAGATAAGCCGATAGCCTATCATCTGGTCAAGGAGTATGACCTTGTCTTCAATATACTGCAGGCAAAGATCATGCCCAACGAAGAAGGGGTTATGGTTCTTGAGCTGAGCGGCAAGGATAAGCAGTATGCCCAGGGCATAAAGTTTCTCCAGGATCAGGGCATCAAGGTCCAGACCCTAAGCCGTGATGTCAAGAGAAACGAAAAGCGCTGCACCCATTGCGGTGCCTGTGTAACCATCTGCCCTACGGATGCGCTGTATGTCGACAGGAAGACCATGGAAGTGATATTTGATATTGATAAATGCATCGCCTGTGAACTGTGTGTTCCTGCCTGCCCTCCGCGCGCTATGGAAGTGAAGTTGTAATATGCCGAAGAAAAAATCAAAGACCCTCCCATATAAGAAGCATATAGAGACCTTATCCAAGGTAAGTGAAGCGGTAACCTCATCGCTCTATCTTGAGGATATACTCAAGCTTATAGTGACGCTCACCGCAGAGGTCATGCATTCAAAGATATGCTCCCTGATGCTCATCGACGAAAAGAAGGGCACCCTCGATGTCAAGGCAACGCAGTCTATGAGTGAGGCATATAACAAAAAGCCAAGCCTGAAGATGGGTGAGGGTATTGCCGGCAAGGTTGTTATGACCGGTAAGCATATCATCGTCAGGGATGTAAAAAAAGACCCGCAGTACAGGAATCTTAGCATTGCGAAGAAAGAGAAGCTCTGCTCGCTCTTGTGTATTCCGCTAAGGGTGAAGGACAAGGTCATAGGGGCGCTAAACCTTTACACATCAAGGCCGCACAAGTTTACCAAATCCGAGATAAGTCTCCTTGCTGCCGTGGCAAATCAGGCAGCTATCGTTATAGAGAATGCGCACCTCATGGTGCGGACGAAGGTCATCCAGGAGGAGCTGGCGTCACGTAAACTCACAGAACGCGCCAAGGGCATCCTGATGAAGACGCATGGATTGAGCGAAGACATGGCCTTTCGCAGGATACAGAAACTGGCCATGGATACCAGGCGCACGATGAGAGAGATAGCCGAAGCCATAATCTTAGCCCAAAATGTCGGGTAGGAAATAGAGACGTTTACCAAACCAAGCACGAACCTGCCTGTCCTCCGAAGCCCGACCGTATATTCTGCGCAAAAAGGGCGTAGGGGGATCCCAGATTTGTTCGGGAACCTGTCCCCACCAATCCAATTTAAATTATGAAGAGATACGATGTGGTTGTTATAGGTGCCGGCCACGCGGGCTGTGAAGCAGCCCTGGCATCTGCGCGTATGGGCGCTAAGACGCTCCTTATTACTATGCGCATAGACACGATAGGCCACATGTCCTGCAACCCGTCTATCGGCGGGGTAGGAAAGGGCCAGCTCGTAAAGGAGATAGATGCCCTCGGCGGCGAGATGGCAAAGGCGGCAGACGCAACCGGCATACACTTCAGGGTGTTGAACAAGGGCCGGGGGCCTGCGGTATGGTCATCACGCGCCCAGGCGGACAGGCATAGATATTCTGAATATATGCGTTCCTGCGTCATCTCACAAAAGAACCTGGATCTCCTGGAGGATGAGGTCGTAGATATAGTAGTCAAAGGCGGCAAGGCAGACGCGGTAAAGACAAAGAACTCAGGCCTTATCTGCGCCGGTGCCTTTGTAGTTACGCCGGGTACATTTCTTAACGGGCTTATACATATAGGCCTTGAGCACACGCCGGGCGGAAGATTCGGAGAGCCGGCATCGATAGGCTTGAGCAAGTCTTTAAAGGCCTTAGGGTTTGAGATAGCAACGCTGAAGACAGGCACAACACCGCGCCTCAAGAAAGAGACGATAGATTTTAGCAAGTTGAAGCCCCAGCCCGGGGATGAGAAGCCGCTGCCTTTTTCATTTTCAACCAAAAAGAAACTTGAGAACAAACTGCTCTGCTATATTACCCACACCAACCCTGCTACGCATTCTATTATCCGTGATAATCTGGACCGCTCGCCATTATACACCGGCATCATCACCTCGACAGGCGTGAGGTATTGCCCGTCCATAGAGGATAAGATAGTGAAGTTTTCCGGCAGAGACAGGCACCAGATATTTCTTGAGCCGGAGGGCCTTGATACAGAGTGGTATTATCCGAACGGGCTTTCCACAAGCCTGCCGATAGATGTACAGGAGAAGATAGTCCATTCCATCGAGGGCCTTGAGAATGCCCAGATCCTCAGGCCCGGTTATGGTATCGAATATGAGTTTATTCAGCCCAGAGAACTTTTACCGACATTGGAGACAAAAAGAATAGGCCGGCTCTATCTTGCAGGTCAGATCAATGGCACCACAGGATATGAAGAGGCTGCTGCGCAGGGCCTTATAGCAGGTGTCAATGCCGCGCTAAAGATAAAGGGGAATGAGCCCTTGATCCTCGACAGGTCGATGGGCTATATAGGCGTCCTTATTGATGACCTGATAACAAAGGGGACCGATGAGCCTTATCGGATGTTTACATCGAGGGTCGAGTACCGCCTGATGCTGCGTGAGGACAATGCAGACCTGCGGTTAAGGAGCCATGGCCACAGGATAGGGCTCATAGACAAGAAACAGCTTCAGGAGACACAGGAGAAGAAGAGAAGGATAGACGAGGCCATAAAGGAATTGGATACTGTGAAGGTCAAGCCCGGCAAGGATATAAACCAGGAATTGGAGAAGTTGGGCACCTCCGCCTTGAAGGGGGTGGCTACTGCATCCGAACTTTTGCGCAGGCCCCAGGTAAGATATGCCGACCTATGTCGGTTGAGGATCATTACCGATTCCCTGCCGGTTGAATACGGTGAGGCGGTCCAGCTGTTGGTAAAGTACGAGGGTTTTATAAAGAGGCAGATCGCCGATGTCAGAAGGATGCAGGATGTAGATAAGATAAGGGTCCCCAAGGCCCTGGATTTTTCCACTATCTCAGGCCTGTCAAAGGAGATAGTCGAGAAACTCGATAAGGTAAGACCGCTCTCCCTGGGCCAGGCCTCAAGGATCTCCGGTGTTACTCCCGCCGCCATCATGATCCTCATGGTCTACCTCAAGAAATAGTGTACCGTTTGCGATTCCCTGCCTGCCGGCAGGCGTGCGCAACCCGGTCCCAAAATCGTTCTTAAAGGTGCCCCCCCTCATTGCGCTTGACAGCAACAGTCCTTACTTATATAATATAATGCTATGATTTTAGACTTAGTATTATTTATAGTGGGTATTGGATTGCTCTACATCGGCGGCGAGCTCTTTATCAAGGGCTCTTCGAGCGCTGCGCGTATATTTGGCATAAAGCCGCTCATTATCGGCGTTGTAGTCGTGGCATTTGCCACCTCATCCCCTGAGTTCTGCGTGAGTATACTGGCTGCCATAAGAAAGAGCAAGGATCTGGCATTAGGTAACGTTGTCGGAAGCTGTATTGCCAACATAGGCCTTGTGCTGGGACTGTCGGCATTGATCAAACCGATCAGCATAAAGGCAAACCTTTTGCGGCGCGAAGTGCCGATACTCTTTGTAGTCACAATAGGCTTTTTTATAATATGCGCTGATCTCAGGATAACAAAACCAGAGGCAGCTATACTCCTTGTGTCCCTTGCCGCCTTTATATTCTATTGTATAAGGCATGCAAAAGAAGAGGCCCCGGTGGAGAAGTCCGATGGTTTCAGGACCTATTCAAAACAGAAGTCCTTTATCTTTCTGTTGATAGGCCTGGCAGGGCTTGCATACGGAGCCAATCTCATAGTAGGTTCAGCCATAAGCTTGGCAAGGCATTTTGGCATTCGAGAAGTGGTCATAGGCCTGACAGCCGTTGCCATAGGTACCTCCTTGCCTGAACTGGCCGCATCGCTTATAGCATCAAGACACGGAGAGGGTGATATAAGCGTCGGCAATGTTATCGGAAGCAATATATTCAATATCCTGGGCGTGATAGGGGTCGTCTGTCTTATAAGGCCTATAGCGGTTGAGCCGAATATATTGTATTTCAGCCTGCCGCTCCTGCTCTTGTATACATTTGCGCTGGCCCCTATACTGAAGACCGGCCTTAGGATCAGCAGGTTTGAAGGCGCTATCCTGCTGGTGAGTTACTTTTTTTACCTATACCTTATATTTAGATGACGAATACATGTGAACATAAAGATTGTAAGCGGCGGCCATTGAGCCTTTCGGATTTCTGCTGGAGGCATATAGAGGATAAGAATGCCTACCGGCAGGAGCTTACCGATTATATCAGCACATCAGGTTCCATAAAGGATTTCTGCCTTCGCCGTCTGGAGTTTCCTGAGGCAGAATGGCAGAGCATAGATGCCGAAGGCGCAGATCTGGGCCTTGCTGATCTCGCCGGCGCAGATCTTACTGCCGCAAACCTGAAGGGTTCAAATCTTATCGGTGCAAATCTCCAGCAGGCGAATATGGCAAGCGTCGATCTGGAAGGCGCGCATCTTTTAAAAGCAGACCTGTCCGGCGCGCGCCTTTGGAACGCGCATATAAAGGACGCGACACTTGCAGAGGCAAATTTTCAAGAAGCCGACTTCTTAAAGGCGACACTCTCCGGAGTGCGGTTCTGGCATGTAAAGCTTGAGAAGGCAAAGTTCCTTACAAGGCATAATTTCATAGGCGATAAACCCATAGATGAGAAGGGCCTTCTGTCCGCGGGCGAGGCATATCGCAACCTGAAACAGCATTTTATGTCGGAGGGGAGGTATGATGATGCAAGCTGGGCTTCTTTTAAGGAGAAGCAGCTCGAGAGAAGGCAGCTCTTCAAAAGCAGGAAGCTGGCCTATATACCTTCGCTTCTTATGGCTGGACTGTGCGGTTACGGCGAGAAGCCCTATCGGGTAGTCATCTCTTCAGCGGTTCTCATATCATTATACAGCTTCGTCTATATCAGTTTAGGAGTACTGCATATTCCGGAAAGCTATGTACGCGGCGGCCTCAACTTTTGGGACTACTTGTATTTTAGTATTGTCACCTTTACGACAGTAGGCTTTGGAGATCTGGTACCTGTGCCTGTGCCCCTTTTTCAGATGCTTGTGGGCTCCGAGGCATTTATAGGCGTCTTTATGATGGGCCTGTTTATATTTACCCTGGCGCGTAAGCATGCCGCGCGGTAATGCTAACTAAAGGAGGACCCAGATGTTAAAAGAGAGAATAGACAATGAACTGAAAGAGGCGATGAAGGGCAAGGATGCTGTTAAGGTATCCACATTGCGTCTGTTAAAGGCGGCAATGTGTAATGACGAGATAGCAAAAAAAGAAGATCTCACAGATGATGATATCATGGCGGCGATAAAGAGGCAGATCAGTCAGCGCAAGGACTCCATAGAGGGCTTTGAGAAAGGCGGCCGTCAGGACCTCGTTGAGAAAGAGAAGAAGGAACTCGAGATCCTCAAGGCCTATATGCCCGAGGAGATAGACCCGGGAGAACTGCTCGCCATAGTAAAAGAGGCCGTTGCCGAGACAGGCGCTGTCTCACCCAGGGAGATGGGTAAGGTCATGAAGGTTGTAATGGGCAAGGTAAAGAACAGGGCCGATGGAAAGACTATCAGCGCGCTTGTAAATAAAGAACTTGCCAAAAACACCCCGCCGCAGGAAGAAGATTCCCCAAAAGAGGGATCGTAATAATAGCCCGAGAGTTTATATGATAGCGACTGCGACTAAAAAGGCCCCCAGGCCAACAAAGCTTGAGTACTTCTTTTCAAAGAAGGTCGGCAAGGCCATCGCCATATATGATATGATACAGGACAATGATAAGATACTTGTCGGGATCTCCGGCGGAAAGGACAGCCTCTCGCTGCTCAAAACCCTGAAGTATAAACAGAAGAGACTCCCCATAAATTTTGATATAGTAGCATGCTATGTGGATCTGGGTCTCGATGATGAGCGCTGCAGGGTTCTTGATGATTATCTTAAGGCGAGCGCATGTGATTATACTATAGAAAAGTCAAGGATGTGGGAGAGCAAAAAATCAAAGAACGAAAAGATGAGCCCCGCCCTTTCTGGAAATGGTAACGCAGAAGAAAGAAAGGGCGGGGTAAGCTGTTTCTGGTGTGCCTTCAACAGGCGCAAGCGCCTCTTCCAGACAGCTGAGAGGCTCGGCTGTAACAAGGTAGCGCTCGGCCACCACAAGGATGATATAGCAGAGACGTTTCTTCTCAATCTCTTCTTCCATGGTGAGATAAGCACGATGCTGCCAAAGCAGTCCCTCTTTGACGGCAGGCTTCATATAATAAGGCCCCTGGCGTTATGCGACGAGAGGTACGTTGTAAGTTATGCAAAGGCGGCTGATTTTCCCATATTTAAAGACAAATGCCCCAATTCAGCAACATCAAAGCGCGTGCTTATGAAGAATATTCTGCGCCAGGCCTCAAAGGCAAACAAAGATGTAAAGACAAATATATTTCGAAGCATGAAGAGGATAAAATCCGACTATCTAATCCGGTGAGGTAAAAATATGGATACAGAGAAGAAGAAAGATAACAGTCCAAAAGGTTTTTCCGATGTATGGATGTTTGTAGCATGCGCCTCCTGCGTTTGTTTCTTTGTTAATTGGCTCAGGGTAAGCAGGGGCATGTCGATACCGGGCTTTATCGCTCCTTTTGTTATCGGCTTACTGGCCTTTTTCTTCCAGGCCTTTATGCATCAAAGGCCGCTTATCGAGCTCTATTCAAAAAGCCATCCTTATCGCAAACTGAAACCCTACGGTGTCATCAGCGCATTTTTATTATTTGAGTTTCTTCTTATGTGGGGCCTTTATACAAAGCAGATCGTTACAACAGGCACAGGCCTTTGCCTTATAAATCTTGTGTTTATCGGATTGATAGTCTACTACCATGCCTTTGTCAGAATGAAGGTAAGTTTGAGATTTCTGTTTTTGGCAATATTTATACCAATACTGGCGGGCGGCGCGGCACTGGGCCTGGGCAGCTATTTTATGATATTGAAATTTGTTGTGCCGGCACAGAAGGTAGGCAATGCGGTCTTCTTTAACACTCTCTACTGGATATTGTTCAGCATATTCCTGCAGATGATATGCGAGGAGCCCGCGTTCAGGGGATATCTCATGCAGAGACTGCTTGAGAAAGGTGAGATCTTTGCCATCGCGTTATCCGCTTCTCTGTTTGCCGCCTGGCGTATCTCTTTTATCATGTTTACCGAGCTCAGCATGTCTTTTGTGCTTGTCATGTTCTGCGCGAACCTTATAATGGGCGCCATATTCGCGCTTCTATTTATAAAGTCAAGAAACCTCCTTGTGGCCATACTCTGTCATGGCCTTATAAACGGTTTCTTCAACAGTCTCTTTGCCCACAGCGCCAATCCGGGCATGAGGGAGTATGTCGAGTTTCTCATCCCGCAGGGCCAGGGCTATCTTGTCGTGCTTTGGTCTGGCTGTCTCTTTGTGGGTTTGATCCTGCTTACAATTATACCGCGCAAAAAATTTCATGCCTACTAAAGCCGTTATATTCGATATGGACGGGGTCCTGGTCGACAGCATGCGCTATCATGTCCTGGCCTGGCAGAAGACCTTCAGGCCGCTCGGTGTGGATATAACAGACCATGAGATCTATGCCAGAGAAGGTGAGGCATGGCACAAAAGCACAAAGGACTTCTTAAGGATGGGCGGGTACAGGCCCACGAGACCTTTGGTGGAGAAGGTCTTTAAGGAAAGGTGCAGGATATTCAAGGAGATATTCAGGCCCAGGATATTTCGCGGCGCAAAAGGCCTGCTGCGGTCATTGAAAAGAGAAGGTTTTAAATTGGGCCTGGTCACCGCGACTCCGGGTTGGGATGTGAAGAAGATGCTTACGCCCGCTATGATAGAGTTATTCGATGTTATGGTATGCGGGGGCGATACAAAAAAAGGAAAACCTCATCCTGAACCGTATCTCAAGGCATTAAAGAGGCTGAAGATAAAGCCGGAAGAGGCGGTAGTCATAGAGAACGCACCCTATGGCATAACTTCATGTAAATTAGCAGGGACAAGATGTATTGCTGTCACAACCTCCCTGCCTAAGAAATACCTCAAAGGCGCAGACGTGGTTGTCGATTCGCTCGCAGAAGTCGCGGATTTGGTTTAGCGTAACGCTTGCGATAAAAAGCATTGCATGGTTTATGGATTTATTGTATTATAATATACTTAATTTTCTAAAAGAAAGGGAATGTGACGTATGACAGATCATAAGAAGCTCAAGGCATGGGTTAAGAAGTGTGCAGCGCTTTGCAGGCCCGATAAGATCGTATGGATAGATGGTTCCGCGGCCCAGAGAGCGCGTCTGGAAAAAGAGTCTATTGCCGCAGGTGAGATCCACAGGTTAAATCGGAAGAAGCTGCCCGGATGTTTTCTGCACCGCACAGCCATAAATGATGTTGCACGCACAGAAGGCCTTACCTTTATATGCACGCCCACAAAGAAGGATGCCGGCCCCACAAATAACTGGATGGCACCGGATAAGGCATATGAGAAGGCCGGTGACATATTCCGCGGCTCTATGAAGGGCCGCACCATGTACGTGATACCCTTTTCCATGGGGCCCGTCGGTTCGCCTTTCAGTAAGATCGGTATTGAACTTACCGACAGCATATATGTTGTGTTGAATATGCTTATTATGACCAGGGCAGGGGATAAGGTCTTGAAACAGCTCGGGACAAATGGTGAGTTTACAAAATGTCTGCACAGCAAGGCAGACCTCGATATAAACCGCCGCCTTATCATGCACTTCCCGCAGGATAATACCATATGGAGCGTAGGCTCCGGGTATGGCGGAAATGTACTACTTGGTAAGAAATGCCTGGCTTTGCGCGTAGCCAGCTATCAGGCAAATCAGGAAGGCTGGATGGCAGAGCATATGCTGATCATGGGTATAGAGGAGCCAGACGGCCGTATCCAATATATAGCGGCAGCTTTCCCAAGCGCATGCGGCAAGACGAATCTTGCCATGATGCTTCCGCCCAAGGGGCTCAAGAAAAAAGGCTACAAGATATGGACGGTCGGTGATGATATAGCCTGGATGCGTGTTGACTCAGACGGCAGGCTCTGGGCAATAAATCCTGAATCGGGTTTCTTCGGTGTTGCCCCCGGCACAAATTCAAAGACAAACCCCAACGCCATGGCCACAGTAAACAGGAATACGATCTTTACCAACGTCCTGCTTAAACCGGATAATACAATATGGTGGGAAGACGGCGATGAGTCGGCTCCGCCAGAGGGCATAGACTGGAGAGGCGTACCCTGGAAGCCGGGTATGGTCGATGATGAGGGAAAGACAATAAAGGGCGCACACCCAAACAGCCGTTTTACAGCCCCAGCAAAGCAGTGCCCAACAATATCTTACCGGTTAGAGCACCATCATGGCGTGCCTATATCTGCTATAATATTTGGCGGACGCCGGGCACATGTGGCCCCTTTGGTCTATGAGGCCTTTAATTGGGAACACGGTGTCTATGTCGGCGCGACCATGGCATCAGAACGGACCGCTGCGCAGTTTGGAAAGCAGGGTGAGGTGCGCCGCGACCCCATGGCGATGCTGCCGTTCTGCGGTTATAATATGGCACGGTATTTCCGGCACTGGCTTGATATGGAGAAGAAGTTAGATAAAGCCCCGAAGATTTTCCACGTGAATTGGTTCAGGCAGGATAAGGACGGAAAGTTCTTATGGCCGGGCTTTGGTGAAAACCTGAGGATCCTTGAATGGGTCCTGGACCGCTGCAATGATAAGGCCGGCGCGCGCAAGACACCCATCGGCTTTGTCCCCAATCCTACTGATATCGACATGACAGGTTTAAAGCTCAGCAATGATAAGATGCGCGAGCTTCTTCTTGTCGATAAGAAGGAGTGGAAGCAGGAGCTTAAGGGCCAGAAGGAGTTTTTGAGCAGGTTCGAGAAGGACCTTCCGCAGGGTATAAAGAGGCAGTACCTGCTGCTTAAGAAGCGTCTCGGGGTCTGAAAATAAGAGGATTAGCATATGGCCATATTAGAGATAAGGAAGTATCCCGATAAGATACTACGCACAAGGTGCAAAGAAGTCGATCTGGTTGACGGGGAGATAAGAAGGCTGCTCGATGATATGGCTCAGACGATGTATGCTGTAAGCGGACTGGGCCTTGCGGCGCCGCAGGTCGGGCTTGACATGCGGCTGGCTACAATAGATGTGGGTGAGGGCCTTATCAAACTCGTAAACCCGGAGATCACGTCTAAGGAAGGAACTTCTGTTCTTGAAGAAGGCTGCCTGTCTCTGCCCAATGTACAGGTCAATGTAAAGAGGGCGGCCAAGGTAACGGTCACAGCAATTGATACGGACAATAAGCCCGTGATGATCAAGGCGGATGGCCTTCTTGCGCATGCCCTGCAGCAGGAGATAGACCACTTAAACGGCAAGCTGATAATAGACTTCTTACCCTTCTACAAGAAGTTGTTTATCGAGAGACGCACCCGATGATGAAAGGAAGGGCAAAATGGCACTGGATGAAGTAAAGATTTCAAAGGCGATCATAGAAAACTACACAAAGAAGCTTCTGGATGCCCTGGATGTTGATGTAGCGATTGCCGGAGCAGGTCCTGCGGGTATCTGTTGTGCCTACTACCTTGCAAAGGCAGGTAAAAAAATAGCTCTGTTTGAAAGAAAGCTATCCGTGGGCGGCGGGATGTGGGGCGGCGGCATAATGTTTAATGAGATAGTTATTCAGCCGGAAGCGAAGAAGCTCCTCGATGAATTCGGAGTCAATACAAGGTTGTATGAAAAAGGCTATTATACGGCAGATTCTATTGAAGCCGTTTCTACGCTCTGCTCAAAGACTGTCAAGGCAGGGGCCAGGATATTTAACCTTGTTAGCGCAGAGGATGTTATGGTCAGGCAGAAACGTGTATGCGGCCTCGTGCTAAACTGGACATCGGTCGAGATGGCGAAGCTGCACGTTGACCCTATAACTATGCGGGCGCGGTTTGTTATCGATGCCACCGGCCACGCCGCAGAGGTTGTGCGTATTGTCGAAAGAAAGTCGGGCATGAAACTTAACACAAAGACCGGGAAGATAGTCGGTGAGGGCTCTATGTGGGCAGAGGTCGCTGAGAGTACTACCGTTGATAATTCAAAGGAGGTCTGCAAAGGCCTTTATGTCACCGGCATGTCAGCAAATGCAGTATTCGGCGGGCCCAGGATGGGCCCGATATTCGGGGGTATGCTATTATCCGGAAAGAAGGTTGCTAAAGAGCTGATCAAAAGACTTTAAAGGCTGTAAAGCCGGGCATTCTTCAGGCAGGGGCCGATAGGCATAGATACTTATTCTATCAGTCCCTGCCTTATTTTATACCAGCTCTATTTTTTTATAGCAGATATAATTATAATATGTTATAGTAATTGTAACTGAAATACTTAAAAAGAAGCTTAGCTAGCAGTGCGGAGAAGATATGAAGGTATGCCCTAAGTGTTCTGCGCAATATCCTGATATGTGGAATATATGCGAAGCCTGCAAGGTCTCACTCAAGAAGGAGGGGCTTTTGCGAAAGGTCTTTGCCAAGCCCCGGCCGTGTCAGGTATCCACGCTCTCCTTGCTTGAAAATGTTATAGAGCAGTCTGATATAGTATTCCTTTATATCGATAAAGATAAGAGGCCGATGATAGGCAATCAGGCCGTGGAAGATATCCTTGGTTATGGCAGGGAGGAGCTTTTTAGAGATGACTGGCTCGACCTGCTTTTCAAGGATAAGGCCGCAAGGAAACTCATGTTTAAGGCTTTTCTCGATAGCTGCTTAAGGAGTATCAAATCGAGAGTTTATGAGTGCAGCGTCATGAAAAAAGACGGCGGGGAGTGCATCTTATCATGGCGAAACGCCGCCGTTACCGATTCATCCGGGGATATCTCAGGGATAATATGTACCGCTTTTGATATAACCGAAGAGAAGAGTTCCGAAGATGATGTTGCCATACACTCTGAGCGCTTAAGGAATATCTTTGCCAGCATAAAGGATTATGCCCTTTTAACAACCAACCTCGAGGGAAAGATAACATATTATGGTAAGGGTACAGCTGAGCTGTTTGGCTGGAAGCAGGATATGACCCTTAATGATATAGACCTGATATTTCCGGATGAGGTCAGGCAGAAGACGGCAGAGAGGCTAAAGAAGTCCATCGAGGAATACGGCAAGTTTGAGGGAGAGGCCATCTTATCGCGTAACAGCCAGGGGAATTTTCCTGCTGAACTTACGGTTACGGGATTACTGGATACGAGGGGCGAGAGAGTCGGTTATATATACGTATCAAGGGATATAACCAGGAGAAAAGAGCTGGAGGAGCAGATGGTGCAGTCTGAAAAATTGGCAGCGATAGGCCAGCTCGCCGCCGGTGTGGCCCACGAGATAAACAATCCGCTGCTGGTGATCTCGGGCAGGCTCGAGATGCTCACCATGAAGAATGATGATTTTCCCGACGATATCAAGCGTACGCTGGATACCATAAAGGGCCAGACAGAACGCATGAGGATCATTGTCGACAGACTGCTTTCTTATTCGCGCAGAAAGACGCCGCACATGGATGCGGTGGATGTAAATGAGATATTAAAGACGGTTTCGCCGCTCCTTGCCTATCACCCTGAGTTTAAGGGCATAACCTGGAAGGAAGAGCATGGAAAAGATCTTCCAAAGATCCACGGTGATTTTAATCAGTTGCAGGAGCTGTTTTTGAATATCGGCCTCAATGCGTGCCAGGCCATGCAGAAGAAGGGGGCACTGGCCATAGTCTCCGAGGAGAAAAAGGACGGTTTTGTAGAGGTGAGGATCAAGGATACAGGGCCCGGTATCAAGAAAGAGGATATGGAGAAGATCTTTAATCCATTTTTTACTACAAAAGATAGCGGAACAGGTTTAGGGCTTGCCATATGCAATAGCATCATGAATGCCCATGGCGGCAAAATGGATGTTGTGAGTGAGCTTGGTAAAGGAACTACATTTAAACTGTCGTTTCCTGTTAAAAAGGAGTAAGAGGAGATGGAAGGCAAGATAAAGATTTTGGTAGTCGATGATGAGACTGATGCACTGGAACTGTTTAAGGACCTATTTGCCTCAAAGGGATACGAGGTGGAATGCGCTCCAGGCGGGATGGAGGCGCTTGCCCTTGTGGAGAAGTCGAATATCGATGTGGTACTCCTCGATATAAACATGCCGGTAATAGACGGCATCGAGACCCTGGCAAAACTGAAGCAGAAGAAGCCCGATCTCCCAGTGGTCATGCTTACTGCCTATGGCTATGATGAGGAACTTGTAAATAAGGCCTTAGGGCTCGGCGCTTCGGGGTATATCAGCAAGAATCTTCCACTTGCGCAGATCGTCCACACCTTCAAGACCGTCTTGAGCACAATCCACCGCAAATAAGAAGGCACATCTGTGATAAGGGTTGTTTTCAGGATATGGTGCAGAAGGGGGGAGTTGAACCCCCATGAGGTTGCCCCCACTAGGTCCTGAACCTAGCGCGTCTGCCAATTCCGCCACTTCTGCATTAGGGTAGTAGTAAGTATACTAAAAACCTTACCTATCTGTCAATATATTAAAGTCGAATATTCCAGTATCTTTAAAAACTTGCCATATATAACACTTTATGTTATACTATTGCGCCTCTGATGAAGAATAATAATATTGCCCAGAATAAGAAAGCACACTTTGATTATATCCTCCTTGACAGGTTTGAGGCCGGAGTAGAGCTCCAAGGCCCGGAGGTGAAGTCTATACGCGACAGGAAGGTCAGCATAAAAGAGAGCTTTGTGCGGATAGACGGGGGGCAGGCCTACATCCTTGGTATGCATATAAGCCCTTATAAACAGAGCGGGCAGTTTGCGCCTGATCCCACCAGGACAAGGAGGCTTTTGCTGCATAAAGCCGAGATAAAGAAACTGGAAGGCCTTACTGCGCAAAAAGGCCACACCGTAGTACCTACAAGGCTCTATTTTAGGAAGGGTTTTACCAAGATCGAGATAGCCGTTGCCAAAGGCAAGAGGCTCTTTGATAAGAGACAGAAGCTGCGCTGCCAGACCGTTGAACGAGAAATGCGGCGTTCCCTTAAGTCACGTTGACAGTTGGGGGGCGATTTGGGTTCGACTTAATGTATGGTGGCAATGAGGAGCATGCCGAGGTTGGTCAGTTGGCCTCGTTAAAAGCTGACCAAAAACTAAGTGCAGAAAAACTACGCACAAAGGTCATGGAAGTCGTTCCTATTAACACAGGAATGGTTTCTGTGATGCCGTTAGCCGCCTAAAAGCGCGGCTACCGTCACCTGGCCCTGCCTGCAGGGCCGGATGTGACGCCATTAGCAGGCTAGTCCTGGATCCTTGGCTTTTGGGGTGTAGGATCAAATCTTAAAAAGCTGCGCCTTCTGACGATCCCTCCTGTGGGAGCCCGGAAGGCTAAGACCAAAACGCAGGATAAGCATGTAGCTTGCCTCTTGCTGTGTACTTAAGGACGAGGGTTCGATTCCCTCCGCCTCCACCATCCTACGCCTCGAAATGTAAGAAGTCCATGGAAGCAGGCTGCGGATGGCAAGCCAATGAGAAGTTAACATTTTAGATATGAAAATTTCAAAAAAATATAAGACAAGCCTTGTCTTTCTTGTGCTGTTTATGATCGCGGGATGTACTACAACCCCGCCTGTAAGCCATAGGACCTCAAGGCAGAGAAAACCTATAAAGGGTGTGACATACAATATAGGCAAGAAGGAGTATGTCCCGCTGGCGTCCGTTTTGGCCACATATGGCGCGGACTATGATTGGGATTCCATAGGCAAGAAACTCACTATTTACCGCGACGACAATAAGGTCACAGTCTGCCTGGGCAGCAGGGTCGCCATGCTCAATAAATCCCAGACAACATTGAGTGCACCGGTCAGGATGTATAAGAGCTTAATAGTCTTTCCCAGCGATTTCGTATCCGAATCCCTCGCCGACTTTTTCTCAGAGAGACGCAGACCTTCAGTACCAAGGAAGAAGAAGGTTATCCAGCCTGCCCCTGAGTATGCCATAAGAAGGGTGGTTATCGATTCGGGTCATGGCGGAAGGGATCCCGGCGCCATAGGGGAGTTTGGAGTACGGGAGAAGAAGATAACGCTCGATATCGCCAAGAGGCTAAAACACTACCTGGAAGGCTCAGGCATAAAGGTGGTCCTTACGCGTGACAGGGATACATTTATATCTTTATGGAAGAGGGCAAACGTTGCCAACAAGCAGAATGCGGATTTCTTCATAAGCATACATGCCAATGCCTCCCGCTCTAAGTATGTCAAAGGTTTTGAGATCTTTTATCTCTCCGAGGCCGTAGATGACAACGCAAGGGCAATAGCAGCCGCGGAGAATGCCTCGCTCAAATATGAAAGTTCCTCTTTTGGCGACAGGAGGCCGTCCAACAGCTTAGAGGCCACCATATGGGATCTGAAGTACAGCGAAAACAGAAGGGTCTCCATAGAATTGGCAGACTGCATAGCAAAGGCCGCTTACAGGAGGCTGGGCGTAAGGAACAGGGGTGTTAAGGCGGCGAGGTTCTATGTATTAAAAGGTGCGGAGATGCCCTCGGTGCTGATAGAAGTTGGATTCCTATCCAACCGGCAGGAGGCAGCGAAGCTCAATACCAGTAAGTACCGCGAAAAGGTTGCCAAGGCCATAGCAACAGGTATCCTGGATTATAAGCAGATATACGAGGAATCGGAGGCCTTTACAAAGTGAGTATAGACAGGCGGCCTATAGGCATTTTCGACTCTGGTATCGGCGGACTTACGGTTGTAAAGGAACTGGTAAGACAGCTGCCCGGCGAGGACATCGTCTATTTTGGAGACACCGCGCGGGTTCCCTACGGCGTGAAGTCACGCGACACAGTAGTAAAATTTTCAATAGAGAACACGCTTTTTCTTTTAAAAAATAAGGTAAAGCTGGTAATAGCCGCGTGCAATACTTCATCCAGCGTAGCGTTGACTACCCTGAAGAGGAATTTCAAGGTGCCGGTCATAGGCGTTATAGCTCCCGGCGCAAGGGACGCGGTCTTATCCAGCAGAAGCGGCAGGATCGGTGTCATCGGGACATCTACTACCATAAGCAGCAAGGCCTACGAAAAACAGATCTTGAAAAATAAGGGCTTATTTAAGCCTGCCCGCGGTAGGTCCATAAAGGTATTTTCCAGGAGCTGTCCGTTATTCGTACCACTGGTGGAAGAGGGGTGGCTGGCCAGTAAGGTGACGGATAATGTTATCAGGCAGTATCTCTCGTCACTTAAGAACAAAGATATCGATACCTTGATACTCGGGTGCACGCACTACCCTCTTCTCAAGAGCGGCATAAGAAAGGTCATGGGAAAAAAGGTTACCCTGGTAGATTCCGCGGTCTCTACAGCAAAGGCAGCCAGGGAGTTTATAGAAGCCAGGGGCATAGCCAACAGCCCCGGGCGCAGGGCTGCTTTACGGTTTTTTGTGAGTGATGAAGCGCAGCGTTTCAAGAAGGTAGGAGAGAGTTTTTTAGGCAGGCGGTTGTCTTCCGTCGTGAGGGTCAAGCATGGGATATAGCATAATAGTAGAGGCGCATTTCAGCGCAGCGCACAGGTTAAAGGGTTACCGTGGACGGTGCGAGACACAGCATGGGCATAACTGGAAGGTAGAGGTTACCATCTCGGGTGAGAAACTGGATAAGATAGGTATGGTCATGGATTTTAAGGTGGCAAAGAGGATTCTTAGCAATATACTTTCATCGCTCGATCATAAGGATCTCAACAAGACACCCCCCTTCAAAAAACAAAATCCCACCTCAGAGCTTATCGCAGAGTTTATATTCAACAGATATCAGAAGAGATTAAAGGCACCCCTCAGGCTAAAGAAGGTTATGGTGTGGGAGACGCCTACCTCATCCGCCACCTTTTCACTGGACGATTGACATATGAACCCCGTAAGAAATTTAAGACATAGCAGGGACTCAAAGATTTCTCACGGGGCAAGCCCCGTAAGAAATTCAGGACATAGCAGGGACTCAAAGATTTCTCACGGGGCAAGGGCAGTGATTCTTCTTTCAGGAGGCATCGATTCAGGGGCAACATTATATTATGCAAGGCAGAAGGGGTATAAGGTCTTCTGCCTTACCTTTGATTATGGCCAAAGACACAACAGGGAGATAGATTCAGCGCGCAGACTGGCAGAGGCATGCGGCGCAGACTGGCGCCTGTTAAAGATCAGCCTGCCCTGGAAGGGAAGCGCCCTGCTTGAGAAAGGAAGAAGGCTGCCGAAGGGTAAGCTCGCGCGAAAAGATATACCGAGTACTTATGTGCCTGGCCGCAATATCATATTTTTGAGTTATGCGGTCTCGTATGCAGAGGCCATCAAGGCAGAGGCAGTATTTATAGGCGCCAATCAGATCGACTACAGCGGGTATCCGGACTGCAGGGATTCTTTCCTGAGGGCGTTCGGCGCTGCTGTTAAAAGAGGTACAAAGAAGGGCGTAAGCGGCCGCGGCATAAGAATAAAGGCGCCATTTATCAATAAGACCAAGTCCCAGATCGTTGCGGCTGCGCTTAAAATGAAGGTACCGATTGAAACCACATGGTCCTGTTACAGAGGCGGCAGACGCCCGTGCGGCGTTTGTGATTCCTGCCTGATCCGCACAAGGGCCTTTAAGGAGGCAGGTATTTATGGCTAGACACCGAAAGGCAAAGATGGTAGAGATCTTCTCCTCGATACAGGGCGAAGGCCTGCGTATAGGCGAGAGGCAGATATTTATCAGGTTCCACGGATGCAATCTGAAGTGCGGATTCTGTGATGTCAATAAACGGAAGAGGCCGGTTAGCGTCGACGCAAAGAAGGTCCTAAAGGATATAGACTCCCTGAATGCCGGCCATACCCATAATACGGTCTCGATAACAGGGGGCGAGCCGCTCCTGCACAGTGATTTTTTGAAAAATCTCCTGCCGGAGATCGCGGAGAGGGGCCTTAAGGTATACCTTGAGACCAATGCAACCCTGGTCGATGAGCTTAAAGAGACGATCAAGCATGTGGATATGATCTCTGTGGATATCAAACTTCCAAGTGTAAGTGGAAATGCACCCTGCTGGCAGCAGCACCGTAAGTTTTTAAGGGCAGCGTTTAAGAAGGAGTTCTTTGTGAAGATCGTCGTCTCAAAAAATCTTGATATATCAGAATTTGATGAGGCCGTTAAACTTATGAGAAGTATAAGTTTTGATCTGCCCTTTGTTATTCAGCCCGAGACAAAAAAGAACTCCCGCAGCCTGAATATAAGCGCCAAGAAGCTTTTGGAACTGCAGGAGAGGGCGCTCAAATCGCTCAACCATGTACTTGTGATACCGCAGGCGCATAAGATGCTGGGGGTAAGATAGATGCCCGGAAAAAAGAGTTCATATAAGGGCCTGCAGGAGGATGTGCGCAGAATCAAGACTCCGAAGATCGACGTATGGCGGAATAAGTATCCTGACAAGGACTATACTGTTTGTGTCGAGACATCGGAATTTACCTGCATCTGCCCTAAGACAGGCCTGCCTGACTTTGCAAGTATCCGGATAGAATATGTCCCTGATAAGTTCTGCATCGAGCTCAAGTCATTTAAGCTATACCTTGTTTCGTACCGCAGCGTCGGGATATTTCATGAACATGTTATTAACAGGATCCTCGATGATTTTATAGCCGCCTGCAGGCCGCGCTGTGCCGATATTACAGGCGAGTTTGGACTTCGCGGTGGTATAAAGACGACGGTCAGCAGGCATTATGGCGGGAAGCGATAGGAGCGGGATTAAGATGAGAAAGATATCTTCTGATAAGATCAGAAATGCGGTGGCTGAATTGGCCGTCAGGGCAAACGTATCATTGCGAAAGGATATATTAGAGGCATTAAAGAAGGCGCAGCGCTCTGAAACCAAACCCCTCGCAAAAAAGACCCTCGCCCTTCTTATAGAAAACGCGAAGATCGCAGAAAGCGAATTCATCCCCATATGCCAGGACACAGGCATGGCAGTGGTCTCCTGCGAGATAGGCCAGGATGTGCATGTTAAGGGGGATTTGACAAAGGCGATAAACGAGGGTATAAAACAGGGGTATAAAAAAGGACATCTGCGCAAGTCGGTGGTCTCCGACCCCCTGATCAGGAAGAACACAAAGACCAATACGCCTTGCGTCATACACTTTAAGATTGTAAGTGGAGGGGCCCTTAAGCTGACGGTCCTGCCAAAGGGTTTTGGCAGTGAAAACAAGAGCAGGTTGATCATGCTAAAACCCACAGACACCGATAAAGAGATTATAGGTTTTGTCATATCTGTTGTAAAGGCGGCTGGCGCAGATGCCTGCCCGCCGTTTATCCTGGGCATTGGCATAGGCGGCACATTGGATAAGGCTGCACACCTGGCAAAAGAGGCGACCCTGCGCCCGATACACAAGCCCAACCCCAAGAGCCACCTTGGCCGCATAGAGAAACAGATACTCTCTGCAGCCAATAAGACCGGGATAGGCCCTGCCGGCTTGGGCGGAAAGACGACATGTCTCGGCGTGAATATATTGAGTTTTCCAACCCATATTGCCGGCCTTCCGGTATGCGTTAATATAAGCTGCCATGCGATGCGCAGCGCAAGCGCTGTGATATAAGATGAAATATATTAATCTGCCGCTGACCAAGGATATAAGAAAGAGCCTTAAGCCCGGAGAGGAGCTTCTCCTGACAGGCAAGATATACACCGCCCGGGACCAGGCACACAAGCGGTTCTGCGAGAGCTTAAAGAAGGGTGAGAGATTGCCCATTTCCTTAAAGGACAATGTGATCTTTTACTGCGGCCCGGCGCCCACAAGGCCCGGCGACGCAATAGGCTCCTGCGGGCCTACCACATCGAGCCGCATGGATACCTTTACACCACAGCTGCTATCTAAGGGGTTGGCTGCCATGATAGGAAAGGGCAGGCGTTCGGAAAGGGTAAAGTCCGCTATCAAAAGGCACGGTGCGGTTTACCTTATAGCTATAGGCGGTGCAGGCGCTTATCTTGCAAGGAGAGTAAAGAAGGCAAGGCCTATCGCTTATAAGGATCTGGGGACTGAGGCAATTCATGAATTATGGGTTGAGGATTTCCCGGTTATAGTTGCGATCGATTCGAAGGGTAAGAGCATATTCAAACGAGGGGGTAAAGATGCGTAGTGACGGTAGAACAGATGATGCCATGAGAAAGGTCAAAATAAAGAGGAACTTTTCAAAATATGCAGAGGGCTCCTGCCTGATAGAGTTCAACAATACAAAGGTCATATGCACAGCATCGTTGGAAGAGGGCGTGCCTCCTTTCTTAAGGGGTAAGGGCAGGGGCTGGATTACAGCAGAGTATAGCATGCTTCCGCGCTCCTGCAAAAAGAGAACGCCGCGGGAATCATCCCGTGGTAAGGTAGGGGGAAGGACGCATGAGATCCAGCGTCTTATCGGAAGATCCCTGAGGACCGCCTGCGACATGAAGGTTCTGGGCGAGCGTACTATATGGATAGACTGTGATGTTATGCAGGGCGACGGCGGCACACGCACCGCGGCCATAACCGGAGCATTCGTGGCGCTCGTAGAGGCATTGAAGAAGATAAAAAAGGCCGGTATTATCCGGGAGATGCCGATCAAGCACTATGTTGCAGCCGTAAGTGTAGGCATTGTTAAGGGCAAGGCCGTACTCGACCTCGATTATGAAGAGGATGTAAATGCAGAGGTCGATATGAATGTTGTAATGACCTCCAAGGGTGAATTTATCGAGGTCCAGGGCACAGCTGAAGGTGAGCCTTTTAGCAGACCACAGATGAAGAAGCTTGTCGACCTTGCCGAGAAGGGTATAAAGTCTCTTATAGAGACACAGAAGGGCATACTGAAGATTTAAAATATTGACTTACCATCCGGATAGGCGGGACTTTCTAGTCCCGCATTTAAAAGCCGGGACAGGAATGTCCCGGCTATCCAAATAAAGAGAATATCTAATCATGAAAAAATTGGTAGTAGCGACAAGGAACAGCAAGAAGCTTATTGAGATAAAGAGGCTTCTCAGAGGCACAGGCATAAGGGCCTTATCCCTTGATGAATTTGATAATCTACCCAAGGTCAAGGAGGATGGCGCTACATTCAGGGCCAATGCCAAGAAGAAGGCGCTTGAGATATCGCGCCGCATAGATCTTCCTGTCCTGGCAGATGACTCAGGCCTCGAGGTGCCTGCACTCAAAAACGCGCCAGGAATAAACTCCGCCAGATACGCGGGCCCTTCCCAGAATGATAAGAGAAATATCGCAAAACTTCTTAAGAGTATGCACACCCTTACCGGCAGAAAGAGAAGAGCGCGTTTTAGGTGTGTCATAGCTATATCCAGAGGCGCAAGGGTAGTTGGTATCGCAGAGGGAAAGGTCGAAGGCAGGATAAGTACGCAGACTGAAGGGGACCTTGGCTTTGGCTATGACCCCGTATTTGTGCCGTATGGTTTTAAGAAGACGTTTGCCGAGTTTAGTTCAAGGGCCAAGGACCGGATAAGCCACCGGGGACGGGCCTTGAGAGAGTCAAAGAAGATCATTCGCCGATATTTCCAAAGATATCCTTGATCTTATCTACCACCTTCTCCCTCAATATCCTCTTTACCGGGAAGGGTATGATCTGATACTTAGGTTTAGCCAGTGTTCCCCCCAGCCTGATCTCCATTATAAGGTCACCGGCTTCACGCAGTATAGCAGATGCTATCTTTCCGGGCTGAGTGGTCTGCTTTGCGATGTCTTCCGCAAACCTGCCTGTTATGTTAAAGTCGAGGGTCCCGTCAAATCCGAGCGAACCGACCCAAAGAAGAGAGGCGACCTTGGATAACATCTTGAAGTCTTCTGTGTATATCCTGTTATTTTCCAGAGCGAAGTTGCCGAAGGCGTCTGTCAGGGTTATATATTCAGGGGGCATCCCGAATACGATCTCAACCATTCCTCTCATCACAGGAAATTCCCATAGGTAGCCATCGGCGATTTGCAGCCAGCCCCGCCCTTTCAGAGAATCCTTTTGGCCGAGATAACCGTTTAAGACGACTTGCCCACCAAAGGCGCCTTTTATCTTCTTCTCTTCAAGCTCCGTATCTTCTACGAGCTGGCGGAGGTCTATATCCTTTACATCTATATTTATTATATATGGTTTGTCTTTGGTGTTTAAGTTTATGCGCGCATCTATATTTACCACGCCGTTATAGGGATAGGCAGCAGCCACCGGTATATCTATGAACCGGTCCTTCATGCGCAAGTCTATGTACAGGTCTTTCAGTTTAAGGCCGCAGATGTATATGCTCTCTGACGTTGCTTCCAGGGACAGCCGCCACTCGGGAAAATCTTTCAACGGGCCGCTCATATCGAATTTTACCCTTACTGCACCGGCAGGCTTAAGCCTGGTCAATCTATCCTTCTGCGATGTGAATATATGGGGCGTATCCTTCATGTCCAGGTTTACGCTCCCCGCGATAACAGCATAGGGATTCTTTATGTTCGATATCTTGCCGTTGGCGGAGAAGGAGGAGCCACGGTAGCTTCCCTTGCATTTTAATATGCTTATGATCTTATCCTCTATCTCGATCTCAGCGATGGCCTTGGTATATTCGGATTCGAGGGTTATCGATATCTTCGGCTTCTTAAAATCGATGAGTTTTCCGTAGGAGTGGTATTTTGTCCCTCTTATATCCAGATTGAGGTCGCGCCACAAGATCTCATCTTTGGTGAATTGCACGTCGCAGTCTATATCGGTTATCTTCTTTGGCCAGTGTGGCATATTGACCGAGCAGCCTTTAAGCAGGAGCCGCCCTTCATAGTCGAAGGCTTCTAGCTTTTTACCTGTGCCGTTGAATTTCAGATCTAAAGAGCAGAGGCCGTCGGCCTCTATTCCTGAGAACCTTGCCCCTATCTCCTCAGGCAGGCTCGAGAGGAACTTGGCGAGAGAGAGGTTATCGGCCACAAGCCTCATATTGATTGCAGGTTCCTTTGCCTTGTAGCCTATGTCACCGCTCAATCTTATGGTAGAATCCGCGGCAGTGCCTGTTAAGTTTTTTATGGTCATGCGTTTTGTGTCGAAAGCTGCTTCACCGGATGCATCCGATATGAGCGGAAGGGATTCTACGCCTTCTATCTTTACATTTGCAAAATCGATAACCCCTTTGTATTGAAGTGACTCCCAATCCCCTGCCGTGCCGGATGAGTCCCCGTTTATTATGAAGTCGCCGCTTATGATGGTGTCTTTCTGAAAGAGCGTGAGGTCTGCGATCTGTGATCTTGCGCTGATATTAAAGGTCCCGTCTTTTCTGTAGGTGACCCTCGTCTTTATTTTTGCATCTCCGCTTTCTATGTCCATATTGACAGCATCCGCGATATTTTTAAGGGCCATATCAGATGATATCTCGGCATTGATTATAAAGTCCTTATCCGGGCGGGTAACATTCCCGGTTATTATAGACGGGGAACCGTAGATTGAGCAGGAAAGCTTTTTTGTGGACCAGTTCTCATCCGATAAAGAAATGAGACCGTATATGTTGCCTATCTCCTTGAACGCTTTTTTGGTGGTTGTTACCTTTGCCCCTTCGGCCCCCAGCTTTAAATCGTATCCAGCTATGCTGAAGTCCTTCAGATCGAGTTTTGCACTACCCTCTAAGGTATAGTTACCGCTTATTGCCATATCTCTTATGTCTGCGTTCAGATCCTGAAGGTTTAGACTGCCCCTTACCTTGGCATCCTGAAAATTTATGACCTCTGCTTTTATCCGGCCCCCGCAGATCCCGGAGTAGAGCCCTATTCTGTCTTTGAAATAGGCGTTACAGTAATCGGCCAGCGCGAGATTATCTGCCTCAAGTTCTATTGAGAGCTGCTTCTGGACAGGGTGAAACCTGGAGCCTATCTTTATCAGGGCCTTATCGATATTACCCGAGCAATCTAAGGTGAGGAGATCCGGAAAGGAGAGCCCGGCGCTTCCCTTTAGGCCGATGAGACTCTTCTGAAAGTGCCTTTTCTGGTATTGATCCCTAAAGTCTACCCCGCCGCTATCAAAGGTGACGGCCTTTACGATGATGCGGAAGCGAGAGGCCTTTTTTTCTTTCTTCCCAAGCAGGGATGGAGGGATATTCCAGTCTCCGGTTTCAGATCTCTGCAGGTTAAGGTAGGGCCCCTTAAGATTCAGGTGCGGGATTATCAAGTGATAGTTTTTGATGGATGGTATGAATATGATACCAAAGGATATCTCATCGGCCTTAAACAGGTATTTATCGTTTTTGACTGTGTCTTCATAGATCCTGGTGTTGGTAAGTATAAAACCTTTAGTAATACTAAACTGCAGTTTATCTATTTCGACATCTCTCTGGAGTTGTTCCTCGAGATTCTTTACCAGGAAGTGCTTAAGCCTGACCGGAATAAACGTGCGGTTCAGATATGATATCGAGGCATAGGATAGCACCAACAATATTGCCACCCCAATCAAAATCTTATATCGTACTTTCATAACACCCCTCTAAGACAGTCTTGCAGCACGAAGGTCCGTGCTTAAAGACTGTCTTACAGACCATTATAGTTTTATGCATGGGGATTTGCAATAGAAAATGGAATGGCTGGGCGATTTTTTCTTTGACACAGGATGTATTTTGTGTTATATTATAAATACCTTTATAAATGGTACACCTTTGTTTCTCACCAAAAACTCACCTGGCCAATGCGTTTACGTGTTGAGCTATATCTATGTTCAAAAATTATTCAGAAGACAGGTTCGTGCTTGGAAACAGGACAGGTTCCCGAACAAATTGGTAAACGTCTCCAACTGTTAACTACAACTGCTAAAGAATGAGGAGAGTAGGGTATGTTTAAGGTAACTGCGGTTATTACAGCATTAATATTTAGTATAACAAGCGTACCAGGGCCGAGCTACATATATAATGATGCGCTTCGAGACATGGCCACTGGAAATGCTGATGGCGCAGGCTCATCAGTGGAAAGAGCGCTGAAGTCTTCTTCGCAGGGTGATCCCAAGGAGACGGTGCTCCATGACTGGCATGTAACACAAGGTGCAGCCATGGCTGCCTTTGGTGGTTGGGATATGCCGAGCGTATATACAGACGCCAGAGAAGAGAACCTTAATACTAGAAGGGGTGTCTCTATATTTGATGAGAGCCACATGGGCTTGATAGAGATAACAGGTCCTGATGCTGCCAGGTTTCTTGCTCACATTTCATCTCCCAATGTTGACCCAGACGGGAGCATAAGAGAATTTAATGACGGGGATGTGCAGTACAGGTTCTTATTTAATGAGAGAGGAATACAGATAGATGATATACAGGTTGTAAGGATCGCAGAAGACCATTTCAGGTTAGTGGTAAATGCCTGCAACACAGATAAGGTGGAGCGCTGGTTAGATGATAACTCCAGTGGTTATGACTGCAGTATTAGAGACCTGCGTTATGTACCCGATCAGACTGAGCAGCGTGTAATATTGGCTGTTCAGGGCACCAATGGGGCACAGGATATATTGCAGCTGCTTACTCCTCATGATCTAGACAGCATCGACTATTTTCAGGCTGCTGAAATAGATCTCTTTATCGGCAGGGTAATACCGCGCGGGCCTGGCGGAAAGCCAAAGTATACGGGAAAGGTCGTGAAATGTCTTGTGCAGAGAACAGGTTATACTGGCGAGGATGGTTTTGAGATACACCTTCACCCTGATGATGTGCTGCTTTTCTGGGAAAGTGTTATCAAGCTTGGCGCAAGGCCCGCAGCCCTTCAGGCAAGGGATACATTAAGGGGAGAGGCAGGCCTTCCTCTTAATGGCCATGAGTGGACAGACGATGATGATGGCCCCATGCCGTGGGAATATAAGTATGCCTTTACAGTAGATACCAGCGAGTCTGCATCCTATATAGGGGCAGAGGCGCTACGGAAGAAAAGAGCTAAATCGACAAAGGCATTGGTGGGCATAAGGTTGTCTGATAGGCAGTCGAGGCTGCATGAAGGGCATAAAGTATTTAATGATGAAGGTAAAGAGATAGGCTATGTAACGAGCGGCTTTTTTTCACCGACACTCGACAGGGGCATAGGCCTGGTCTATATAGATAAAGAATTTGCAAATATAGGTACAAAGTTGATAGTGCGGCCTTCACCTGACAGGATGCTTTTTGCAAAGGCTGTAAGGACACCTTTTATAAGCCATATCATATCCAGTAGGGGCAGGGATCCAAGAGAGAATGCGCCAAATTATATACCAGGCGGCGATGAGGAAAGGGCACAGAAGCTCGCTCTTGTTAAGAAGAGATTTGGTGCTGATTCAATAGAGGCTCTTTTCGGAGACCTGCAGCAGTATTTCCATCAAGGTGAATTGGACCTGCCTGAGCCGGCAGTTAATAACAGGGCGCTCTTTAGATTGATGTACGGATTGAGCCTTGAAAACAATACCGACCTCTTATCCTTTCGCGGAGCCGGCTGCTACGCTGAAGAGCCTTCTGATCTTGTCGATTATCTGATGACGTTAGATGGTTTCGTAACATCATATACCCCGTACCAGCCTGAAGTAAGCCAGGGAACCTTAAGGCTCATGTTTGCCTATCAGTCTCTTATGGCAGATCTGCTTAATATGGATGTTGTAAATGCCTCTGTCTATGAAGGGGCAAATGCCCTGGTAGAAGGCGCACGCATGGCAACCAGTATAACCGAAAAAGACAGGATAGTCGTAGTCGGCGCTATAAATCCCCGCCACAAAGAAGTCCTTGATGAATATGCAAAAAATCTTGGCATCAATGTCTCATATGTTGATCCTATTGCAGAGACAGGCAGGGTTGATTTAAGAGGGCTAAAGGATGAGATAGATAATGAGACCGCTTCTGTAATCGTGCAGCAGCCAAACTTCCTCGGCATCGTCGAGGAAGAGATAGACAATATAGCAGATATCGCAAGGGAAAATGGGGCGCTTCTTCATATACACTCAAATGACCCGATGCAATTTGTGTTTCTAAAGACCCCTGGAAATCATGGAGCTGATATTGCTACAGCAGAAGCCCAGGCCTTTGTAGGTGAACATTTTTTTGGAGGCACTAATCTCGGTATCGTTGCATGCAAAAGGAAGCATTTAAGATATATACCAGGACGCTTAGCTGGCCAGACCGTTGATCAAGATGGCAATGATGCCTTTGCCCTGGCATTGGCCCGCAGAGAACAGTTTGCTGCCCGAAAAAGGGCCACATCCAATATATGCACAAATGTTGCCTTACACGCGGCCCGCGCCGCTGTCTACATGCTCGATAAAGGAACCCAGGGGCTGAGGTCATCATTAATTCGTTCCGGTGGACATGCGGTATGGTTTGCAGGGCAGGTGCACGATGGCAAGATACCGGGTTTCAGGCTTTTCAGTAATGCCCCGTATGCACGTGAGATAGTAGTTGAAACAACTATCTCTGCTAAGGAATTACAGCAAGAACTGCTAAAGAGAGGTATCGATGCAGGCACTGATGTAAAAAGCTACGACTCTTTTAAAAGCAGAAGACATCTCATACAGTTCTCATTCACAACTGCACATACCAGCACCGATAGAAAGGCATTGGCAGATGCCCTTAGGGACATATCAAAGGAGCGCAGCCTCAAAGATCTTGATGAATCGCATGCCCAAATGACAGGTGGATCACGCGATCAATTTCGGCAGGATGCACTCAATATACCTGAGATAGAAGAACCAGATCTAAGAGCGGCATTAAAGGTTTTAAGCGAGCAGAATTTTTGCGTTGAGAAACACCCATATCCTCTCGGCTCCTGCACAATGAAAAAGACCCCTAAGGTTAGTTTAAAAGCAGCAAGCGAACGCGGGTTTGCCAGAGTCCATCCCCATGCATTGCCTGAGACAGCTCAAGCGACACTTCAGATTCATCATGAGCTTGGTGAATATCTTAAGGAGATAACAGGCATGGACGCAGTATCTCTTAATCCTTCGGCAGGCGCACATGGTGAGCTTGTGGGCATTACAGCAATATTCAGGTATTTTGAAGACAAGGGTGAGGCCAAACGCAACGTGATTATTACCACAGACTCTTCTCATGGTACAAACCCTGCCAGCGCTGCTATACTCGAGGCAGAGATAGTACAGGTCAAGACAGATATGGCAACAGGACGCCTGGACATGGCTTCACTTCGGCAAGTCCTTGCTGATCCTAAATACAAAGGCAGGGTTGCGGCTATAATGCTGACAGAACCCAATACACTTGGGGTGTTTGAGGATTTGGAAGAGGCGGCCCGTTTAGTTCATGAGGAAGGCGGTATGGTCTACATGGACGGCGCAAATCTAAATGCCATAGCAGGATGGATCATGCCAGCGGATTTAGGCGTAGATGTCATGCATTTTAATCTCCATAAGACATTCAGCGCGCCGCACGGCGGAGGCGGACCCGGCGCAGGCCCGGTCGGTGTAAGCGATAGGCGTTACAAGCTATCGGAATTTTTGCCAAACCCAGAGGTGGTTTTGAGAGATGGCGAATATGCTCTTGCGGATAGAGCACACGGTACAGACATGGGAACCTTTCTTGGCAATACAGCGGTTTCATTGATAGCATATGCTTATATAAGAAGACTTGGCCCGGAAGGCCTAAAGCAGGCTATCGGGGATGCTCTATTGAATGCAAATTATCTCAAGGCGCGCCTTATGGATGAGTTTGATATGGTCCCTGCTACCGGTGAGCTTGCGATGCATGAGTTTGTCATATCTTTGGCAAAAATAAAGAAAGAGACAGGATGCACTGCCGATGATTTTAGCAAGGTATTGGAGAACTTTGGGATACATCCGCCTACTATATATTTTCCTCTGATAGTATTAGAGGCGATGATGTTTGAGCCGACAGAGAGTTTGAGCATAGAAGACCTTGACCGTATAGCAGACGCGATGATAGCTATAAAGAATCTCGCTTATGCTAATCCGAAGGTGGTAAAAGGCGCACCGTACAGTTCTCCTGAGGCCCTTCGTCACGGACTTACAGCTGCTCTTATGCAGACACGCCAGTCAGATTATAAGGATGCCAAGGCGCTGTATGCTCACCTGCAGCCAACACCAGTAAGCAGGGTTATTATGGATCCTGTAAATGACCTTCAGGGTGTTGTTTTAAAGCAAAATAATGTGGCTGCCATTCTTGGTATCAGTGATGAAAGGCTCGTTAGGGAGGCACCTACTGCACCTGAAACCCCCGAAGAAGAGCTTGAGTACAGAGATCCTGCTGAGGGCTGGAATTCAGATCCAGGGCAGTCTATACCAGTATTTTTCAATCCTAAATATGAGGAGTTTGACGATTGGTACAGGATAGTGGAAGGCCCTGATGGCAAAAGAATCGCTGTTATAGGTATTCTTAAAAGGAGTTCTGATCTTCTATCCATTGCTGAAATAATTTTCGAAAAAAATGTAGGAGAAGAAGTCAATAGAGGTGAGGTATGCTTAGAGTTTGAAGGGGATAAAGCAGATATTGAATTTGAATCTCCTGTAAGCGGCAAGGTTATAGCAAGGAATGAAGCTGCTGTAGAATATCTGGGTAAAGATAAGGCAGAGCAAGGCACGGATGACCCCTATGGCAGAGGCTGGCTGTTTGCTATTGAGCTTACCGAGGAGCCAGAGCCTGGAATAGATGTTTTAACTGCTGCTGCGTATGACGAGGCTTTAGAAAAGGCATCCATGCCCGGCGAGGTAAAATCTGGCCTTGAGATAGCCACAGATACAATAAAGTACCACGCATTTAATGCGGCAAGATACGGCCCTCTAGGCAGTGGCGGGCGCAAAGCCGCCAGCCCCGGCACTCCTGCACCAGCAGCCGTATCTAAAGCAATCTTATCAGGAGCATAGTGTACCGTTTGCGATTCCCTGCCTGCCGGCAGGCAGGCGTGCTCAAATAAGATTAACGCTGTCCCCGGGGACACTGTTAATCTTGTAAAAAGGGACAGGTTCCCGAACAAGTTGGTAAACGTCTCCAACTGTTAACTAGCTGGTAAAGAATGATGAGAAAGATAATTGTATACTTAATAACGCTTATTTTTGCGCTTAACACCACATGGACAGGGCATGCTGTAGAGCATGCCCTGAGTCATCGCGGGACTCTGCGCCCACTTGCTACGGCAAGGAGCCCTTTGGCATTTTTAGACAGGACTATGAGCGAGGCAGCAGCAGCGGCTATATCTGCTGAAACCGGGATAAGTCAGGCCGTTATACTAAGGCTAACTGAGATAAAACTCCTCTACATTGATGAGATGGGCGGCATATCTGATGAAGATACAAAGCTACTTAAAGATGTGTCAGAAGAGTGGCCGGATGAGCTTATCAAGCTCATAAGAGTCAGGGATTATCTTGGGTTCAGTAAGACCAGACTGAGAAGATGTAAAGCAGCCTTGGGCATAGTCTATGCAGGAATAGAAGATCGAATTGCATTGGTCAAGAAAGATGTTGCACATGACCTGTTGCTAAGGGAGCTTCTTTACAGGGCGCATATGTACACACGGAAAGAAGTTGCCGATTTGTTTGGTTATAAGCAGGCTGTGGAGCGACTTATTAACAATGGCCAGCTTCCCAAATTTGAGGATGAGATCAACAGGGGGTACTTCAAGAGAGTGGTGGATAGACTGGTGAGTGAAAGAAGAGATGGTGTGCGCCAGCTTATTCCAAGCGGGTGGCTATTGGCCAGGGATATATTGGCAAGGATCAATTCGAAATTTCCAGACGTTACCAAGGTACAGATGGAAGGTGTCTTAGGAGAGACGGAAGCCAGCCTTAAGGTAGGGGTGAAGGACCCGTATATAAGAAAGACACGGTGCGGGTATCATCCATCAGTAGCAGAGCATTGCATGGATGTATTTGAAGTAAGGGATATAGAGACCTCAGGCCCCGCTGGTCTTGCCAGGGTAAAAGAAGATGTTTATTATAAAATATCGTGGGCTGCAAAGGCACTGGGCATCAATCACATTACATTGTTACAGCGATATCACAGCGGAAAGCTGATAGGTAAAGGAGGCGGAAGGGCTGGAGCAACCATACGCATAAAGGGCAGTGAGATACAGAGGCTTCGTGGCATAAACCTGGAGCAAGCAAGATTACTAAAGGCCGGAGAGCTTCATACTGCCTATGGGTTGTGCAATGCCTATAGGATAAATAAGGATACAGAAATGGCTATCTATAAGATGCCTATAAGGAGGGTAAGGCCGGGATATGCACTGCTCAGATTTGGGAATAGGTGGATTCCTATTTTTGAGGACTACCTGGATCTTATTCATATACCAGAAAGTTCTGTCGCTCTATTGCAGGGAGTAGAGAGGTTTATTTTGCCGACAGAGATAGCAGAGTATACAGGGCATGAATACGCAGAGATCTGCAGGCTTGCAGAAACCAGGGGCATACTTTTGAGAGAAGGCAGGAGTGAACCTGAGATCAGAGATTATACTCTGGGCGCTCTATTTATGGAAGACGAAAACGGGAGAGACCCAGCCTCAGAGAACTTCAGCCAGTTTTGCGATAGCGAGAAAGAGGCCTTTTTAAAGAGATATCCATTTATGGCAGAGGTATTGACCAAAGCTGTAAAACCCGATCTTTATAGGACAATACCGCTCTCCCTGACAGGCCTTGACAGCAATATCGAGAGATTGCGCATGCTCAGTATCTATGAGGAGGCCATAAGAAGAGGAGAAGTGGGCATGTCGCATACTATCTCCTTATATATGAGTCAGCTGGCAATGGTAAGGGAGCTTATCCGTTTTGGTTATGTGACCAGGGCTGATTTACGCGATATAGAACATCAGCTCGCCCTGGATCGCATTGAGGAGATTTTTGCGGACATATATGAGTTGATGAAGGGGGATATCAGTCGAGTCAAACCAAGAGACCTGTATACCTTGTGTGAACGCTATTACTTTACACCGCAACGGCTTGATGCTTTAGTCCATAAGGCGTCCCGGGTAGATAGAGTACTCGAGGCTCAAGAAGCATATGCGGGTTTTAGGGTCTCTAACGGTAATGTGGTGATAATAGCAGAAGACGGGGCAACGACTGAAATACCACTTAACGGGAATGGGACTGCAGGAAACAATGCATCTGCGGACAGGCCCGCTTCAGACGCCAGTGTAACGATAAAGTCAGGCACCGCTGCCCCCCTGAAAACAGCGAGTGCAGGGGATGTTGCAGAACAGATCTGGGGCGGCAAGCTCGAACCTGTCTGGGCTGAGAATATAGATATATCTGTGTTTGTTAAACTGCTCGAGCTCTGCCAGTGTGATGTGCTAGACCTTCAATCTGGCAAGTTTAAAGGAAATCAGTTATATACACAGATAGAAGACAGACTTGCCCAGATATTTGTGGTCTCTATTGTCAATGCAGCCAGAAGAGATGAGAGATTTGCGCACCTTGACCTTGATCTTATCGAAAGAATATTATGCGCAAGGGGCCTTTGGGGCACACGCCCTGATGAGATGGCTGACTATTTGAATGGATTGGCGCAGAGCGCGGCTGAGGCCGACGAAAATGCCAGCGCCGCTCTTTCAGAGATGAGCGAATTTATTCGATTTGCCTTGAGCATAAAGTATCAAGCCAAGATCTACACGCAGAGGAATCGGGAGAGGTATAACCATATAGGTATTCCGAATATCCTTAATTCTATCTTGTGCTCTACCTTTTACAACTTAAGATTGGATACCAATGGTTTTCCAGGGGCATTCGATGGGATCGATAGTGTGGTAGATGATGTAAAGGTCGCCGATGAGATTGTAGAAAGTGTCAGTAATCTTTGGAAGAAGGTTGATAGAGGCGGTGTGGTGGATAATGCCAGCAAAAAGTTCGGATATAAACGCCTGTTGGCGCTCTGGCCGTATTATTTTGAGATTGTCGAGGCCCAGATGAGGGGGTTGCGTGGACAAAGAAGCATTATGGCCGCGAAATATTTAGATAGCCATTTTAGTTATAATCCTACCCTAGCGGAAGAGCCGCTGCATCGGGAAGGAAGATTAGAGCATTTCAATCTTGAACCCCTGTTGCAATGTGACTGCCTGCTTGCATTTGGCTGGGGCCCGGTATATGCCGGGGCTTATGAAGCAACCCCCCGCAAGGCTTTAGCTGCAAGAGACATGCCCAGCACCCCCTTATCATGTGGTTCCCCAACAACCCATCGCGCCATCCTATCCGCTGCGTAATCTAATCTGGAGATGTTTACCAATCCAAGCACGAACCTGCCTGTCCTCCGTAGCCCCACCGGAGAATCCGCATGATAGGGCGCAGGGGGATCCAGAATTTGTTCGGGAAACTGTCCCGTTTCCAAGCACGAAACTGTCTGGTCTCCTGTCCGAGTAGTTCTTCAACCAGCCTGTTTTCTGCAAAAAATCCTTTAATATATAGTAAATTTTGGTATAATATTATACTAAGATTAGATTATGACTATAAAAATGGAGGGAACTCTCATGAGAGATAACTTAAGATTTGGGATGTTGGTTTTAGTTATGGCCTTAAGCATAACCTTTATCTGCACAGGCTTTGCGCATGCTTATGACATGAGGGAATACTACCCTTTAAATGTGGGTGACGAATGGAAATATAATATTGTGGAAAAAGATATCGTTGAGGAGGAAGGGATAGAGGTTTTTTCTGAAGAGATCTTTGAAAGTTGGGATTTTGTGGTGAAGGGAAAAGATATTATAGGCAAAGCCACGGTCTACATGATAGCAGAAGGAGATGAGGTTGTATACGAGGCAGTTGAGTCTGAGGTGGTAAAAAGGTTTAAGCGCATAGAAGGGTCCGATATTGTTAAATTTGACCCGCCTAAACCTTTATTTTTGAATCTGGAAGTAGGGGAAAGCAATAAATTTTCGTTAAAGAATTTATACTACAATGCAGATATCAACAAAACTTGGACAAACAAGGAGCAGGTAGAACTAGGCCTTGAGTCTATTGAGGACGTAATAGTGCCTGCAGGCAAATTCTCCGGCTGTCTCAAGTTTCGTATAGTTTCAAAAAAGCGCACCCATGCAGAGTCTAGATACGTTGAAGAGGAAAACATTATATGGCTTGCAAAGGGTGTCGGCATAGTAAAGACAGTCCACACAAAGCGGGATGTTATTGATGCTTCTAATGCTGAGATAGAACAATCTTTGTCTGTTCTTGCCTCGGCGGTCATAGATGGAAAGAAGATATAATAACCTAGCGATACCAACGCCCGCATTTCTCCACTATAAAAGGTATCGTCTCTATTAATATTGCATAGACAATGAGCCGAAAGAAGATCGATTGGATATTCTTTTTAATCCTGGCGCTGGCAGCAGCGTTAAGGTTATATAATTTAGGGGCAGAGAGCATATGGTATGACGAGATAAGCGTTGTCAACAGGATGACAAGAGGCTTGTCTTATCTATTGTACGGCGGCCACCAGGGCCCCCCCCATTTTTTGGTTATGCGCCTTTTTACAGGTGTGTTTGGTGTCTCTGCTGCAGCATTGAGGCTGCCATCGGTAATCTTCTCACTCTTATCGCTGGCGCTTATTTATAAACTCGCTTTCCGTCTTTTTAACGAGAAGACGGCGCTGGTCAGCGCTCTGTTGTTTGCAATCTCACCTTTTAATATATTCTATTCCCAGGACGCCTCTTACTACAGCCTCTATCTGTTTTTGGCTCTCTTGTCTGTGTGGTTGTTCGTGAAGATCCTGTATGAGGATGAATCAGGCTATGCAGGAGCCATTGGTTATGTGATAGTCAGTATCCTTGCATGTCTTACGAGCGTCTTATCCATTCTGATCATTTTTGTACAGAACATCATTTTTTTCCTGAGGAAGAAGACCTTTTCCAGAAGGTGGATTTTTCTCCAGCTCGTCATCTTTTTGTCCGTGGTGATATGGTTTACCGTAATGTCAGGGGCCTATTTTACCAGAGAGACGGAATTCTTTCATGCCAGGACAGGATGGATCCAGATGCCTGATTCGGCGTCATTGATAGATACCTTCAAGACATTTTGCTATGGGGGTGAGAGATACGGCGGCAGCGACGTTACTGTCAGCCTGACGCCTGCCTGGATACCCATAGCCCTGTCGTCAATCTTGACGGTCTTCTTTTTTATCGGATTGTTGCGCAGCAAGGACTATACGAAGGCATTGCTGCTGCTTTTATGGATAGTGGTTCCGATATCGGTCCTGTACGTATATTCTGTCCTCGTAAGGCCGCTGTATGTGATACGCTATCTCATATACTGCGTGCCGGCATTCTACATTACCGTCGGAATAGGAATAGCTGACATAAGGAACCGCTATTTAAGGTTGGGTATGGTTTTGGCTATAGTTCTTATGATGGCGGTG
The DNA here is from genome assembly GCA_013202525.1 of Candidatus Omnitrophota bacterium. GTDB lineage: Bacteria > Omnitrophota > Gorgyraeia > JABMRG01 > JABMRG01 > JABMQS01. Next base: position 40,720 of record JABMQS010000002.1, read on the forward strand.
CCTCTGCAGGCATACTATGCCCAGGATCTGAAGATACCCTGGAGAGATATAATAGCAGATATAAACAGCCAGTCGCGCAAAGGGGACCTGGTGATTGTGTCAGAAGCAAAGCAGGTGCAGCTATTCGGCTATTACGGTGAGGATGGAGCCCTCTATTTCGGGAAGGCCCCGGAGGCACTAGGCGCAAACCTTGATCTGATCAGGGGCGGGACTATACACCAGCTTGGCAAGTACAGCCTTGTGGGCGTGAATGATGCCAGCCAGTTATCTTCGGTTCCAATCCGCACCTTTATCGAAAACAATAATAGATTATGGCTCCTCCTGACCCGGTGGTCCAGGAACTCAGAATCCATAAAGGCCTATATAGAAGATCGCCGCCCCTTAAGATTATACAGGCGCTATGACGGCGCTGCGCTTTATTATTGTCCCGCCACTGACGCGGACAGAAAAGGATAGGATGTGGGTATAAGGAAGTCACTGTTACTGCCGCTTCTTGTATTTATCATCGCCACAGTCATATTTTGTCTCCCTCTATTTGGAGCTTTTAGTTATCTGGGGCAGATGGATTGGGACCAGTTTACTTTCTGGAACGCTGCTTCAAGAATCACCTTGCTGAGATATCATCAGTTTCCTTTATGGAATCCGTATGTTAACGGGGGAAATGTATTGCTGGCCCACCCCCACTCATCCTTCCTGAGCCCATTATATATATTGGTGCTCTTGTTTGGTTCGGTCGCAGGCCTGAAGCTTCAGGTAATGCTCTACTTATTTTTTGGTTTAATCGGCATGTATCTCTTGTCCGTTTATAAGAAATTAAGCCGCCCGGCATCTTACCTTACATCATTTGTCTTCATGCTTTGCTCTGTATATGTGCTGCATATGACAGAAGGCCACGCATCGTGGATGCCGATGGCATTGATCCCGTGGTTTTTTCTCCTCTTTCTAAAAAGCATAGAGCAGAGGCGCTATATCCCATTGTCGGTTATTGTTCTCGGGCTCATCGCTTTTGCAGGCAGCGTGGATGTATTTGCTATTTTGGTCTTTTTTGTGTTTATCTATGCGCTGTTTTCCTCGATCCAGGAGAGACGCTTTTTGCCCCTGGGCCTGTTTCTTCTTATATGCGCGGCCACCTTCCTGGTATGCGCTGTTAAGCTTTTGCCTATGCTTGAGTTCCTGCGCCAAAGCAGCCGCACGACACTTGAGTCATCAGGAATGTCGTTTCCGGTCCTCTGCAAGATACTGCTATCCAGGAGCCAGGACTATTATGACATGCTTAACAAGGGTGTTAATATTGCATTAGGTATAAGCGGCGAATGGCATGAATACGGGGCCTACATAGGTATTTTGCCTTTAGCCCTTGGATGCATAGGAGCAGTGAGACGCCTTAAGGCAGACTGGCCTTTGATATTGACGGGGGCAATATGCCTATTAATAGTATTGTCAGGGGCGCTGCCTTTTAATCTCTGGAATATGCTTAGCAAAGCGCCTGTTTATAATGCGCTTAGCTGCCCTTCACGCTTTATCGTGGGCTTCATATTCTCTTTTGCCCTTTTGGCAGGGTTTGGGTTTGATTATCTGCGGCAGTCTTTAAAGAAACTCACTCCAGGCCCGAGAGGGATCTTTTGCATAAATACATTGTTCCTGCTGATGGTTCTGTTTGTATTCTTTGATCTCTTCAGTGTAAACTCGCGCATATTTAAACATGCCTTTGTAATACCTCCGGCCGAGGTTACGGAAAGGGAAGACTTCCAGCAGAGATACGGGCGCGTCAATCTTTACGGCAGTGATATCAGCCGTAGCTCTGTCTACCCGATCATGTTGAGCAACAGTGGCATCCTGGATGGATATGAGGTGTTGTTTATCAAAAGGGGAGGTGTGGAGGTAGCCTCTTCCCGAAGATACAAGGGTGAGGCATATCTGGCAGATGATAGCGGTATTGTAACTATAGACTATTTTTCGCCGAACAAGATAGTAGTAACTACACAGGCAAAGAAGGATTCGATGCTGGTTTTAAATCAGAACTATTACAGCGGTTGGTGGGTAGTAAAGGATGGCCGATGTGTTAGGGCCGAGGCCTATGATGGTTTGATCGCGACAAAGGTATCTGCAGGCAAGACCAGGGCAACCTTCTTCTTCCTGCCGATCAGTTTCCTGCTGGGCGCGGCCATATCTATCTCTACCATCACAGCCATTGCCGTTTATGCATATAGAGCGCGTACACCTCGTTAGTTTGCGCGTCCTTACAATATGAGGGGTCAGGTTGAGAGAGGCTATAAGGAATTGCACAGATTACGCCGGAATGGCGAAGAGGATTTTTATCAAACAGGGCATGCCCCTGCATATCGTATTTTTCGTAACCTCAAGATGCAGCCTAAGGTGCAGGCACTGCTATTATTCAAACAGGCTGAATAATTCAGACCAGGAGCTCACCATTGATGAGATCGCAAAGATCGCAAGGTCACTGCCGCACCTGCTCTCTATATCTTTTTCAGGGGGCGAACCCTTTGCCAGAAAAGATCTTTACAGGATCGTGGAGCTTTTCCTAACGCACTGCAGGCCTAAGTATATTCAGTTTCCGACAAACGGTCTCTTGACCGCTGATATCATAGCGACCCTGGAGAAGGTGCTTGAGGCCTCCGGTAGTGCGCGGGTCATCGTCAATCTTTCGATAGACGGCACAGAAGATATCCATGACGCGATAAGGGGCAGGAAGGGCTCTTTCAAGAAATGCCTTGAGACGATGGATGCGCTGAAACGGCTCAAGAGACGCTACCCGGCCTTGTCTATCTATACTGCCACGACATGTATGAGCGAAAATGAGAATAACCTGCAAGAGCTCTTTGATCTTATAGTAAAGGATATGGAGCCGGAGAACATCGGAATCAATCTGGTAAGGAGCCCGGTGGCAGAGGAGGCCCTAAAAGACCTGGATATAAATAATTACAAGAGGTTTTATGAGAGCAAAAGAAGGTACATGAAGAGCCGCCGCCTGGGATTAAGGGAGCGGATAGTATTGGCAAAGGAGTTGATGGAATCAGAGTTTATAGCAGATGCCTATTCCAAAGGTGAGTATTCGACCCCATGCTATGCGGCAAACCTTTTTGGCCTGATCGATGAGAAGGGAGAGGTCTTCCCGTGTCTCTTGAGAGATAATTCGCTGGGCAGCCTGCGAGATCCGGATATAGGATACGACATGAAGCGGATATGGTCTTCTAAAAGAGCCTCAAAAGAACGCGAAGATATCCGTAAGCAGCGCTGTTATTGTACATACGAGTGTTGCATGACCACCTCTATACTTTTTAACATCAAAAACCTTAGCCGCCTGGCCTTCGGCCTGGCGAGGATCAGATTTTGATATGAGAGCCCCAAGACTGGATAAGATTGCCTCAAAGACTACTCTGGCTTTTGAACTGTTAGGGTCCAGGTTTTTCAGTACAGCACGCCCCCTGGTAGTAGGCTGGAGGCTTACGCACAGGTGTAATATGCGTTGTGCCAATTGCCACCTGTGGATGAATAAGGGTGGTGAGCTTTCGGCAGATGGTCTTAAGGGGATGATAGATAGATTATTTGAGCAAGGTATGAGGGCCGTTACCTTTACAGGAGGCGAACCATTATTAAGGGATGACATAGAGGATATCGTTACATATACAAGATCAAAAGGTATATCGACAGCGCTTAATACAAACGGGGCTTTGTTGAAGGAGAAGAAGGCTTGTTTGAAGAACCTGGATAGGCTCCATTTAAGTCTGGATGGGCCGGAGGAGATCAATGATTCCTTGCGCGCCAAAGGCGCATTTAAGGCTACGTGCCAGGCCGTAGATATGGCAAAAGAAGAAGGTGTGCCCGTTATTCTTACAGCCTTGCTTACACGGAAGAATCTGGACTGCGTAGATTTCTTACTGGATTTTGCCAGGAGGCATAAGGTGAAGATAGGTTTTCAGCCAGCCTCGGGGAATTATCTGGGTTCTGACGAAGCAAATCCTCATTCGCCGCAAGGCGCAGATTACCAACAGGCGATCGCAATCTTAGAAAGAGCCAAACGCTCAGAGGGTAGGCATATTATTAACTCATCCACAGGATTAAGGCATATCAAGAGATTTCCGGAAGGCGAGCTTTCCGATTGCCTTGCGGGACGCTTGATCTTCAGGGTGGAACCTGATGGAAGGATGTACTCCTGCAGTTGGTCCGATGCAGGCCAGCAGGGAGGGCCCATCGATATAGACAATGTATCTAAGAGCTGTCTCCGCAAAGCCGCAACCTGCACTTCGTGCTGGAGATTTTTACCGATAGAATTAAACTCTATAGCATCCTTAAGGCCTGAACCTGTATTAAACGCTTTTTTTGCGTGGATATAATCTACAACCACGGTGAAAGATGCAAAAGACAAAAACAGAAGAGATGACAAAAAAGAGAGTGCTATTTATCCGCACGGACTTTCTGGGTAAGAGTGAGTTTAGGCACCCACTGCATTTTACTCCTCCCCTGATGCTGAAGAGTGCGGAGAACCTCTTAAGGTCAGGGGGCGGCTATGAGACGAGACTAATCGATTGCTCTGTTGAGAGGGCCTCTGTAGATGCAGTTGTGCGAGAAGTGGTATCTTTTGCACCTGATGCTGTAGTTATCTCATTTTCAACCTATAATGCTCAGAAGGCCTGGGACCTCGCCTCAGAATTGAAGAAAAGAGACAACATGGTATTGACGATCGCGGTAGGCCATGGCGCCACCTCAAGGTATACTGAATACTTAACGAAGGAGAGCCCTTTTGATATTGTTTTGCGGGGTGAAGCTGGCAAGGAGATCGTTAGGACAATTCATAAATTATCTGATTTTAAATCCCCGGCTGAATCCAGGGAATATCTTCGCAGCAGAGGCGAAACGGGTGAGACATTTGCGCATAAAGACCTGGATGAGTTTTTATTTCCGGAGTATAGCAGTGATGAGCTGAAAAAATACCAGTTTATATATCCGGTAAGATTGAATAAGAGAGTGGTAAGCGGATATATACTATCCTCGTGCGGCTGTGTGCACAGTTGCATCTTCTGCACGCAGACCGTGCGAAAGAGCTATACGAAGGAGATAAGGTGCCAGCCGGCATCCAGGGTGGTAGATGAGATCTGCCGCCAGAAAGAGATAGGCGCAAACTTCATCTTTTTCCTGGATGATAATTTTTCATCTTCAAGAGAACACGTTATATCTGTATGCGATGAGATCATAAGCAGGGGTGTAGATATAGCCTGGTCTGCCTCAGCCAGGGTCGATGAATTGGACTCAAGCCTGCTTAAGCGCATGGCCGAGGCCGGATGCACTTTGTTGCTGCTAAGCGTGGAGTCAGGCCTTGAGAGGATAATCAAGATGCTCAACAAGACAGAGCATTCCCATGAATGGGCCGCGAAGGCAAAAGAGGTATTTGCGGCCTGCCGGGAGTCTGGCATAGGGACCTGCGCGCTCTTTATGGTGGGTTGCCCGACGGAGACAAGAGACGATATCGCCCATAGCATAGAACTGGCACATAGCTTAAATCCGGATTTTATCAAGGTCCATTCTTTCACCCCCTATCCGGGCACGGTATTTTATGAGAGGAATAGGGATAAGATCCAGGTTGAGCTTCTGGACAGGATGCATCATTACCTGCCTCCACTCATTAATTTTTCCGGGATGGATATGAAGCTTCTTAGAAGCAGCCAGCGTTATTTTTACAGGAGCTTCTTGTCCAGGCCGCGCTACATAATAGGCCATCTCAGGAGATATTTTCTTTTTTACATGAATAATCCCGCCACCGCTGTGAAGCTTTTCTCATCAGCCCTTCGCATGATGTGGCCGAACGGTAAATAGAAACAGGATCTTTATGACGGATATGGAATTCAAAAAGACAGACCTGCTCCTTCTTTTGATAGTATCCCTGGGCATTCTTCTTTTCGATATGGGGCTCTTTAAGAACCTGGGTTACTATTTAGCCAATGATGATTGGCTCGAACATATGAGTTACCACAGGTTCTTCAGGCAGAGCGTGCTGAATGATGGCCAGTTTCCGCTATGGTGTCCGTATTTCGGCGGCGGCTATCCCATATTCTCATACCCGAGCTTCCCGGCCTTAAACCCGCTGATATTGATTACGCTTCTTTTCGGTGAAGTGATAGCGCTCAAGTTAGATATATTATTAGCCGGCCTTATATGCGCAATAGGCACCTATTGCCTTGCGCGCTACGCGCTTAAATGCTCGCGCATAGCCGCTGCTTTTGCAACAGGCCTGGTCGTCTTTAGCAACTGGCTCCCCTTACGTGTCCTTGAGGGCAATTTTACCGAATTCTGGTTTTTTCTATTTCCGCTGCTTTTATATCTTTTCGTAAGGAGCAGAGAAGACTACCGTTACAGGATTGCCGCTGCTGTATATTTTTCATTTGCCTTGATGTCAGCAAGCATATCATATGCGGTCTTTGTTTTTTTCCTGGTAATGCTTACAACAGTTAATATCATATTTGACGGAAGGCGCCTTAATGCCGGTAAAGAGATCAGAAATCTTTTTTTGATAGTAGGGCTCTCACTCGTATACGGCATGGTAAAGATCCTGCCCATGCTTGAGCTGCTATCTATAAACAGCAGGGCATCTGGGCCGTACCCACTTGGCTCTTTTTCATTTGAAGGCTTTGGTTACATTCTGTATTCTGTATATGGCAGGATTGGCTTGCTGCAGGCCTTACTCTGTATCGCAGCCCTGATCTTTATCAGGAGAGATACCTTGAAATGGCTATCTATATTTATTGTTTGCGTCTTTATAGCGGCCACCTATAATTCACCTGTAGACCTTTCTGCGCTGTTGTCACATCTGCCTGTCTTTAGGTCCATCCAGCAGGGCGGCTGGGAGAAGTATTTTGATTTTTTCCTGCTGCTTTTACCCGCCCTTCTTTGCGGAAGGGCACTTACATTTTTTTCTGAGCGCATAAAGGCCAAAAGGCTAAGATACATATTTGTCGGAATCATGTTTATTTTTGGGCCGGTGCTGTTATTTTCCCGTAATGTCGGTTTACAGCAGGAAGTATTTGCTGAACCTCTTCCACGGATAGAAAAAGCAGCAAACCTTTACCATGTAAAGGGTGTCGGTATGCCGAGGGATGAGCTCAGGACACCGCTTAGCCTCGGGTATTTTAATCTCTTAAGGGGCGTGGGGACGATCGATTTCTATACCGAGCTTCCTATAGGAGAATATGCGGCTTGCAGGTATTTTGTGGATACTAAAAACAACGTTTATGAAAATCGAGCCTACAGAGGAGAGGTCTATTGCCTGGATAAGGCCAACAGCGCGCAGATCGATTTTATCAAGCCAAATACGATAGGCCTCAAGCTCAATATCAAAAAGCCTGGCAAGGTGGTAATCAATCAGAACTATAGCAGGTACTGGCAATGTGATGGAGTCCGGATAGAGAATCACCAGGGGCTTCTGGCCCTTGATGTCAAAGATACCGGTGCTTATTTGCTCAGGTTATCCTATAGGCCGGTATCGTTCTATATAGGCCTGTTTATAACGTGCATTGCTTTTCTACTGACACTTGTCTGCAGCCTAAAGAAAAGATCTTATAGGAGGCGGTGATACCGGTCTTTAGATGAATTCTAAATTAGTTCTTGTCCTGGTATTGGTGATATTGATAATCGGTTTTTGCCTGCGTCTTTATGCCGCATATTTTATGCCGCTGGTCGAGGATGAAGCTGTACTCATTGGGCTTGCAGCGGAGCCGATGCCCGAAGAAGAGACCGTTTCCTACGATGATTACGACAGCCTTACAATGAACTACTTTTTTCTATTGCCGCAGATTGCAAAGGCAGGGTATAGTATCTTCAGATATCGCATAGTGCCCTTTCGCATATTGTCCGTTCTCCTTGGCACCTTGAGCCTCTTATTTTTCTATAAGCTGGTTGCGCAGATGTTGGGGCAAGAGACTGCGCTGATCGCTTTATGTCTTTTGACCTTCAGCCAGTACCATATAGGGGCAAATTCCCTGTTCCACGAGGAGAGCCTCCTTCTTTTTTTCTTATCGCTTGCGGTATATTTCTTCTTTAAGTCTTTAGACGGCAGTCCGGACTGGCTCTACGCCTTCGGGGCGAGCGTAGTCCTGGGGTGTGTCTCAAGCTCTTTGATGTTTATGATTATACCTGTATTTTTTATCTTTTTGCTTATCGATCGAAAGAGAAGGCTCATCTTTAGACGTAAGACTATCTATATATGCCTGCTTTATGCCTTTTTTTTGATCCTGCCCTATTTTCTTTTATGCAGCAGAGAGATCTTTTGTAAACTCTTCTTGACGGAGGACGTCTTAAATATCGGGTTTAGTCTGCGTGGGTTCTACATGTATTTTGCCGAGATAGTAGAGTTTGCCTCAGACAAAGGCCGCTTCTTTTGCGTAGATAATGTCCTCCAGGTCGTATCCAGGCGCATAAACGACGGCAGTATGAGATTTTTAAGTACAATAAGCAATGAGTTTGTGTGGGCGCACTGGATGATGGGCCTTCTGGTATTTACGGGATTCTTCCGGTGCCTTAAAAAGCAATGCAGACAGAGGGAGCTGATACTATTTTCACTTATCATGTTTGCCTTTATCCTGCTTACGGTGAGTATCCTTGCAGGAGGCACATCTCTTTTTGATGACCACTGGTGGGCCGGCATGAGCCTGTTTCCGGGTATAATACTCGCTTCGTATATGCTTAATGAGTTAAGGGCAAGAGGCAAGGCCTTTAATACTGCGGTTATTACACTCATTGCCTATTTTGGGTTTCATTCTCTTTATTATATATTCACGCTGTAACCTGAGTTAGAGCGGATATTACTATGGCCGATCATAATACAACAAGTAAAAGAAGCCGACGCTTGCTATATGAGGTCGTATTTTCTAATATCGTCTTCTTCCTGTATCTTATTCATTACCTAAAGCCTTTCAGTCCCTTTGCTCTCTTTTCTATTATAGCGCTTTTGGTCTTTGTTCTTCCCGGGTTGGCATGGGCGAATATGTTTTCAGACAAACTCAGAAATCCGGCCGCCTATATCTTTGCGGTTATCTTTTTATCTACGGTGTGGGGATTATGCAGTTATGTATCCCACTTTCTGACGGGTTTTGATATAAACAGCCAGACGCACGCGGCATTCCTATTTTTGGTTACCAACGCAGGGTTTCTGATTGCCTTCCGGAAGGTTGGCAGGAGAGGCAAGGCCGGGGAGAGAAGCGGTACCGGGAAGTTGATTTTGAGCAGGGCAGCTGTTTTTTCGATGCTCCTGATATTTTTGTGCGCCTATTTATTCTTATATTGGTTCAGTCTGAATTTTGTGCCTGCATTGGAAGATAATGATTTTGAACTTGGAGGCACGGCATACGGGCTCACCAGCCAGCTTAAGCCGCATCTTCTTTCTGATAGAAAGACTACTCTTTATTTTGCGCATCCGCCTCTCATACACCTCTACGCGGCAGACTTCTTTCTCCTGTCAGATAAGATCGATGAGGCGAGGCCTTATTATGATATCGCAAGGTTAGCCCAGCGCTATCAGAAAAAGCAGTTACAGCCCAAAGAGCGTATAACACTCTATGGCCCTGAGTCCGGATACAAAAGATATGAGATCGAGAGCATCGCCGATGGAAAGGTTATGCTCGATAAACCATTGCGCGATGGCGTCAAGATAGATTATGGCAGATATCTGGAAAAGGGGCGCAGGATATTCGAGTCTTCGCAGATCAGGGATGCGATGCTCTGGGCTTTGATAGAAAGGGAGTATGCTGTTTTTGCCGCAAGGCCTAATCTTATCGTAACGCGTATATCCAATATATTCCTGGGTGCGTTGACATGCGCACTGATATTCTACTGCATATATATTCTACTCGGTTCGGTCTTGTGGGCTTTTTTAGCAGCAGTGCTGTATCTATCTTTTCCGACAATAGTCGTGCTTACAGTCGGTGAGATATACTATTCCATATCATCCTTTGCGATGATATCGATCTTCTGCGCGTATATCGATAGAGTCGAGTGGCCTCGTGATGCAGTGGTGTTTTGGATGGGTATCTTCGCAGGGTTATCAAACCACAAGATCTTCATGCTGCCCTTGGCGTTGTTTCTGGTATACCTATTACAGTGCAGGCATAGGCCCAGGCCCTCTTTTAAAGAAGCCATCTCTGACAATGCCGTTGTTTTAGGTTATCTTGCCGGGATAGCACTTTTTTGGATGTATGGTCTGTGTGTTGATAGCGGGACATTTCTTGTGGATCACTTCAGGCATCATCTGCTCGACCGCGTATTGCATAAGAATGTACTCGGTTACACAGGATATTATAGTGTCTTTGGTATGTGGAAGAATTTTTTGAACTGGCCGTTTCTTCTACTTTGCATAATGGCGATCTGGCAATTGCGAAAGAAGATAAGGTGTGAGGCGATAGCACAGATACTCTTCTTATGGGCCTTGATAGGCGCCTTAGCGTATTCTATAGTAGACTGGCGGGAGATGGGTCATATATCATTGATAACGCTGCCCCTTCTCATAACAGTATTCTATGCATTATCGGATGCGGGCAGGAGAAGGTCTTATATCTTTGCTGCTTTTGTATCTGTAATTATAATCATCAATCTCGTGTTCTTTTATAGCGCTACAGGTGACTTTACGTTGATACTGAATAAACTCGGCTGGTTATAGAAAGTTTTAACAATAGAGAGGCGGTTATAATGCTTTTAAAGAAGATACCCAAGAGAAATATCCTGATGTATCCCGGTGAACTAAAGGATGTGTTTAGCCTGGTAAGATCCGGAGACATTCTTGAAGGCCCGTTTATCGAGGAGTTCGAGGAGGCCTTTAAGGCCTTTACGGGTGCGAAAGAGGCCGTTGCTGTCTCATCCGGAAGATTTGCCATGGATCTTATTCTTAAAGAACTCGGGCTTAAGAAGGGGGACGGTGTAATCATCTCGGCGTATAATTTTAAAGGTGTGCCGAGGATTCTTTCGCAGGAGGGACTGGAGCTTCAGTTTATCGATGCCGATAAAGATACATACCAGATCGATATAGATCAGATAGAGCCTGCGATTAACGGGAAGACAAAGGCGATAATAGTCACCCATCTTTTTGGACAGCTCTGCGATATGGACAGGATAAGCCAGATAGCTTCGCGGCATAACCTGCTGGTAATAGAGGATGCGGCACACGCCCTTGGCAGTTATTATAAAGGTGCACATGCCGGGACCATAGGACGTGCCGGTTTTTTCAGTTTTTCAGGCAGCAAGACTCTCAACACCTCGTTCGGGGGCATGCTGGTCACCTCTGATAAAGCCCTGGCAGAATCCATAAGGGACAAACTCCGCGATTTCCCGTTTCCTGACAAAAAAGATCTATTGCGCGAGATCCCGAAGAAGTGGATATATACACTTCTGACCAAAAGGGTTTTTTATAGCCTTACGGAATATCCTCTCACACTGCTTATGAGTCTGTTTGGAGAGGATCCGCTAGAGGTGTATAAGAAGATCAAGGGCCCTGAGATAGGCGACAGGAAGATGAGGTTTACCAATCTGCAGGCAATGGTGGGGAAGAGGCAGCTTGGATATGTTAAGGATATTATTGAAGGGAGAAGACGCGTAGCTGAGAAACTTATGGAAAAGATAAGGCCCTTTATAACCCTGCAGAAGATACCCTCCGACGGTAAGGCAAGTTATTTTATGTTCTGCCTTAAGGCGAAAGATAAGATGACGGTATTCAAAAAACTGCTTTATAAAGGCATAGATTCCAATCTGGCCTATGCCTCTGACTGTTCTTATATGGCAGGGGATAAGAGATTCCAGAATGCCAGTGAGCTGGACGGGTCCGTAATAACATTCAACCTCCCCTATGACCTTGGCGAAAAAGAGATATTCTATATAGCGGGTACCTTGAAGGGGATGAAGGAGTTGTTGTGCTGAATTATTCGGAGAGCATATGATACCGCTTAAAGAACTGCGCTGCCTCTTAAAGTCAGCGGTACAGGCGATGTTGCTAAGAAGAAATTCACCTTTTGCCTTTAGGTGGAATATTACAGAGAGGTGTCTGCGAACGTGCGTCTACTGCAATGTAGATACTTCTAAAGAGACAGATGAGCTGGATACAAAACAAGCGAAGGCGCTTATCGATCAAATAGCATCGAATATAATCTACATTACCATAAGCGGCGGCGAGCCTATGTTGAGGCAGGATATCGGTGAGATCATAGGATATGCACGGGATAGGGGCATAAGGCATATACAGATGGTTTCTTCCGGTCATGATATCAGCAAGAGGATCGATGAACTGAGCCGTGTGAGCAGGCTCGTCTTGAGCATAGAAGGTAGTGAGGCTGTCCATGATATGCTGCGGGGTGAGGGTTCCTACAGTGAGGTCATTGAGGCTGCGGGCGCTGCCTCAAAGCACGGCATAAAGGTCTGCCTTAATGCAGTGCTGATGAAGCAGAATCTAGGTGAGATACCGTTTCTTGTAAAGCTCTCTTCACGCATTAAGGCGCCGATCACATTTGAACCTATTTTTCAGGCCACAGGTTCAAAGGATATGGCGCCCTTTTATCCTTCATCTGCCGAATACAGTAAGGCGATAGAAGAGATCACCAGGATTAAGAATGCAGATGGGGCCCTGATAAGTAATTCTGAGGGGTCTTTGGAATTTATAAAGAGCTGGCCGGAATATGCGCCTATGCGTTGTGCCGCGGGCAGGCTATTCTGCATTATACGTTCTGACGGAAGCCTGCAGAGTTGCGATCATATAAATTATGCGGATATGGCCTCTGAGACACAAGGCCTTAATATATTGAATGCCGGATTTGATAAGGCAGTGGCAGCCATAAAAAGTCCTATTTGCAAAGGGTGCGGATGCGAAGGTTCACTTCAGCTCTCCAGGATCATGAACCTTAGCCCGAGCTTTTTATCTGATACGCGTTCTGAACTCGCTAGATTAAGGGAATAGCCGCCTTCGATAGGAGATTATAATAACGACATGTTTACTGCTATACCAAGGCTTACTATAGATTATTCAAAGGAAGAGTTCGCCGCTATCTTCAGGACGTTGATCAAAGGTCAGGCCCTGGAAGGAGAAGCGCTCTGTCAGTTTGAGACCGAGTTCGCTAAATATATAGGAGCAAAGTATGCAGTGCTCATATCTTCCGGAAGATCGGCCCTGTTCCATATATTAAAGACCTTGGATTATAAACCTGATGATGAGATTGTCCTTTCCTCATACAACTATTATGTTGTTCCGGAGGTAATAAGACTTTGCGGGCTGAGACCCGTCTTTTGTGATATTGAATTGAGCGACTATAATATCAGCACAAAGGCTATCGAATCGGCTATTACCCGCAGGACCAGGGCGATAATAGCAACACACATGTATGGCCACCCCTGTGATATGGAGGGCATATATAGTTTGGCAAAGAGGCACAACCTGGATATAATAGAGGATTGCGCTCATTCCTGCGGCTCGGAATATAAAGGCATTAAGACAGGGGCATTGGGACGGGTGGCCCTTTTTAGCTTCAGTATGCCAAAGGCCTTGACTACATTCAGGGGAGGAGCTATTACCACAGATGATAAGAGGATCTACGATTCTATAAAAAGATTGAATGACGGTTCAGACCATAATGCCAGAGAGACCTTCAGCGATCTTACCTTTGGCCTGGCAGGGTATCTTTTCTTTAAGCCATGGTTCTTTGCCTGCGCCTCTTACCCGGTTTTACTCCTTATGAGGCGTATGGCCCCAGATCTATTGAGTAAGCTTTTTGACAATGAACCGAAGAGGTTGACCAAAGGTTCTATTCATTCCCGGGCGAAGTTTAATAACCTGAAGGCCTCGGTGGGTATGGCTCAGCTCAGAAGGCTCGATTCGATGATAGAAAAGAGAAGAAGGGTTTCCGAGCTTTTAATTGAAAATCTCGAGTCGATAAATGGTATTTCACTGCCGCGGGAGCTTCCGGGCGCAAGGCATAACTATCTATATTTCAATATACTGTTTGATAACCCAAAACTTTTGTCAGACAGACTGTATCTAAAAGGCGTAGATACCGAGAGTTCTGATTTTCGGGATTGTTCGAGCCTTGAAATATTCAAGCGATATTATTCTGATTCGCCCAACGCTCAATATGCAAGCAGTCATATTTTAAGGATTCCTAATTTTTCCGTTCTTGCGGAGAAAAAAATATCATATGTAGCAGAATCTATCAGAAGGTGCCTTTGATTTTTATGAAGAAAGACAGATTTTATAAGATTCTTATATTCTTTGCTTTGCTCTATCTCTTATCCAGGGTAGCCTTATTGTTTTTTCCCGCGGATGAGATTCTTTCCGTGTGGGAGTGGGATGATGCGCTATACCCGGGTGTTATAGCAAATGAGCTGATATGCGGTCTGAAAATGCCATTCTTTGATCATATCCAGCTTCCGCATACTTCAGATACATTGATATGCGGCCTGTTAGTCGCGCCTTTCTTTTGGCTATTCGGCGAATCGCTTTTTATGGTTAATCTTGTAAGCATACTTTTCTCACTAGGGACATTGATATTGTGGTATCTGTTCTTTGGTTACTGGGTCAACAAAAGAGCCGGTATTTTAATGGGGTTATTTTTGCTTTTTGCACCCCCTGTTTTTTTGGGCCATTCTCTTGTATTGACCGGTGGTCAGAATGAGACCATGTTCTTTGATACGTTGATAATCTTTTTGTTTTTCAAATCCTTCTTCGTTAAGAAACAAGTAGATCCTGTGCGGACAGGGCCCTGCCTCCAGGCACGCAGGTCATTTACCCCGGCCTGGGTCATGCTTTGCGGTATTGTTACAGGCATTGCCCTTTGGTTCGACTATTCTGTGCTGATAAGCGTTGTGACTTGTTTGATATTTTCACTTGTTGTCGGTATAAAAAAAGAGACGGCAAGGTATCTACTCGTATATTTTTTGTTTTGTATCTTGGGCCTTATCCCATGGTTCTGGTATAACATATCACGCTTTTGGAGCGCAGCACACATATATGATGTTAGCGCCTATCGCTGGTTCCATTTTGATATCGGGTATTTTCTGCATAAGATAAAAGGGATCTTTACGGGGGATCTCCAGGCAAGCTTATATTTCATGGATTATTCTATAATAAAGAAAGAGATCTTATCTTTTAGCTATGCCCTTATTCTGTTGCTGGGATTTATGATATTATTATTTACTGTGATTAGACGATTCTTATCCAGATCGTTCGCAAATCTTATAAGCAGGCCATTATGGAAAAATCTAGACACTTTTTTCCTGATATATATATTTGTCTTTGCGCTATCCTACGGATTTAGCAGGTTCGATATCTTCACCAAAGATGAAAGTTTTTTTGCCTACCGCTACCTTTTGCTTTTACAGATTCTACTTCTGGCAGTCCTTGCTCTAGCCATAGACCATCTATGGAGATCAAGGCGGATTAAGGCAGCAGTGCCGGTATTTATGGCCGGCACTATCTTGATCTGTAGTCTATTTGGATTCTTGAGTTTATTCTCGGCCAAAAATGCGTATGCCATCTTTTGTCTTGATGCGTACGACTACTCATACTTAGGAGACGCATTGTACAACAATAATGGAAAGAGTATGGAAAGAGTAAAGGCCAAGATATCAGACTTTGACGAAAGGCGCCACAGGGCTATAATGGCAGGCGCATTAAATGTTGCCCTTAATGACAGAACAGAGGAAGCAGAAGAGCTGTGGCATGAGAGTCTCCTGCTCAACGAAGAGATAGGTAGATATTTGAAAGACCCGCAGATTATATCTGGGCCTGCCAAAAAAGGCGGCTGCACGGAATTTCTTTTTGCGGACCGCTCTGGAAAACACTGGGATTTCAGATCCTATGCATTAAATGGGTCTTATGCGGAGGCGGGTCGCGCGGAGGCGGTAATGGCCGCTTATGGACTGGCGGAGTTGTTAGGGGTAGAGACACCCGTAACCGTTAAGTATACATTGACTGCGGGCGGCAAGAAACGTCAAGGTATTGCCTGTATTGTAATGCCGACATATGTTTCATTGAAAGAATATAAAAAACCGTTGCCGGATGAGCTTGCGGCGCAGCACAGAAGACATCTGTTTTTCGATTTTCTTATATTTGGTGAGAATCACAAAGACGGTGATTATATAGTTGACACGGAAAACAACCGAATACTGGCCGCGGAAAAATACCAGGCCTTTGTATCACATAGAATAAAAGAGCGGATCAGCGGGGATACTCAAGTTGCGGTAGTGTTTGAAGACGGCGCTGTAATCAGGGAGGCGAATTTGACAGAAGAGAGGTATCCTTTTTTTGACAGGATGAAATTGCCCCATTATCATCATGTCGGAGGAATGGTAAGCTATTTGGACGGAATAGCCGATAATGCCTTCACCGGCTATATGCAGAATTTTTATATATACCCGCAGGGCATGGATTTATTGATCAGCCTGATGCAGCAAGATATAGATAGTTTTAACAGACAATTCCTTAGTTTGGTAGACAGCCGCGGGCCTGCTTATACCAGGTATGATTTTGCAAGGGAAGGCCTGGAATATATTGATTCCGTAGTTAAAAAATTGAAAGAAAGAATAGAATTCAAGAAGGCCATTCTTGAAGACTTACGGGGATGATATTCCGGTGCCTAATGACTGTAATAACCCTTTTACATTTAACGGTGTCTTGCTATAAGCGCGAAGTATAATTTGTCAGGATAATTTATGAAAGCAATTGAAGCTAACAATTATAGCCGCCTTAGTGTTATAGTGCCTGTTTACAATGAGGCGGGCACAATAATAGAACTCGTAGACAGGGTTCGGGATAGTGTCCCTGGAGCTGAGGTGGTAGTAGTAAACGACGGGAGCACTGATGAGACTATGTCAGTCCTTAAAACGTTAAAATGCGAAGGCATAAAGATCATCAGTGTGGGCCAGAATAGAGGTAAGGGGTTTGCGGTAAGGAGAGGTATTGAGGCTGCAAGGGGTTCTATAATGGTGCAGATCGATAGTGATCTGCAATTTTTGCCCGAAGAGATTCCGAAACTTATTAGCCCTATTTTTGGAAATGAAGCGGATATCGTTTTTGGAAGCAGGTATATATGTGACTCCGGTGCAACGGGTGCGAACGTTAGCCTATTAAAGCGTTTTGGCAGTTATGCGGTTTCCGGTATTGTGTCATTGATCTGCGGCAGGAATTATACAGATATATTTGCAGGTTTTAAGGCATGGAGGAAAGATGCCATGGAAAGGATATCTTTGGCAGAAGATGGATTTGCTTATGAAGCCGAGATTGCCATTAGGGCAAGAGACAAAGATATAAGGATAGTGGAGCTGCCCATAGGTTATGATAGGAGGAAGTACGGGTATTCAAAACTCAGTATCCTTAAGGAAATGTTTATCTTGCCGCTTAAGTTGTTATTCCTCTGGTTCAGGACTTAAAGAATGCCATATTATAAGATGAAGACAGCAAAATTGAGGGCCCTAAGACAATTATTCTATTTTATGCAGGCAGCTGTAAGGTCATGTATATTAAAAAAAGAGACCGTGCATGCATACCCGCTATCAATATCTGTAGAGGCCGCCTCTTCCTGCAACCTCAGATGCAGATACTGTTATCAGGCGTCCGCAAAGGATAAGTTTGATAGGGGAGGGGGCAATATGGATTTTGGCCTTTTTGAGGAATTGATAAAAGAGATATCCGGCAAGCCATATCCTGTTAATATAAACTTTGACTTAGGCGGTGAGCCGTTTTTAAACGATAGGCTTATGGATATGGTGGAGCTCGCTTCGGCTCACAAGAGATTCACAAATATAAGCACAAACGGTACGATGCTGACGGATGAAATTATCGACAGGATACTTGATTCGGGGCTGAATAAGATCGGGTTTTCTATAGATTTTTTGCGCGGTGAGAATATGAGAGATGGTTCCGACATCAGGGAGGTTGTATCAAATATAGATAAAATGATCTATAGACGCAATATGTCAAAAAAATCAAAACCAAGGATCATAATCAGGAGTCTCGATCTTAAAGGGGTTTTGGTCAAAAGCCTTATAGGATTGTTTGAGAACAGGCCCGATGCGGTTTTTTTTAATCCACCGACAAACTGGGCAGGGCTTATAGATTTTCCCCGGCTAGGCGAGGCATATAATATATGCATGCTGCCGTGGCTTGAGATGGCCATGTTGCATAATGGGGAATGTATACTCTGCTGTAATGATATGCAGGGCGCATTTATGGCCGGAAAATTTCCTGATCAGAATCTGCAGGATATATGGCAGGGCAATAAGCTGAAGACAGCAAGAAGAGCGATAATGGATAAGGACTCCTCATTCAGCGAGGGACAGAATTGCCCCAGATGCACGAGGCTAAAGAATCCCATACCGTTCAAAAATTATCTGAGGTATCTTTATGAAGAGGCAAGGTCGTCTTTTGCATAATGATCTTTTTGGTGAGCGCCGATGGCAATAGATAAGAAGAAGATCATCAAATCTGTTTTACCCATCCTTGTGACTGTCGGCGCCTTCGCCTATATCTTCAAGAGGATTCCTGTATATGAAGTGCTGGAGTGCCTTAGAAACGCAGACCTATATCTGATTGGCGCTGCCCTGGCCCTATCTGTTATCAGCAACATATTTATTAGTGCGGTACGGTGGTGGTTAATACTCAAGAGGCTTGGGCTGAGCATTGGTTTTCGCGAGACATTATTTATAAAGTTGGCCAGCGACCCATTTGTCACTATCCTCCCCTTTAGATCAGGTGAATTGACCAAGTTTGCATATTTAAGCCGCATAAAGAATTTCTCTTACAAGAGGTCGATACTTTCAATATTATGCGGATATATCTCTTATATTTTTTCACTCCTCTGCCTTGTCCTCATAGGGCTATTTTGTTGGTTTCTGATCACAGCTGACAAGGGCCTGGTAGGCGCAGCAGGGGTGGTTTTGGTTTTGGCAGCACTACTGGTTGGGTTGGCAAGGAATGCTTTCGGCAACTCCGGAGCCTGCGGTAGATTTGCGAAGAAAGGAGCTGTTATTATCAGGCGATACAGAGACTCACTGCCTACCTTACCGGTCGGCGGGGGCGTGCTCATAGCCTCTTTTCTTATAGCCCTTCTGGATATACTTACTGTCTACATATTGGCACTGTCTGTCGGCCTTACCCTGCCGCTGGTTGAATTGCTGGTCCGCATGCCGGCAGCGATTATACTGGGAAGCATGCCAGTATCTATAGCCGGGCTCGGAGTAAGGGAGCCCGCATTTATATTGTTGTTTGCCAAATTGGGGCCTCCGGGATTACTCTTGTCTGCAGGCATACTCTATTCCTTTGTCAACCATATATTCCCAACGATCCTCGGCTTCTTCTTTACAGCGCCCTTCCTGAAAAAGATGGTGTGATCTTACCTGCCTGCTGTCAGGCGCAAACAATACGCTTATGCAATATTAGGCCTTGCGATGTAATTTTCGCAGGATCGAAAAACTCTATTGGCGGGAGCACCCTGTGTTTGCAGCATGTTGAAGATGCGAGCCCCTCGGCTCCGCTCGGGACTCGTCCCGAGTGCAATCGAGGGACGAGCGGCCATGGTTCCGCCCGATATAGGTTTTGGCGGA
>JABMQS010000081.1 GCA_013202525.1 Candidatus Omnitrophota bacterium
GCGCAAGGTAGACACTGACATGATCACGCAGTGTGACCTTAAGGACGCCTATCTCGAAATAGCAGAAGACCTGAATAAGCGGTTGGCTGCTTTTAACATACTTGAGCTCGTTGATAAGTTTACTCCCTTGCAGGAGAACTCGGCAGACATATATAAGCTGCTCCGCTGGATCCTCGATCTTATTCGCAAGGAGACCTTTATCGAAAAGGCGGTGGTTATATTCCAGTTAAAGCTTCTGGAATATACAGGCTTTCTTCCACAGCTGGACAGTTGCACAAACTGTTCCGGGCCGCTGCCCAAAGACGCGTACTTTAGTATAAGGCTCTCAGGCCTTCTGTGCGGCGCATGTCGCAGGACGGATGTGCAGGCAATACCTTTTTCAAAAGGAGCCACTGCGTCTATCAACATGATAAGGCGGCAGTCCATTAAGCAGTTTGGGCGGCTTGAGCTGACAAAAGGCATTGCAAGGGAGCTTAAGCTTCTGCTCGACAGGTTTATCGTCTACCACTTAGGGGAACTGATGAGGACACAGGAGTTTATTAAAGAGGCAGAATCGCAGGGAGTCATCTGATGCTGTTTCAGGATATAATAGAAAGGCTCGAAAAGTTCTGGAAGAAAGAGGGCTGTGTTCTGGCTCAAGCCTACGATATAGAGATGGGCGCCGGGACATTCCATCCCCTGACATTCTTTCGGTCTTTGGGCAAGGAGCCGTGGAGAGTAGGTTTTGTCCAGCCGTCCCGCAGGCCGACCGACGGAAGATATGCCGACAACCCCTTGAGGATGCAGAGGTACTATCAGTATCAGGTCATCATAAAGCCCTCGCCGGATGATATTCAGCAGGTCTACCTGAGGAGTCTCAAGGCCTTAGGCATAAGGCCTAAGTCGCACGATATCAGGTTTGTAGAAGACGACTGGGAGTCCCCCACGCTGGGGGCCAGCGGCCTGGGCTGGGAGGTCTGGCTCGATAGCCTTGAGATCACACAGTTTACCTATTTTCAGCAGATGGGTGGTTTTGAGTTGAACCCCATATCCTGTGAAATAACATACGGCCTTGAGAGGATAGCGATGTTTTCCCAAGGAACCGATGATGCATTTAAGCTGCAGTGGAATGATAATACCACCTATGCCGACATCTGCAAAAGAGACGAGCAGGAGTCGTGCCAATATAATTTTAAGGCGCAGGATACCACAATCACTGCCCAGCTCTTCGATATCTATGAGAAAGAGTCCAGGAGGCTGATAGGCATGGAGCTGCTTCTTCCTGCCTATGAGTATATGCTGAAGACATCGCATGCCTTTAACCTTTTGGATGCCAGCGGCGTCATAAGCGTTACAGAGAGGGCCTCTCATATAGGCCGCGTCAGAAGCCTGGCAAAGGCCTGCGCAAAGCTTTACATTGAGAGCAGAGAGCAATAATGGAGACAAGAGACCTTATACTTGAGATCGGGACAGAAGAGATACCTTCGGGGTATTTTGCGCACATCCTTGACCTGCTCTCTTTTAAAGAAGGCAGTATCAAGGAGATATTCGAGGCAGAGCATATCAGGATCGAGGGCGCTGCCTCCTATTCGACTCCGCGCAGGATAATCCTTATGCTTAAGGATATACCCATATCTCAGGATATGGTTATCGACGGGCCGCCGACGAGGGTGGCCTATGACAAGGCCAAGGCGCCCACAAAGGCACTGGAGGCCTTTATAAAGAAGAACGACGCATCCATTGACGATATAGAGGTATTCCAGGATAAGAAGGAGCAGAGGGTAAGGCTTACGAAGAAAGGCGTCTCCAATAAAGAGGCGCTTGAGAGGATACTGCCCAAGGTTATCAGGTCGCTGGACTTTCCAAAGACCATGCGGTGGAACGAGGAGGATTTTGTATTTGCCAGGCCCCTGCGCTGGATACTGGCACTCTTCGGCGATGAGATCCTAAGATTTAGCCTGGCAGGTATAGAGTCTTCCAATATCACATACGGCCACAGGTTCCTCGGCCACGATAAGATCAAGGTCAAGGATGCTGACTCCTACTTTAGGGTCCTTGAGAAGAACCATGTTATGTGGGATAATGAGCAGCGCAAGGATAAGATACTCACATTTTTGCAGAAGAAGAGGTGGCAGGAGAACATGCAGCTGCTTGAAGAGGTAAACAACCTCGTCGAATATCCGTATTTTCTGGAAGGCACCTTTAAGAAAGACTATCTCACGCTTCCTGAAGAGGTCCTTTTGGCGAGCATGTCTAAGCATCAGAGGATATTCTGCCTTAAGGATAAGCAGGACGCTCTTACAAACCGCTTCGGAGCAGTCTTAAACGGGAGATACAGGGGCATGAGGGGTATACGCAGAAACTACGAGAATGTACTCGATGCCCGCCTGAAGGATGCGTTCTTTTTTTACGAGTCTGACACAAAGAAATCCCTTGCTGATTGGGCCGAAGGCCTCGGAGAGATGGTCTTTCACAAGGAGCTCGGCACGGTCAAGGAGAAGGTGGAGAGGCTGAAAGAGATAGCTGCATTTTTCCTAAAAGAGACAGGCATAAAGGGTGTGGATAAGAAGGCGCTTTCGCGCGCCATCTCCTTATCAAAGGCAGACCTCCTGACACAGATGGTCAGGGAGTTTCCGAGCCTGCAGGGTGTCGTAGGCGGATACTATGCCCTGGTTTCAGGTGAGGGCAATGAGGTCGCAACCGCCATAGGCGAGCATTATCTTCCGCGCTTTTCCGGGGATCACCTGCCAAAAACAGAGGCAGCTATTATCTGTTCATTGGCGGATAAGTTTGACAATATAGTCTGCTATTTTAAGATAGGTAAATTTCCGAAAGGCAGCTGGGATCTCTATGCACTAAGGCGCCAGTCCATAGGCATTATCTCTATTCTGTTGAATAAGCAGATTCATCTTTCCCTGGAGAAGGCATTTGATTATGTATGCGGTATAACGCCGGCAAGCTGCGACAAAGGGAAGATAAAGGTCGTCTATCTGAATTTTTTCAAGGAACGGTTCATAGCGTTTATAAAGGAGAAGTACGATTACAGGTATGACCTGCTCGATTCGGTTATAGCCTCCGGCGTCGACGATCCCTATGACTGCTCATTGAAATTGGGAGATCTGGACAGCATGATTGACGAACCCTGCTTTGAGAAGGCGCGCTGTATAGTGGAGAGGACCTATAATATAACGCGGTCATCCAAACTCAAGGCTGAGGAACCGAAGGCCGCTCTCTTCAAGGACGCAAAAGAGCGCTCACTTTACGGCAGGTATAAAGAGATACGAGATGAGTTTATGGGTCTTTGCGCCGGCAAGGAATACCGGAGAGCAACGGAGCTTTATGGTGACAGCCTCGCGGAAGAGGTGCACTCATTCTTTGCGGATGTGATGGTCAATGTCAGTGATAAGGATCTGAAGAAGAACCGCACAGCTTTGTTATCGGCTATCAACAGGCTCTATAGGGATAATATAGCAGACCTGTCTAAGATAGTGGTTACGAGGGAATAGAACTCAAAGAGGTACCCCTGTAAAAGCAGGGGCACCAATATGATAACCCCATAGGGTGTTACGAAACTACCCTTTTGGATAGACGGGACATTCTTGTCCCGTCTATGAGCGGGGTTGGAAAACCCCGCCTATCCGAGTTTCGTGACAGCTTATAACAACACCACAGGAGGAGAGAAGCAATGCAGACAGCAACAGCAGTAAGAAGCAGCTCAAAAAATAAACGAAGTATAAAATATGTATATTTCTTCGGAGGGGGAAGAGCAGAAGGCGATGCCAAGATGAAAAACCTTCTCGGCGGCAAAGGCTCTAATCTGGCCGAGATGACAAATATGGGCATCCCTGTCCCGCCGGGATTTACTATAAATACAGAGGCATGCACGCATTTTTATAAGAACAAAAAGCAGTATCCGGCAGGCCTTCTGGATGAGGTGGAGAAAAACCTTAAGAAGCTCGAGACGGTCATGGGTAAGAAGTTTGGCGATGTACAAAGCCCGCTTCTGGTCTCGGTCCGTTCCGGGGCGAGGGTATCGATGCCCGGGATGATGGATACGGTCTTAAATCTCGGCCTCAACGACAATACCGTAAAAGGGCTCATAATGAGGTCCGGCAGTGAACGCTTTGCCTATGATGCATACCGAAGGTTCTGCCAGATGTTCGGCGATGTAGTGCTCGGGGTGGAGCATGAGGACTTTGAACACCTCCTTGCTAAAAAGAAGAAGCAGAGAAAGATAAAGCTCGACACTGAATTAAGCGCAAAAGACCTGAAAGAGCTGGTGGCGGAGTACAAGGCCTTGATCAGGAAAAAGACCAGGGCCCCGTTCCCGGAGGATCCGAGAAAACAGCTCAGGATGTCCATAGATGCGGTGTTTAGCTCATGGAATAATAAGCGAGCAATAACATACAGAAACTTAAACGGAATACCTCATGAGTGGGGCACGGCGGTCAATGTACAGGCCATGGTCTTTGGAAATCTCGGCGAGGATTCCGGTACAGGCGTGGCCTTTACAAGGGATCCCGCGACAGGGGCGAATAAGTTTTATGGCGAGTATCTCATAAATGCGCAAGGCGAGGATGTCGTTGCAGGCACAAGGACGCCTCATCCTATAGCAGACCTCAGGAAAGATATGCCGGTCGTATACGCGGAGCTTGTTAAGATCTACAAGAAGCTTGAGGCGCACTACAGGGATATGCAGGACCTCGAATTCACTATTGAGGATAAGAAGCTCTATCTCCTGCAGACAAGAACAGGCAAGAGGACTGCTCAGGCTGCTGTAAAGATAGCAGTCGATATGGAACGAGAGGGCCTTATCAATAAGAGAGAGGCGGTCTTGAGGGTTGAACCGGAGCAGCTCGACCAGCTCCTGCATCCGATGCTCGATCCAAAGGTAAAGGTCTCACCCATAGCCAAAGGCCTGCCTGCTTCACCCGGCGCGGCCGTAGGCAAGGTGGTATTTACTGCTGACAAGGCCGAACATATGGCCGAGAAGAATGAGAAGGTGGTACTTGTAAGGCTTGAGACATCTCCCGAGGATATCGGCGGCATGGCTGCTTCACAGGGTATCCTCACCGCCCGCGGCGGCATGACATCACACGCAGCGGTCGTCGGACGCGGAATGGGCAAGTGCTGCGTTGTAGGCTGCGGCGATATCACGGTCCACAGTAAGGATGGTTACTTTGTTACAAAGGGGAAGAAAGTCAAAGAGGGCGATTATATAAGCCTCAACGGAAATACCGGAGAGGTCATGCTGGGAGAGCTGGACCTCATAGAACCGAAGTTGACGAGTGATTTCAGGACCCTGATGGTTTGGGCCGACAGCTTCAGAAAGCTCGGGGTCTGGACCAATGCGGATACCCCACATGATTCTAAAGTAGCCAGAGATTTTGGCGCAGAGGGCATAGGTTTATGCCGGACTGAGCATATGTTCTTCGGTAAGGACAGGCTTCCGCTTGTAAGGGAGATGATACTGGCCGAGGATACCAAGACCCGCATAAAGGCGCTCTCAAGGCTCCTGCCTCTTCAGAGGAAGGACTTCAAGGGTATATTCAGGGTTATGTGCGGCCTTCCTGTAACTATCAGACTGCTCGATCCGCCGCTCCACGAATTTCTTCCACACACCGATAAAGAGATAGCGGAGATGGCCAGACAGATGAAGGTCAGCAAGCAGAAGATAGCCGACCTCATGCAGAATCTGCACGAGATAAACCCGATGCTGGGCCATCGCGGCTGCCGCCTGGGTATTACATATCCTGAGATATACAGGATGCAGGTAAGGGCGATATTTGAGGCAGCATGTGAACTTACAAAGAGCGGATATGATGTGATACCTGAGGTCATGATACCTCTGGTAGGACATGTCAATGAGCTTATCTTTACAAAGCGCCACGCCTTAGAGGTGGCCACTGAAGTTATCAAGAAGTACAAGGTAAAGCTCAAGTACAATATTGGTACCATGATAGAGATACCGCGCGCCGCGATAACAGCGGATGAGATAGCAAAGGAGGCGGACTTCTTCAGCTTTGGGACCAATGATCTCACGCAGATGGGGTTTGGGTTTTCAAGGGACGATGTCGGAAAGTTTCTACCGTCGTATATTGAAGATGGTATCCTTGAAAAAGACCCGTTTGCCAGTATTGATATAAAAGGCATAGGGGAGCTTGTAAAGATAGCGGTTGAAAAGGGAAGAGGCGCAAAACCGAGCCTGAAGATAGGTATCTGCGGGGAGCATGGAGGTGATCCTGCCAGTGTCGAGTTCTGCTACAAGATAGGACTCAACTACGTAAGCTGCTCTCCATACAGGATCCCGATAGCCAGGCTGGCAGCTGCGCACGCGGCATTGAAAGAGGGGTAGGATATGCCCGATAGCGATGTTACAAAACTGTATTTCAAGGACATAGAGCACATACCTCTGCTTACCCACGAGGAAGAGGTGAAGCTGGCCCGTCGCATAAAGAAGGGTGACTCCCGTGCCCGTAAGACGATGATCCAGTCGAACCTAAGGCTTGTGATAAATATAGCAAAGAGGTATATTTATACAGGCGTTCCGATGCTCGACCTGATCGAGGAAGGTAACATCGGCCTCATGAAGGCGGCCAGGAAATATGATGTAAGGAAAGGCCACAGGTTCTCAACGTATGCGGCATGGTGGATAAAGCAGTATATAATGAGGGGCATTGCAAACCAGGGAAAGACCATACGTATACCCGTCTATATGGTCGAGGCGGTCCTGAAATATAAGAAGACCCTGGAGAAGCTGAGGCTCAGGCTGAAGAGGACGCCTACGGCAGGTGAGATCGCCAAGAGGATGGGTATCAGCGCGAAGAAGGCCAGGGAGGTGTCGCAGGTATCATTGTCGCAGCCCACCTCTTTAGAGGCCCCCATCGGCGAGGACAAGGCAGGCCAGCTCCTCGAGTTGATAGAGGATGAAGGTGCAACAGCGCCGGACGAGAGGCTCACCGAGGTCCTGCAGCATGAGCGTATGCAGAAGCTCCTGGATGGGCTCGATAAGAAAGCGAGGAGTGTGTTGACCCTGCGCTTTGGGCTTCAAGATAAAAAGCCCATGACGCTTCAGGGGATAGCAAACCACTTCAAGATCACCAAGGAGCGTGTTCGTCAGATCGAGGAGAGGGCTATCAAGAAACTGAAAGAGTTGATCATCGAGGAAGGTCTAAAAGAGGGTGTTGGTGAGGAGGAGGTCTTATGACGATGGATCTAAAGAAGTATATCAGGGATATTCCGGATTTTCCGAAGAAGGGGATACTCTTCAGGGACATAACCACATTGATCGGCGATAAAGACGCCCTTCGTGAGGTAGTGGATATCTTTGTAAAGAAGTATAAGGACGAAAAGATAGATATAGTGGTTGCAGCCGAAGCGCGCGGTTTTATTATCGGCGGTGCCATTGCCTGCGGGCTTAATGCGGGATTTGTGCCTGTCAGAAAGAAGGGCAAGCTTCCGCACAAGACCATCGGCGCAGAATATGATCTGGAATACGGTACCGACAGCCTGCATATGCATGAGGACGCGATAGTAGAGGGCCGCAGGGTGTTGGTCATCGACGATCTCCTGGCTACCGGCGGCACGGCGAAAGCTACCTGCGAACTTGTGGAGCGGACAAAGGGCGAGGTTGTCGAGGTAGGTTTTATAATAGAACTCGCAGGCCTTAAGGGCCGCGAGAAACTTAAAGACTACAAGATCTTTTCACAGATCGTATATTAGGAGGAGGGGGTATGAGGATCTTGGCCTGGTATTCTGCTATAATGTTAAGCGCCACATTGGGTTTAGGGGCGTATGGGTTCTTTATAACACATGAGACACCGCTATCTGCTATATTGGCCCTTTTGATTCTGTATTTTCCGCCCGCTGTTTATATATGGCTGACTATCTTTAAGAAGAGATGATTTTTTTCTGTTACCAAACCTGTAGGAGGGAGGCACAAAGTATGCGGCATCTTATCACTATTGTTATACTCTTGTCCTTTGTCTTTTCTGCGTTTGCAGTTTATGCTGCACCTGTAGGCAATATCGCCACGGCAGCGCTGCTAAAGAAAGGCCTTATTTTAAAGGACAAAGAGGGTAAGTTCGGTTTTATACTGGCAGGAGAAGTCGATAATGTTCAGAACCGAAAGATAGAACACCAGACAGAGAAGTCGAAGTCCAATTTTTACGGTGCTAAGATAGGCGCTATTATTGCAGACAGGGGAATCATCTATGGTCTCATCGGCGCAAGCGACGCTGAGCAGGAGTATAATATATCAAATAGCGAAGTCAAGTGGGAGACAGAGTATGATATTGCCTGGGGCGTTGGTGCTAATGTCATACTCTTTGAAAACAAGTCGCAGGTCGATAAGTACGAGATCACCATCAGGCTTGGCGCGGATGCAAAATTTATGAGCGCAAAACCAAATGTGGACAAGATGATCTTTGACGGTATGGAATACGATTCATCAAGCTCTAACGTTTCAGACGCAAGCTTGAATATAAATAATTGGCAGGCAGCTGCGGAGTTCTCTTTTGAGATCTACAGGTTTATTCCTTACATCGGTGTGAAGTATTCCGATGTTGACGGAGAAGCAAAGGCTACTATAAACGGCAACGAATACGAGCAGGACCTTAGGGCCAAGAACAAGTTTGGCTTTTTTGTAGGCGGTGACATCATGCTGACCGATTCGATATCTCTGAATGCTGAGGGGCGTTTTGTCGACGAGATGGCATTTTCAGCCAACCTTTGCGCAAGATTCTAAACCGATCATTGGGGTGAGGGATGAGATATTTAGCGTTGTTTATCATAGTCATTGCTGTATTTGGCACCATATTGCTGCAGAGTGGTGCGATAGATGAGAAGGCATTCATGGAGGAGAGGCACGGCATAGATTATCAGACCCATAAATATTACATGCGCTGGGACAAACTCTATGACTATCTGATTGATATGCCTGTGCAAGGGTATGCCAGGCTCCTGGAAGTTCAGGCCAGGCTTATTGCGTATAAAGAGTCTGTAATCGGAAATTTCCGCAAAGAGATGGCCGGCGATAAGTAGCCCTGTCCGTTATCTACGGAAAAAGAACAGGAGGGGGCGGGATGATCACTATTGATTATGATAAGTGCTGCTGGAAAGACGGCAAGTGCACCAGCGGTTGCTGTGGCGATAAATGCGACGGTTGCGTTGAGGCCTGCCCGTCAGGCGCGTTAGAGAGAAAAGACCTGGTAGTCTTTTACCCGGATAAATGCGTTGACTGCGGCCTCTGCATACCTGCCTGTAAATACAGCGCGATTACACAGAGTGCGTAGCATCAGCTTTTTGGTAGGATAGTCATACTTCTGTGAACTGACAACTGTGAACTAACTGCCCCCGTACCGAACCAAATTTGTGCATAGCTATCATAGAAAAATTTGGCTCGGCACAGGGGGCTGAGAACTTAACATGTGCCCCCGTAGCTCAGGTGGATAGAGCAGCGGTTTCCTAAACCGCGTGCCGGGTGTTCGAGTCGCCCCGGGGGCGCCATCCTACGCCTCGAAATGAAAGAAGTTCGGGGAAGTAGGCTTTGGATGGCAAGCCAGTTTTCTTAGCGACGAGAACACAACAAAGGAAGAAA
>JABMQS010000082.1 GCA_013202525.1 Candidatus Omnitrophota bacterium
AAGCTCTACCGACTCGGCGTTATAGGGATGACTACCCTAAGAGATTCTGCGGAGCGCTGGTGGAATAAGGTGCGTGGTAAAGAGGAGCTTAGCGAGGCACTAACCCTGAGAAAGCAGACGGTTTCTCAGGACGACCGGCAGGCCGGTCCCGAACCCAACAGCATATGGGCGCTAAGAGATGTCTCGCTTTCGGTAAAAAAAGGAGAAGTCCTGGGGATCATTGGTAAAAACGGCGCGGGAAAGTCTACACTGCTCAAGATACTCTCCCGGATCACAGAGCCTACCGAAGGCACCGCTGTTATACGCGGCAGGATCTCATCGCTTTTGGAGGTCGGGACAGGCTTTCATCCTGAGTTGACCGGGAGAGAGAACATATACCTAAATGGTACCATCCTCGGCATGCGGAAGCACGAGATAGACCGCAAGTTCGATGAGATAGTCGCGTTCTCCGAGATCGAAAAGTTTATCGATACCCCGGCAAAGAGATATTCCAGCGGCATGTATGTGCGCCTTGCTTTTGCGGTCGCTGCTCATCTGGAACCGGAGATCTTACTGGTAGATGAGGTATTGGCAGTAGGTGACATAGTGTTTCAGCAGAAGTGCATGCGCAAGATGCAGGATGTGGCCAAGCAAGGGCGCACGGTCCTCTTCGTAAGCCATAGCATGGCGGCCATATCGATGCTTTGCACAAGGGCGATACTGCTGAGGCAGGGAAGGATAGTTAGTTCAGGAGGGCCCTCCGGCGTCATAGATGATTACCTCGCGCCGCTCAGGGGTAGCATAGAGCTTAAGGATGCAGAGGTCTCTTTTTCAGAAGACCTAAAGAAGCCGGCGCAGATCAGGGATATCCGTATATTAAACCCAAAAGGAGAACCCTCCCTGAGATACGATTTGCAAGAACCTATCCGCATAGATATATCTTTTACTATCCGTCGGGCCTTTCCCACATTTTTTGTGGCGTGCAACGTTCTTACAACCATAGGCCATTATATCTTTACAACAAACGAGATGGACTGGCTGAACTACACAAACCTTAAAGTAGGCAGAAAGTTTCCCAAGAAGCCCGGCCGCTATAAGGCTTCCCTGGTTTTACCAGCGCCCCTGCTTTTACCCGGTATCTATGAGTTGTGGTTTGCATTATCTGATATGGAGACACCCGGTAACATAGATAATGCGAGGGGGATTTTTGTAGAGATAGCGGATTCAAAGGGCAGTTTTGCCACTTATCCCTTTAAGCGTGGCGGGCTCCTGGCGCTCCCGGTCAAATGGAAAGTGGAGCAGGAAAAGTAGGGCGGGGCATTCCTGTCCCGCACGCAATGGATTAGGAGGAGTTATAGCATATGAAAGCTATTATTTTAGCAGGCGGCAAAGGGAGAAGACTCGCTCCTTATACCAAGGTTTTGCCCAAACCCCTAGTGCCATTAGGCGAAAAGCCCATTCTTGATCTTATTATCAGGCAGCTGGCGCATTACGGCTTTGGGGATATAGTCCTAAGTGTCGGTTATCTCGCCGAATTGATAGAGGCCTATTTCCAGAACACCGATGCACAATTACCAGGTGTCAATATCACCTATTTTGAGGAAAAGGAACCTCTGGGCACATCCGGGCCGCTGGGCATGATCCCGGGCCTTGAGGAAACATTCCTAGTTATAAACGGGGATATACTGACAACGGTGGATTACACAAAGCTTCTGGCCTACCATAAAGAGAAGGGCGGTATTCTGACTATAGCAATGCACGAAAAAGAGGTCATGGTCAACCTGGGCGTTATCGAAGCAGGCGAAGATAATGTCCTGACTGGATATCTGGAGAAGCCAAAGAAGAGATATAAGTCGAGCATGGGCATCTATATTTATGAGCCCGCTGCCCTTAAATATATAATACCGAATCAATATCTGGATTTTCCGGATCTTATATTGCGTTTGATAGATAAGGGCGAGAAGGTGGTGGGTTACCCAGGTGGCGGCTACTGGATGGATATAGGCCGCCCCGAAGATTATGCACAGGCGCAGGAAGAGTTTGCGCAGATGAAGGATAAGCTTCTTCCTTGGGAGAAGGAAGCATAGAGTGAGCTATGTGGAAAGTGCCATTATTTAATTTTGTGTTTGACAAAAAAGAGCTGGATGCGGTAAACAAGATCCTTCATTCGGGCTGGCTGACTATGGGAGAGGCTAGCAAGAAGTTTGAAGAGCTCTTTTCCAGGTTTATAGGCACAAAGCATGCTATTGCAGTCTCAAGCGGAACAACTGCTCTTCATTTGGCAAACCTCGCTCTGGGCATAGGAGACGGCGATGAGGTCATATGCCCGGCGCTTACCTTTGTAGCGGGAGCCAACTCCATAATATATACTGGCGCCCGCCCTGTCTTTTCGGAAATCACAGGCTTAGACGATCTCAATATTTCGCCGGAAGACATAGGAAGAAAGATTACAAGCAAGACCAGGGCCATTGAGGTGATGCATTACGGTGGCTGCCCTTGTGATATGGAATCTATCGAGAAGATCGCCAAAGACCACGGCCTTTATATAATAGAGGATTGCGCGCACGCCCCGGGCGCTAAATACAATGGCAAGAGGTGCGGGTCGATCGGCGATATAGGTACTTTTAGTTTTTATTCGAATAAGAATATGACTACCGCAGAAGGCGGGATGATTACTACTGATGATGACGGGTTTGCCGAAAAGGCCAGGCTTATGCGTTCCCACGGCATGACCAGCCAGACGCTGGACAGGCATAAGGGCCGTTCTTTCAGTTACGATGTAACGGAGCTCGGTTTTAATTACCGCATAGATGAGATACGCTCAGCGATAGGGATTGTACAGCTCGAGAAGCTGGAAGAGGCGAATAAGAAGCGGCGGGAGCTGGACAGGGCGTATAGGGAAAAACTCAGCAGCATTAAGGGGGTTAAACTGCCGTTTGGAAAAAACCCCGGGACTTCTGCGCATCATATAATGCCGGTCTTGCTGGATAAGGAGATCAACCGCGAAGAGTTTATGGGCTACATGAAGGATAAGGGCATCCAGACCAGCATTCACTATCCAGCTATTAATAGGCTTGATCTTTATTGCAATAAGCTGGGTTATGATAATGTATCACTGCCCATTACGGAGGCTGTGGCCCAGCAGGAGGTTACGCTTCCTCTGTATCCATCAATGGGTAATAAGGCTGTTGGCTATGTCTGCGATAGCATAGCCGCGTATTTTACAAGGAGGGAATAGAAGATGAACGTATTGGGAGTCGGCGCGCATTATGATGATTTAGAATTGGGCTGCAGCGGGACACTGATCAAGCATGTTGAAAACGGGGACAAGGTGACCATGGTGGTCGTCACAGATTCATCTTACAGAAGCCCTGACGGCAAGCTGGTTAGAACCGCTGCAGCAGCTTATAAGGAAGGGCAGAAGGCAGCGAAGATAATCGGCGCTAAACTGATCTGCCTGAAATATAAGACATTTATGGTCCCCTTCGATGAGAGACTCACCAGTAAAATATTAGACTATATCGAAAAACTCAAGATAGATATAGTCTACAGCCACTGGACAGGAGACCTGCACAGAGACCACCAGTATGCCGCGAAGAGCACATTGATGGCCGGCCGCCATGTGCCGAGATTCCTTATGTACAGGAGTAACTTTTATACTACCGAACAGCTGTTTAAGGGGACTTTTTATTCTGATATATCCGGCGTGATGACTAAAAAGAAGAAGGTCATTGAAGCGCATAAGTCTGAGCTGGCGAGGGTAAAGTACCATTGGCTGGATTTCTTTACAAAGCAACACCAGAATGACGGCAAGATAATCGGTGCAAAGCATGCGGAATGCTTTGAAACAGTGAGGTACCTGGTATAGATGCGTGTAACTATCCATCAGCCCGATTTTCTGCCGTGGCTGGGCTTTTTCGACCGCTGGAAAAACTCAGACCTCTATATTATATTGGACGATGTCCAGTTCCTGAGGCGCGGCTGGCACCACCGCGATAAGATCAAGACCAAGGATGGTGCCAGGTGGCTTACTGTGCCTGTTACCAAAAAAGGAAGATATGAACAGCTTATCAGGGATGTGGAGATAGATAACTCGACGGATTGGCGCACAAAGCATATAAAGACCATCGAGGTCAATTATAAAAAGGCCCCAAATTTTAATGGTTGCTTTGGAAAGATAGAAGCTATTTACGGTAAGAATCACTCGCTTCTGATAGATCTCAATATGGACCTGCTGCGTTTTATTGCCGAAGAACTGAAAATAACCACCCCTGTTAAGTTTTCATCCGATTGCGGCATAGAAACGGCCTCCACACAAAAGTTGATAGATCTGGTAAGGGCGGAAGGTGCGGCCGAGTATCTTACAGGCATAGGATCCGGGGACTATTTAGATGAGTCCCTTTTTGAAAAAGCAGGCATCAGTGTTGTCTGGCAGGAGTTCAGCCACCCGGTTTATAAACAGCTCCACGGTGAGTTTTTACCCATGCTCTCCTCATTGGATTATCTGATGATGAGAGACAGAGATGCCCAAGGAGGCACGGAATGAAGAAGAGGCTTAAGGTTTCAATCCTGGTCGATGACGCCGGCTCCTGGATTGTCCCATTCGCCAGGGGCATACAAGAGCGCCTGTCAAGACAGCACGATACGAAGCTCTATTTTAAACCTGCGGATGTGCGCAGATCTGATGTGCTATTTTTGCTGGGGTGCACCTCTATTGTGCCATCGAAGATTTTACGAAGAAACAAGCACAATATTGCTGTCCATGAAAGCAGCCTGCCAAAGGGGAGAGGCTGGTCGCCGCTTTCCTGGCAGGCCTTAAAAGGAGAGAAGAGTATACCTATTGTATTGTTTGAGGCCAGGGATAAGGTGGATTCAGGCCCGATATATATGAAGGATGTGGTCATGCTTGACGGTACAGAACTTCTGCCTGCAATAAAACAGAAGCAGGGAAAAAAGACCGTTGAGATGGTGCTGCGGTTTCTAAAGAGATGGCCGGATGTCAGGGCCATTGAGCAGAAAGGTAAGGCCACATACTACAGAAAAAGGCGAGCAGAAGATGATATGTTAAACCCGCGCAAGAGCCTGATCGAAAATTTTAATCGACTCAGGATCACGGACAACGAGAAATACCCCGCGTGGTTTAAGCACAAAGGAAAGAAGTTCAAGATAAAGATATACCCCCTATGATATCCATTGATGTAGACAAAAAGAGCAGTACCCTTTCGATCTATTTCGATATTCCGGTGCCCCCTTCTTTTGAGCAGGATCCCGAATTTTCATCTTTCATGCAAAAGCTAAAAGAGTATGTAAAGGCAGAGCTCAGGCGCAGCAAA
Organism: Candidatus Omnitrophota bacterium; assembly: GCA_013202525.1. Lineage (GTDB taxonomy): Bacteria > Omnitrophota > Gorgyraeia > JABMRG01 > JABMRG01 > JABMQS01. The sequence goes on from JABMQS010000082.1 coordinate 5,313, forward strand.
GACGGCAGCCTGAGCGCGTTTTCCGTTGGCGCTGACCAATGGATCGAGTATGTAAAAGATATATCAGGAGAAAAGGAAGCCGCTTTCCATAAGGAGATGCTCGATGCTGTTCTGGCGCAGGGCTCGAGAAGGCTGGGAGAAGGGCTCGACATAAATTTTCATCAGCGCTCATTTGATACGCCTGAGCGCTACTGGGGTTTCGTCTTAAGCCAGGGCCAATTCCAGAGGTATTTCTTAAACAGGTTTAAGTGGTATCTCTGTCCGCGCTACGCGATAGTATCTCCTTTCCCCGTACATGTGGACCTTGAGTCAGCCAGCACCTGTAACATGAAATGCCCGATGTGTTACAGGGATCAGCTGAAGGAGACGGGCCAGATGGATGTGGACTTGTTTAAGAAGGCAATAGATGAATGTGCCGCAAATAATCTTTTTTCGATCCGCCTTTCCTGGCGGGGCGAGACCCTCACACACCCTCAGATAGAGGAGATGATAGCATATGCCACAAGCAGGATAGACAATGTCTCTTTTTTGACCAACGCCTTTTTCATAGATGATAAGAAGATAGATTTTTTTATTAAGAGCAGGCTCAGCTATGTGGCCGTATCTTTTGATGGGATAGATGATACTTATGAGGCAGTGCGCCATCCGGCCAGGTTTAAAGAGAGCTACGAACATCTTGCCGCACTACGTGACAGAAAGAAAGAACTGAAGAGTATGCTCCCGCAGGTCAGGGTCTGCACACTATGGCCTGCGATAAGCAAGGATCCGGATGCATATTATGAAAAGATGAAAGAGGTCTCCGACTATGTAGTCTGTAATCCGTATATAAACTTTAAAGGGCAGATGAAGATAAAGCCTGATTTTATCTGTCAGTACCCCTGGGAACGCATAGTGGTGGCGTTTAACGGCGATGCTCAGTGCTGCACAGGCTGGAATGCTGATGATATTGTTCTGGGTAATATCAAGGATAAGTCTATACATGAGCTATGGCATAGCAGCCGACTAAATAAGATAAGAAGGGCCCATTCAGAAGGCAGGCGTATGGAACTTAATTCTTGCGCCAGATGCCGGCATGGATCAAAGGGTGATCCGAATATAGATATTCAGGATATACTGAAGAGGGGATATTAAGCCAACCATGCTAAAGATCATGCTCATAGTAAACTGGGGGCTCGGTTTAGAGATACTAAAGACCCTGAACAACTTACCGGATGTGCAGGTCGACTTCGTAATAACATGCCACGACAGCCAGAAAAAGGATTGCTGGTGTAACGTAGTCTATGGTTATTGCCTTGCCCAAAGGATAAAGGTCGAAGAGCAGGAATCGATAAATTTTCAAGCATTGCAACAGGATATTAAGGCTTCCGGCATAGATCTGCTGATAATCCACAGCTACATGTTCAGGCTTCCGGAAGAGGTGTTCTCTGCACCTAAATATGGTACTATAAATATTCATCCGTCATTACTGCCAAAGCATAGGGGGCCGTCCCCGAATTATTGGGTTATAAAAAATAAGGAAGCTGTTACAGGTTTGACAGCTCATTATATGAACAAAGAGATAGATGCCGGCCCGATAATCAACCAGGTAGAGATACCTGTAGTGCCTGCTGACAGCACAGAGACTTTGATTAACAAGCAAAAACAGTGTGTCGGCATGCTGCTGCAGGAGACATTGAGGCGCGCAGCCGATAAGAAGTTTATACCTACTTCGCAGGATGAAAAGCAGGCTACATATGCCCCAAGGCCGCGCCATAAAGGAGGCCCCGCTTGAGAAGGTCTGAGACGCTGGTCCAGTTTAGCTGTGAAAGCACTTTTGAATACCTGAAAAACGAGTATAAGAGGGCCAGGGGTAAGGTCCTGCCTTATGCCTGGAACAGGCTTCAGTGGAAATACTGGCCCAAGAGAAAGGCCCCTTCCTTTCCGCTCAATGTCGATATCGAGGTAAGCAGTAGGTGTCAGCTCCAATGCGACCACTGCTTCAGGCAGTATATGAGTATTGGCGAGGATGATCTCATGGGCCTGGATCTATACAAGAAGATAGTAACGGAGTGCGGAGAATACCGCTTATTTACTCTTAAGTTCAGCATGCGCGGGGAACCCCTGCTCCACCCGGATATGGTCGAGATGGTCAGGTATGCCAAGGATTGCGGCATAAGAGAGGTATGGATAAACACCAATGGCGCAGCACTTAATAAGAAGCTGGATCGCGATCTTATTAATGCGGGGGTCGATTGGATTACCATGAGCTTTGACGGCTTGGGCAGGATGTATGAATCTATACGTAAACCCTTAAAGTACGAGGAGTCTCTTGAAAAACTCAAAGAACTGCGCATGATAAGAGACGAGTTGCATGCCAGGACATTTTTGAATGTGCAGACTATCTGGTCTGCCATAAAGGATAATCCCGATGAATACATAGGTGCTATGAAGGCCATAGTTGACAGGGTGGCGTATAATCCGGATATGGATTATAAAGACTTCAGTTTTGTCCCGGACGATAGTTTTATATGCCCCAGGTTATGGCAGAGAATCGCTATTACAAGCAGCGGCAATTATCTGAAGTGCCCTTCAGATTTTAAAATGGAGGAGGTCCTTGGAAACGCAAAGGACTATTCTGTGAAAGAGGCATGGGATATGCTACAGGGCCGCCAGCGCCAACTTCACCAGACAGGCCACAAGAAGGATAGCCCTGTTTGCGAGAGATGCCATCATGGCGCTAAAAAGAAGAAGACCGATATAAGTTTCGGTGGAGAGGAAAGGCACGACTACACCTTTGATTATAAAAAGCCTTTTGCCGGATGCGGCCTGAACAGAGACAAGGAATAAGTGCACACGCAATGGATATAATTATAGCAAACCTGGACCCCGGGCATAAATATATGACGAGCAAGCTCCTCGAAAAGAGGATAACGACGCTCCACTTTCCGACAGGGCTGGGTATCGTAGCGGCCTGCCTCAAAAAGGCGAAAAAGGATTTTAAGGTTTATGACAGCTATGTGGACGGCAGCACAAAAGGTTTTTTGAACACAATCGCTAAGGAGCAGCCGGATATAGTTCTGATATCAGGCTATCTTGGGAATTTCGGATATGCGTTTATAAAAGATGTGGCGCGCGGGATAAAGGCCGCTGCGAAAGACGCGTTGATTATTATCGGCGGCCCGATTACGGCCAGCATACCGGATCTTTTGATATCTAATACGCGGGTGGACTTTGTTGTAGTGGGTGAGGGCGAGATAACCATCATAGAGCTCCTCGATGCAATAGAAAAGAAGGCAAATCCCTCTCAGGTTAAAGGCCTCTGCCTAAGGGGCCTTTCCGGAGAGGCCTTTTTCACGGGGAGGCGCAAAAGGATAAATGATCTGGACAATTTAAGCCCCTTCCCCATGTATGACTCTTTTAATATCAGGGCTTATATCGATTACCTACAGGAGACCGGCAGGTGCTGGGAGATAGTAACCTCCCGCGGCTGCAGTCACCGCTGCCGTTTCTGCAAGCTGACTTTTGGAGGCAAGTTGACATTTTATTCATGCGAAACCGTTATCGGGCACATGGATCATGTATTCGAGAAATATGGTATAGACAGGTTCAGCTTTGTCGATGATAATTTTCTAAACAGCCGCAACAGGGCTTCTGCTTTCCTTGACCGTCTTGAAAATTCGCCCAGACGGTTTAAGTGGAGATTCCAGGGCAGAGCAGACGCTATATCGCTACGCATGGTAGAAAGGATGCTTAAGGTGGGGCTATTCGATATCTCATTTGGCATCGAATCAGCAAGCCAGAAGATGCTCTCCGCCTATGGTAAGGGGCTGAATATCAAGAGGGCAGCGGATAACCTTGCCGCTATAAGCGGTATGCTTGATATCCACGCCTCATTTGTTATCGGCGGGCCGGGTGAAAACTGGTCTACTATCAAAGAGACAGCTCGTTTTATCAGAAAGCTAAAATTAAGAAGGTCAGTAATATATATCCTAACGCTGTTCCCAGGTACGGCCCTTTATGATGAGGGGGTGCAAGACGGCTTGATCAAGGACGAGGAAGAGTATTGCATGAATCTGGGGCCCATATATGACAGGCCGTATGTCAATATGAGCGAGCTGTCGGATAGAGACCTGTTAAAGGCCAGGGATCTGCTTGTTGAAACCGCGGCGGAGTTTGGACCCTATTTTTCAGAGTCGCAACTTTCGAGTACCTGACAAAAAAAGATCTTATAGGGGTTATTTAATGGCGGGAAAGGTATTAGTTGTGATCCAAAGCCGTTTTGGCTCTGCCCGATTGCCCGGAAAGGTCATGCGTCCGCTATGCGGCATTCCGATGCTGGCGTTTTTGTTGAGGCGTTTCAAGGAAGGGCCCCTGCCGGAGACGTGCAAGATTGTTCTTGCGACTACTACCGATAAAGAGGACGATATAATAGAATCCTGCGGACGTGAGAACGGGATTAAGGTTGTGCGCGGAGAGAGCGAAGACGTTCTTAAGCGTTATATCCAATGCCTTGAGCAATATCCCGCAGATATAGTTGTTCGCGTAACAGCGGACAACCCGCTCACATCGGTTGATCTGATTCGGGACGGTCTCGATCGCATGGAAGGTAGTGATGCCGATTATGTGAAGCCCGAAGGTTACCCTAAGGGAACAGGCGTGGATCTCCTTAGAGCAGATGCGTTGAAGGTAATGGACAGGGATGCAAAGGCCCCCAAAGAAAGAGAGCATATAAATCTATTTATCCTGAATCACCCTGAGCGGTTTAGGATCCGCTCATTACAGGCTGTGAGTGAATGCGTAAGGCCCGAGCTGAATATGTCGGTAGACACAGAACAGGATCTGATACGAGTCAACAGCCTTTTTGAACCACACGAGACAGAGCCATGGAGGATTTCTGTTGCCGAAGCCATTAGGAGAATGGATTCATCTTCTGCGCGGAAGCAGTGATATCCCGAAAAGTATCATATTTCGGGTAGATGCCGGACGGGTCAGGGGCCTGTCTTTTGGGCACCTTGAGAGGTGCCTGATCCTGGCCAGGGCGTTTAAGAAATTATATAATACCAAAGCCCTGTTTTTGATGCGGCCTTATAAAGAAGGCATAAGTTATGCTCGGAAGAAAAAGCAATCGGTAATGGCCTTGCCTGCTAAGTTAGATAGGGCCGGGGAGAGGGAGAGGGTTGTTAAGGCAGTTAAAGAATCAGGCAGTGGTTTGCTTATTGTCGACTTGCCGTATAATGGCCTGGACACATCATATTTTGGCAGGCTCAGAAGAGAGGGCGTAAGAGTCGTATTTATCGATGACTCCAGGTTTATGAGTCCTGAGGCAGACGTAATCTTAAACAGCAGCATATTGGCCCCTAATAATACAAAAAGGACCCGACGCAAAGTCATGCGCTATCTGCTCGGCCCTGAATATCTTATTCACGAAAAACCTAAAGAGGCAAGGGCCCTGCGTAAAAAGAAGGCTATTGTTGAAGTAGCGATAACCTTTGGTGGTTCAGATCCTGCCGGGTTCACTAGCAAGGTTGTAAAGGCCCTTGCTAAGGGAAATTGGCCCGGCGTTAAATTCAGAATAATCCTCGGGCCGGGTTATGCGGGCCTTAAGCCCATAAAGAAACTTGCCAAATCAGGCAAAAACCTTTTTGAGGTCATACAGAACCCGGCAGAGATTGCCCCGATTTTGACGAAGAGCAGTATGGTTATATGTGCCGGAGGCCGGACACTGTATGAATTGTACGCGCTGGGCGTCCCCGCGCTTGCAATAGCGAGCATCGAGCATGAGGTGCCGGTGATCCAGTCATTTTTAAAGAAAAGAATGTTATTGTCGGGGCTAAAGGCTTGGAATGAAGGTGAATTTAATAAAAAGTTTAAGGCCTGTCTTAGGAGCATAGGATGACTAAGTCTGATCTCAACATCTTGTTTATCGCGATTAACTATCGCCCGGAGTGGACAAAAGAAAAGACCCTTATATTCTTTCCTTTGGGGCTCTGCAACGTAGCAAGTGAGACAAAGCGGGCCGGTTATAGTTTTGATATCCTGGACCTGAATGTTACCCCGAAGACAGATGAGGAGCTCAAGGACTTCTTGCGTAATAAGAGATACGATGTTATCGCGGTGGCAGGGCTTACCCACTCATACGGTATCATAAAGAATATAGTAAGGATCGCGAAGGAAGCCCATCCCGATACATCATTTGTAATAGGTGACGCGGCCGCGTCTTCTATCCCGGAACTGCTTTTGGAGAAGGCAGGGGCCGATATAGCGGTTATAGGCGAAGGCAGATATACCTTTGTTGACCTGCTTCGGGCAATAGAGAATGGAGATGGGTTTGATAGCATAGAGGGTATCGCCTATCTGAAAGACGGCAAGACGTTTCATACGCCTGTACGTACGCCCGCTGCCATGGACAGCTATGAGCTGCCTATCTGGGATATCTTCGAGGCCGAGGAGTATATATGTTCAGCCACAAATTATGAAAATATGCGGCTCGATGACAATGCTTACGTACACAAGATGCGCCCACTGCCTATCCACAGTTCAAAAGGGTGCCCGTTCAGATGCACGTTTTGCGAAAATAATTATTTTCATAAGGCCAATCCGTGGAGATATCACTCCCCTCAGTATCTCGTATCCGTGATAAAGGCGATGAAGGAGAGGCACGGCATAAATTATCTATACTTCTGGGATGATCTTACCTTTTTTACACCGGAGCAGTCAGAGCCGCTTCTTCAGGCAATTATCGATGCGGACCTGGGTGTGAGATTCAGTGCTATTGCCAGGGTGGGGCTTTTAAAGAAGGGGAGAGAGCGCCTTGCAGAGATGCTGCGCGATGCCGGCTGCGCTATATTGAACTATTCGCTTGAGTCGGCAAGCCCGGATATATTAAAGGTAATGAATAAGCATATTACAGCAGAGCAGTTTGCTGTTCAGAAGAGGATGCTGGATAGAGTCGGCATTGCCTCCGGCATTAACATAGTTTTGGGATACCCGCAGGAGACCGAGAAGACTATTGATGAGACCTTTAAGCTTCTATATGACGTGGATGGTTTTCCGAGTGTCGGATATATTTTGCCTATTCCAAACACCCCGATATTTGATTATGCGGTGGAGAAGGGCCTTATAGGCGATATAGAAGAGTATGTCTTGAATATGGGTGAGAGGCAGTTCCTCAAGATGAATATGACAGGGATGACTGACGAGAGATTTCAGCAGGTTGTGCATGAGCATTTGAGGAAGATCAGGGATAAGATGGGGCTTAAGATAGATGATGAGCATTTGATCTGCGGTACTGTGTTGGATAAGGAAGATTAAAGAGCAAGGAGGCTGAGTTGGCAACCCGTAATCAGATAAAGGAATATTGGAATAAGCAGGCCAGGTTGCAGCGCCCCGGTATTAAAAAGATCCGTATCGTTAACGAAAAGCACGATTATTTTATTGGTTTTAGCGGACAAGGCGGGACGCTAAAAGACCCGCGCCTTCGCGATATCGAGATAGAGACACTCATTGAGCACCTGCCTCGCAAGGGCCGCTTGTTAGATGCAGGATGTGGTAACGGCTACACCACGACAGAGCTGCTCCGTAAGATCCCTAAGCTTAATGCCGTCGGCGTAGACTATGCGGATGAGATGATAAGAGGCGCCTCTAAAAGGGTTGCGAGGCTCAAAGGCATCAGCGGCAGGGCACAATTTATGACCGGGGATATGACGGACTTAGGCTCCATGTTTGACTGCGGGGAGTTTGATATTATTGTTACTGTAAGGTCTTTGATGAACCTGGAGTCATGGCAGGCGCAGAAGAAGGCTATAAGCCAGCTGGCGCGTGCCCTGCGGCAGGGAGGCCTGTTTCTTATGATGGAAGGCTCTCTTCAGGCAAGGGGTTGCCTGAATAAACTCCGCAGCGCGATCGGCCTGCCGCCATTTCTGGGGGTCTGGCATAACCTGTACCTCGATGAGAAGAAATTGCTCCCGTTTCTCTCGCGCTATTTTGTCATAGAGGAGGTCATCTCTTATTCCAGCACGTACTTGTTTTTGACCAGGTGTGTTCTTCATACGCTCAGGTCACCGAAGAAACGATGGAACTATTCGCATCCCATGTTTCGTCTTGCAAGGCAGCTGCCCAATGAGGGCCAGTGCGGATTCCACAGGCTCTTTCGGCTCAGGAGAAAAAAGACCAAAAAGATATGACCGTAAGAAACGTCTCAATAGAGATAACCAATAATTGCAATAACCAGTGCCTGATCTGCCCCCATGGCCATAACCTTATTAAAAATAAGGGCTACATGGAGGAAGATCTCTTCAGGTTGATAATCGATAAGCTTGAGCATCTTAAGAAAATGATCACCCTGGAACTCTATGGCATCGGGGAGCCCACATTGCATCCTCAGCTGGCTGATTTTATATCGTTTTGCGCGGAAAAAGGGTTCTTTACCTCTCTATGCACCAACGCTATCCTGCTTAACAAAAAGAACGCAAAGGCGCTGTCAAACAGCGGCCTGAAGCGTATAGTCGTTAGCCTCGAGACCAAGGAGAATTACGAGAGGATCCGCTGCTCCAATATTTATGAGAACATCGTTGAGAATGTTATCTCGGTCACAGATAATCTTCCCAAAATAGAACTTGAGATATTTATGATATCAATAGGCAATGAAGGAAAAGAAGGCTTTAAGAGATTTAAGGAGCAGTTTGGCGATAGAAATATCCTGTTCAGTGAGTTCGGGGCCAGCGACTGGTGCGGCAAGATACCTTTTGAGGGGCTGGCGGCAAAAAAGGGAAGATTTGTCAGGAAAGTTGTCTGCCCTTTGTTTGAAAGTTACTGTTCAATAAACTACGAGGGCCTTATTCGCCACTGTTACCTGGATTTCAACAGCGATCATGTCTATGGAGACCTAAGGGGATCCAATTTTGACAGTATCTGGAATTCAAAAAAGAGGCAGGCAGTGATAGAAAAGATGAAGGCAGGGTATTATAAGGAGCTCTCCCCCTGCTCTGAGTGCGTATTTCCGTTTGTGGAGAAAGAGAGCGAGGCCTCAGCCAGTCCTGTTACAGATGATGAACTTAAGAGGCCCGAGATGCAGCTTCTGTCAAAGATCAAGGAAGAGGATTTTTAAGAAAAGGCCATGAACAGAAAAGACCAAGAGCTCTATTTTCCTAAACACATAGGTATTGAGATTACAAATCACTGTAATATAAGATGCATTATCTGTCCGCACGGCCATGATCTCGTTAAGAAAAAAGGCTATATGAATTTTGAGGTTTTTAAGAAGATAATAGACGATATTTACGAGAGCCCCTATAAGCCGGATGTTGTAAGCCTCTTTGGCATGGGGGAATCCCTGCTCCACCCTGAGTTTTTTCGCATGGCAGGCTACGGCAAATCAAAGGGGTTCTACCAGCGCTTGACTACGAATGCTTTTTTCATTACGCGTCCGATAGCGGATGAGATAATCTCATCCGGCGCATGGGATAAGATTGAGATAAGCTTTGATGACAGTGCCGAAAAATATGAGGAATATAAAGGGGGTAAGATCTACAAGCAGATCCTGGATAATATAGACTATTTTATCAGCAAAAATGAGCGTATACCGATCACAATATCATTTATCCAGTATGAGTTGACCGAGCCGTTTCAGATATCCGATGAGATAAGAGCAAGGTTTGACAAAAAGAACGTGACGTTAATCGCGTGTGAAGTATGTTCATGGGCCGGTAGGATGGATATGGGATTTTTGTCTGAAGCAACCCAAAAGAAGTTGCTCACCAAGGCACGAAAAGAGCCCCTTAAGATGAAGTGCGGAAACGGCGCTGATATGGGTGCTTTTGCATGGGATGGTTTTTTGCGCGCCTGTTTTATGGATTATAATAATGAACATGTCTTTGGCAATGTAAAGAACCGGAATGCGGTAGAGCTTTTATTGTGCGATGGACGAAAAAAATTTATCGATAATATAATATCAGGCAATCACAAAAAAAATTCCATATGCAAGGATTGCCTTGCGCCTTACAACACTGATGACAAGAAGTTCCTTATCAGCTCTGAAGGCAAGAGCGCCGCATCGGAGGGTTCATATTTCGGTGTTCAGAAGGTAGCAGGAAAGATTATGGATAAGGGGGCCTCTAGCTAAAGAGGCATCGAAGCGATAATATGGCAAGGATTATATCATTTATAGCGACAGAGGAAGGTGCCAGGCGCTTTAAAGAGAAGACGGGCAGTCTGTTCAAAGAGGCGCTTTTGGTAACTATTGATCTCGATGCTGAAGCCTGTCTTGAGGCCAATGGCCGTAGCTATAAGAGCATATGGGATTATATCGAGCCAAAGGATCTTAAAGATGTCGATGAAAAGGCCGACTCCCTGGCCATGACCTGGTATAAGCCGTTTGATGAGGCCTTTAGTTTTCAAAATGAGCCTTTAGGCCCATACGTAAGATGGGACATAGAGTTTTTCTTCAGGGAGGCGGAGACGGCGGCTATTACGGTTACCAGGATATTGGATGCCGAAAAGCCGGATACGGTGATATTCGACGGGGATGAGAAGAAAACCCCGCTGCTGAGGGAAGACAAAGAATCCTGTGCAAACGGTACACTTAACGCGGTAATTGCATACGAGGCGCTGAAGAGACAGATAGTCCTTTATCCTGTTTCGAAGCATCCACATATTCAATTCATCTATAGCCTGGCTTATTATTTATCGAAGCTGGGCATAAGGCAAGCGCCTGCGATAGCTTATCAGTGGGATTTAGAACTATTTTTCACACTGCCGGCCAGGATGATAAAGGCCGCCATAAGTTGCATAAGAAGCCTGCTGGGGCCCAAAGAGGGCAAAGATGGCAAGGCCTGCCCTGAGCTGCCGCCGGCTGGAAAATGCGTACTGTTCATCGGTGGTACGGGTATAGATTTTGACAGGACAACCAAGATAGCCAACAATCTGGAACAGAGGCATCCCGATCTTATCGCATTTGTTATGGGGCGCCCCACAAGGACAACGGAAGATAAGGCTACTTACCCCAAGCACTGGTTATGGCCCCGCCAGCTGGGATTGATGCCCGTGTCAGAGAAGAGGGAATGGGCCGAATTTCAAAGACAGCTTCATAAGGCGTTCTCCGTATATTATAGACAACTTTGCAGGAATAGCAGCGGTCCGGTTTTAGGGAACCCCTTTTTCAAAAGGTACCTGGAATATTTTTTAGGGCTTCACAATATCGCGTGGGCCCGGCACATAGTTTACAGGGCCCTGGATATGCTTAAGCCTCGGGCCGTGATAGTCAGATGGCCGATGGAGAGGCTGACCAGGGTTTTTAGGCAGGCCATCGATATATCTGGCTCAAACACCCAGATCTTGCATATTCCTCATGCCCCGGGAATGCCGTACCGTGAAGTACAGCTCAAAGACTATGCGTTGGCAAGCATAGACAAGATTGCTTCGGGCGGGGAGATTACAAACTTGATATTCGAGGAGAAGAAAATGCCTCCCGAAAAACTCATACTTACAGGTTTCCAGGAGTACGACCGCTTTTCAAATATAGTGCCCGCGGATAGCGCGAAAGGCCTGTTGGCGAAAAGTGGCAAGATCAGAATTTTAGTAGCCACGGGTGGGTATTTGGGCACAATACCATTAGAGTGGGATACCAGGGCCCATAGAAAGACGCTGGACCTGATAGTGTCATTACCGGTTGATATGCCTAATGTCCATATTATATTTAAAACGCACCCGCGCTTTAATTACGCAAGACTGATGAAGTATATATGTGAAAAAAACGCCAATCATAGTTGCGAGTTTTGTCCGACGCAGGTGCCGTTGTCCGACCTTCTCCCCACCATAGATATCTTGATGGTTGTGAATTCAGGCACAACAGCCGCTATTGAAGGAGCGATCTTTAAAAAACCCGTTATTTTGGTCTTGACCGCGCGCTCTCCTTATACTAAAGAAGAGATAGTTTCAGCTAAATGGGATGGGGCAGAGTGTGTTTATAGAGATAGTGATATTGCGCCAACGATCAAGAAGATACTAGGTAATGCGGATTTTAGGCAGAGGCTCATTGATCGGGAGCAGGTTTTTATTAATAGATATGTATATAAGTTGGATGGCCACGCGACAGAACGCATTACAGATTTGATTGTTAGCTCTGCAGAGGGCAACAGGTAAGAAGTAGATAAATATTATGAAGATATCTGTAATCATACCAACCTATAAGCGGTTGGATCAACTCCCCAAGACCCTGCAGAGCTTGCAGGAACAGAAATTATTTGAGTTTGAGATACTTGTGATGGATAATGCCGGGGAGCCGGCAACGGAGAAGATGATAGCGGAATTAAACCGCACAGCGAAAATACCTATTCGCTATATTGTGCATACTGAAGGCGGGAACAGCGGCGCAAGAAACCGCGGCGCAAAAGAGGCAAAAGGGGATCTTTTGGTCTACACCGATGATGATGTGACCTTTGCTCCCGGTTGGCTTATGGCCTACGACAAGGCATTTGACGCACATCCAGATATGGCAGCAGCCGGAGGCTGCATAAAGCCTGCATGGGAAACAGAGCCGCCCCGGTGGCTTATAGAGTATATTGGCGATAAAAAGGTATTTGGGGTGTATTCTCTTATGGAGCCAGCGCAGGAATTTACCCTCAGTAATAAGGGGTTCTTCTCAAGCTGCAACATGGCCATACGTCGTTCCGTTTTTGATAGAACGAGTTTTCGACCTGAGATATTCGGCACCCAGACCATAGGAAGCGGGGAGACGGGGTTGTATAGGGCGCTTCAGAAAGAGGGCAAACTTATCGGCTATGTCCCGGATGCGCTCGTACATCATAATATTGTCGCAAGCCGTATGACGGTTAGATATATCTGCAGATGGGCCGGGCATCACGGTGGGTGCTATATGTATATAAGGTGGCATAACCAAAAGAGAAACTTGTCAGCTTTAGCGGCAGAGGTTGTCTTTATAGGGCGCCAGCACTGGCGCTCATGGGCCAGGGCCCCGTTAGTGCGAAATCGTCGAGATAAGAAATCTATCGATACGCAATATGATGCGAGTTTTGGTTTGTGCAAGCTTGCATACATCTGGTGGATGTTGACCGACCCAAAGGTCAAGAAGGCGCTAGGTGAACGAGCATGTGCATGAGTTTGATATCAGAGAGAATATTATATTATCTTAGGTGCGTTTATGTGGAAGCGAGGAAGGCTCCCTGGTGCTCAGGATATCACCAGCTGCGTGCCCGATTTATCAAGAAGGTTATCCACAATACAGATTTGCTTGCGGCCTTCGCAAAGAACAGCCGCTTGCCGAAGAAGTATGGTGTAGGCCTTGATGAACGATGTATAGAGATTCCCTGGCTGTTGTCTCGCCTATCATCTGTTTCCGGGCACATTCTTGACGCAGGCTCTGGCTTAAGCCACAATTTTATAGTTGAGCACCCTACTGTTAAAGGCAAGGAGATGCACATTATTGCGTTTTCACCCGAAGGCAGCTTTTTGCGGCAGAAAGAGGTATCTTTTATATGCGCCGATCTGCGCGCTATACCGATAGAGGACGATTATTACGACGTCATCGCATGCATTTCCGTACTTGAGCATATTGGTTTTGACAATACCTATTTTACGCACAACGAAGACTCAAAAGAGCATCATCCCGATGATTTTACATTGGTTGTAAAGGAGTTAAGGCGAGTCTTAAAACCAGGGGGCCGGTTGGTTATAACCGTTCCCTTTGGACTTTACCGCGACTTCGGATTCTTCCAGCAGTTTGACGGTAAGATGCTTTCCCGCATAGCGGAGGCATTTGGTAAGACAGAACAGGTGTCCGAGACCTTTTATCGATATACTGCAGATGGATGGCAGGTATCCACCGCAGACGATTGCGCAGAGTGTGAGTATGTAGGGTGGGTTGCAGAGGCATGGCGGCATCGGCAAAGGCCCCGACCCATTTTTGCAGAACCGGATCTGGCAGCCGCTGCTCGTGCCGTCGCCTGTATGCAGTTAATCAAAAGATAAATCTTAAAATTAGAGGGAGGTAGAAGTATGGGCATACCTGTGTGTATTCCGGCAGTTCCAAAGAGCGCGAAGAAATATGTAAATGCTGCGATTGACAAAAACTGGGTCTCATCATTATGCCTGGATGAAGAGGTGAATTTCATAAAAAAGCTGGAGGATGGCTTTAGCGCTTTTGTCGGCGCTAAATATGGCATCGCGGTTACAAACGGAACCACGGCACTGGATCTGGCAGTTGCGGCCCTGAAGATCGGGCCCGGAGATGAGGTTATCGTCCCGACATTTACGATGATTGCCAGCGCAAGCTCTGTGATACATAACGGGGCGCGTCCTGTTTTTGTTGATTCTGACCCAGATACCTGGTGCATCGATACAGAACTTATAGAGCAGGCTATCACGGAAAAGACAAAGGCTATTATGCCTGTGCATATCTACGGCTACCCCGTAAACATGGACAAGGTTATAGATATAGCAAGCAAGCACAAGCTATATGTTATAGAGGATGCCGCCGAGGCCATAGGGACCGAGTATAAGAATCGGAAAGTGGGCAGCATCGGTGATATAGGGACCTTTAGCTTCTATGCGAACAAGACCATTACAAGCGGTGAGGGCGGTATAGTCGTTACAAGCAACGAGGAGCTTTCCAAAAGGGTTTCCATGTTAAAGGATCAGGCCTTTGGCCAGCCGAGGTTTATACATGAGGATATCGGTTTTAATTTCAGGATGAATAACCTGACAGCTGCTTATGCCTATGCATCGTTTGAAGAGGCACAAGAGTATATTGAAAAGAAGATAAAAAAT
>JABMQS010000083.1 GCA_013202525.1 Candidatus Omnitrophota bacterium
GCCCTCCAGTGCCCCTCCCTTCATCATGCGTGAGCCAAATACCGCGTCTGCCTCGCCCTTCTTGATAGGGGCTATAAGCTCAGGGATCAGAGCAGGATCATACTGATAATCAGGATGGAGCATAACAACAATATCTGCGCCTGCCTTCAACGCCTCATCATAGCAGGTCTTCTGGTTGGCACCGTATCCTGAATTTTTATCATGTGTGAAGACCTTAAGCTCCAGATCCCTGGCTATCTCCACAGTGTTGTCTCTACTTGCATCATCTACGAGTATTATCTCATCTGCGGTGCCTTCGGGTATGTCAAACAGCGTGCGCCTCAAGGTCTTTGCCGCATTATAGGCAGGCAAAACAACCGTTGTCTTCATGGCCCGGATGGTTTCACGCCCGGCATCTTCGATATTAATAATGTCTTCCAGTTTACGCTTTTTCCTGGAAAAAATAGCTGTCTGGTCATAGAGATTAAGAGAGACCTGCTTATCTGTTAACGATACCCACTGCAACAGATGCTTTATCGTCCTGGTAAATGCACTATTATGGGCGTCGAGGAGTGTTGTTATGTATCCGAGAGTAAAATATCTCAAATAGTAGGCCTTCCTGACAACTTCAAAGCCTTCTCTTTCCAGCAATAACCTCAACGTCTCTTTAGTAAAGTAATAGAGGTGGTGCCTCTTTATGCCCCACCACCTGCTCTTAAAAAGCCTGCTCGCCGCACTGCTTATATCGGGGATTGCCACATACAAAAGGCCATCCTCTTTTAAAGATTCACGCATCTTCTTTAGAGCAGATTTTGGATCGCTAAGGTGTTCGAGAACATCTATCGCAACTATAACGTCAAAAGCGCCTTTATCAATATCGCTGTCTTCCAGGGCGCCATTTGTTACATCGAGTCCGAGTGCATCCCTGGCATATTCTGCAGCCCACCTGGATGGCTCAATCCCTGAGGCCTCCCATCCCGACTGCCTTGCCTCATCCAAAAGGAATCCACATGCACACCCGATCTCAAGCAGGCGGCCCTTCTTCTTAAAGTCCGATATCTCATCCAGCACCCTCTTTGCTGCCTTGCGCCTGCCGTTGGCCTCTTTCAGATAGAGGCCGTCTTCCATGCTGCTGTACTCTTCAAGCAGAGAAGCGCGGCTATCCTGTGATAATGTATAGATAAGGCCACACTCCAGGCACTCTACTATCTCATAGGGCTGGCTGGTAATATCCTTTGTAATGGTATAGGTTTTTGAATGTTCGCTATCCTGATCTTTCCTCTTTGAGTATACTGATTTGCGGCGGCTAGAGCCGCATATATTGCAGCTTGCTCCACAGGAGGTTTTTTGGTAAGTGGTGTCAAAACCCCGGGTTGCCTGTTTGGAGAAATCGGGAGCTAGCATCGTTTCCTTACTCATGCCTATCTTCTTTCCTGAGGTCTCTGGGCAGCATGATATTGAATTTAGTTCCTTTATGCAGTGTACTCTCTGCCCAGATCTTTCCTTTGTGCAGCTCTACTATCTCTTTGCATATAGCAAGGCCGAGGCCTGTTCCTTCCGCCTTGCTCTTTTTGGGGCCTACCTGTTCAAACTTATTAAATAGATGCGGCAGGTCTTTCTTCTTTATCCCCATCCCTGTATCCTGGACCCATATGAATAGTTCCTTATCCTTCTCACTGGCGCCAACGGTGATCCTGCCGCCTTTAGGAGTAAATTTAAGGGCATTACCAAGGAGATTCTCTATTACCTCCGCGATCTTGTCGCGGTCTGCCCAGACCTTGGAGTACTTCATCGAGTAATGGACACCGACCTTTAGGCCCTTGCTCTCCGCAGTGGGCCTTACAAATTCCACGCGCTCATCGATAACCTTCCTTATATCTATATATTTCCTTCGGACGATGACCTTACCTGCCTCCAGCTTTGCCAATTCAAGGAGAGAACTCAATAACCTGTTAAGCCTGTCTATATTGCGGTTGGCTATATCCAGTATACGCCTCTTATTACTCTCTATCTCACCTGTCAGGCCATCAAGCACAAGGGATATGGAATTCTTTATTATCCCTAAGGGGTTCTTTAATTCATGGGATATGTTAGAGATGAAATCCAGCTTTAAATCGGCCATCCTCTTTACCTCCTCGTGCGTCAGGGCATTCTGTATGGCCAGGCCCACATGGTCTGCGATAAAAGACAGAAGCACAAGGTCGTTTCTGGTAAATGTCTTTTTGGTCTTTTTATTGTTTACATTGATGACCCCTATGATCTTGCCGCCTACTTTTATAGGAACGCTCAGCAGCGACTCTGTGTGGTATCGCTTGCCCTCTTTCTTCTTGTATTGCTTAAAATCCTTATTTTTGGATATGTCTTTTATTAGAAGGGGTTTGCCTTCTTTGGCTACCCAGCCGGATATGCCTTCTCCGAGCTTTACCCTGGTCACCTTTACTATATCTTCACCAAGGCCCCTTGCGTTTTTTATGAAGAGCTCTTTCTTTTTCTCATCCATCAGCATCAAAGAGCCCAGCTCCGTACCCATGGCGGCTGAGGTCCTGTCCATTACAGACTCGGTACACTTTGCGCTCTCCAGGTGTGAATGCGCACCCCTTGTAATATCGAATACACTGACGAGCTTGGGGCACGGCGGTATTGCCCTTTGCTTTTTCCTGACCTTGCTCTTATTCATATGAGGTACCTTTCAATTCTTCAACATAGTGCTGACAGGAGAAGGCCGCTATTGCACCATCTCCGCAGGCAGTGACTATCTGCCGCAGCGGTGTATTGCGACAGTCGCCGCAGGCGAATATGCCTTTTTCGGATGTGCGCATCTCTCCGTCAACTATAATATAGCCCTTATCATTCAGCTCCAGCTTGCCTTTTAAAAAAGCTGTATTTGGTACAAAACCTATTGATACAAATACGCCTTCACAGGAAAGCTTTCTCTCTTGGCTTTTTGCAAGATTCTTAATCTTGACGCCTTCAACCTTTGTAGTACCCAAGATCTCTTCGGCTACCGAATTCCAGATAACCTCTATTTTTTTATTCGAAAGCGCCTGCTCCTGCAGGATCTTTGTTGCGCGCAGTCTGTCCCGCCTGTGTATGACCATGACCTTTCTGGCAAACCTGGTCAAGAATATAGCCTCCTGTATGGCCGTATCTCCCCCACCGACAACGACTATATCCTTATCCTTAAAGAAGGCCCCATCGCATGTGGCGCAATAGGATACGCCCTTGCCGCAAAGCTTATCCTCCCCGGGAATATCCAGCTTCCGGGCCCTTGCGCCAGTGGCTATAATTACTGACAGGGTATCGTATCTCTTGCCGTCTACCTTGACCTGCCGAGCCGTGATCTCTTCTGCCTTGCCCGTAATAAACTCAGCGCCAAAACCCTTTGCTTGCTTCTTAAAGGACTCGAGCAAAGAAAGCCCATCCGTCCCTTTCGGAAACCCCGGATAATTCTCTATGCGGTCTGCATAGGCTGTTTGGCTCATCACAGAGATATCCTCCAGCACCAAAGTCTTAAGCCGTGCCCTGGAGGTATATATGGCAGCGGTTAAACCCGCCGGCCCTGCCCCTATTATGATTACTTCGTGCATATCAGACCTTTCCCCTTCGGCTCAGCACATCCTTTTTACTGATCGACTTTACCTTCTTTCTCTTGGCATCATAGACAGATACAACCTTCATACCCTTAAAATCTTTCTTTATCGCATCTATCTCTTTCCTGGAAAGAGGCTTCACCCCGCAAGGACGCAATGGCGTATTTATCTGAACTTCATCCGGGGCTATCTCTTTTGCTATCTTTGCCAGTTCCCAGGCAGTATCCTTATTCTCTTTGACAAACATGACCTGAAGCGCCAAGGTGCCCCTGTATCCGGACTTAAAGGTCTTGATGCCTTTGATGATCTTTGCTAATCTTAGGCCCTGCCGCGGCCTGTTGACTCTTTTGAAGATCTCCTCCGAGGACGCATCGAGCTTTGCAATAACAAAATCGGCCGAGCGCAGGTCTTTTTGAACGCCAACTCTATCTATTAGAGAAGAGTTGGTCAGAACTGCTACCTTCTTTTTAAGCAGCTTCTTCGCACCTTTTACCAGTTCACCCAGATTCTTTGCCAGAGTCGGTTCGCCTATGCCGGAGAAGGTGATATAATCTATCTTTCTCGGCGGCAGTGATCTTATCTCTTGAATAACCTTCTCTGCAGGAACATAGACCCTGCGTTTTAGAACGCGAACCCGGCCCTTACCAACCTGGCAGTAGATACAGTCAAAACTACAGGCCTTCACTTTGCCTGAAATAGGATCTATGCCTAAAGAGCGGCCTAATCTCCAGGAGGGCACTGGCCCATATATGTATTTATAATTGTTTCGCTGCATTATCTCGTTATCTGATCCCGCCATTCTACTTAAGGCGCTCTTTTATCTTCTCAAGCAGGTCCTCTGTCTCATACGGCTTTCTCAGGACATCCTCTATACCGACATTCCTGCATTGATCCTCAAGATAATCCACTCCTGATGCGGATATGGCAATAATGGGTATCTTCTTAGTCGCGGGGTCCTCTCTCAGCGTCTGGGCAACCTTGAAACCATCTACCTTCGGTAGAAATATGTCAAGGAGTATCAGGTCAGGTATTTCAGCCTTGGCCTTTTCAATGCCCTCCTTGCCGTCTGCTGCAAGCGAACATTCATAGCCATTGCCTTCAAGGCGTGCCTTGACCACCACAGCCATGTGTTCTTCGTCCTCTATGTATAGTATTTTCTTAGCCATGTCGCCTCCATTATTAGCCGGGAGCCCGCTCGGCCTTCGGCCTCGCTGGAGTTCGGTGTTCGGATATACGGTCACTCCGAACTCCCGGCTTCGAACTCCCAACTAACCCAGCAGCTCCGTCATCTTATCAAGCAACAGCTGCGGCTCAAACGGCTTTGTTATATATGCGTTTGCACCTACCTCCATGCCCATCTTCTTATCTGACTCCTGCGCGCGCGCTGTAAACATAATTATCGGTATCTTTTTGTACTTCTCGTCGAACTTGAGCATGCGGCATACCTTATAACCATCCATCTTTGGAAGCATAAGATCGAGTATTATGAGGTCGGGGTTTTCACTCTTCGCCTTATCGAGCCCCTCCTGGCCATCATAGGCCTTGATTACCTCATAATCATTCGCCTCCAGCCTAAATGTCAATGTCTCCACCAGGTCCTGCTCATCATCCACTATCAAGATCCTCTTTCCCATTGCCTTACTCCTTTTTAAGTTTTTTTGATTCCATGTCAATGACTGAACGCAGCGTCACCTCTGAATCAGTATAAGCGCTTAACTTCGGGATAAACGCGCTTATCCCCAGTTTTTCAGACTGCTCGATTGCCTCGCTATCCGTATGCGCGGTAAACATAATAACGGGTAGATCCCTGTCTACTTTTCTTATTTTTTTCAGGATGGTGATACCGTCTGTATCCGGCATCATATAATCAAGGATTGCCAAACCAGGCCTCTCTTTCTTTATCGTATCTATTACCTTGTTTGCGCTGGAGACCTCAATAACCTCATACCCCCAGGACCTTATCCTCTCGCTCATTATTTCAAGAAAATCCTGCTCATCGTCTACCAACAAAATCTTTTTACTCATGTCGCCTCCGTATTTAGGTTATAGGTGTTAGGTTATAGGTTATAGGCTCGAACATAGCAACCTAGAATCTAAAACCTATTTAAGCTACTCCTTAAGTATCTCATCCACAATCTTATCGATAGCCTCCTGCCCCAATATCTCATCCTTCTTATATTCCATGGACGGCGCCTCCGGGCGCCTGTATATGCGCAGGCGATTGTTTACATGCTCAAAGGCATTGACCGCTGCCCCTACAAGCGACTCCGTCATACCAAGCACCAAAAAGCCGCCGGGGTTCAGGGCTTCATAAAATTTAAGAAGTACCTCCTCCTGCAGCTGTTTATTGAAATAGATCAAAAGATTCCTGCATAATATAATATCGCAATGAAAAAACGGCTTATCTTCTATAATATCGTGGTGCCTGAATCTGACCGTGGCCCTTGCATAACTCCTCAGCATGAACTTATCACCTTCTATCCTATCGAAATATGTCTCAAGCAGCCTCTTGTCGAGACCCTTTAACCTATTCGCAGAATAGATCAACTCCTTCGCCTCAACAAGGGCCTCTTTGTCTATATCAGAACCTATTATCGTCAGCAAAAAATTATCACGGGCCTTGCCCAGCTTCTCCAAAAAGAGCATAGCCAGGGAGTACGGTTCATCGCCGCTTGAACAGCCGCAGCTCCATGCGCGTATAATCCTGTGTTTCTGGCTGCGCTTTGAAAAGATGACCCTTGGTATGACTATTCCCTTTATCGCCTCAAAACTCTCCGGGTTCCTGAAGAACTCTGTCACGTTTATAGTCAGGGCAGCTACCAGCTTATCATACTCATCCGGCTGCGCTTGTAAAAGAACGACGTACTCATCGTATGATTTTACGTTATGCCTGAACAAGCGTGAATTTATTCTTCTTAGAAGCGACTTCTCTTTATACTGGCTAAAATCCAATCCCTTCTCATCATGGACCTTTGTTAGCAGCCTCATAAGTGCTGGATCATCTGCAATCGCCACTTATCAGTCGCCCTTTCTTGTTTTAGCTTATTAGCTGATTAGCTTCTTAGCTTTTTAGAAAAGTGTTTTTCCTAATAAGCTAAAAAGCTACAAGCTAGACCGGTAATGTAAACTTAAACGTACTGCCCTTTCCCTCTTCTGACTCGACCCAGATCTTTCCGCCGTGCAGGTCAATAATAGCTTTCGATATGGCAAGGCCTAAACCTGTTCCCTTTACCTTATCCGTTGCAACAAGCTGCTTAAATCTATTGAACAGGAGATCTGCCTCTTCCTGCAGCATGCCCGGACCGGTGTCTGTGACGGAAACTTGAACAATCTTTTTCCCGCTAGCAGTCAGCAGCCGACAGCGAACAGCTATCTTGCCCCCTTCCGGTGTGAACTTGACCGCATTCATAACCAGATTTATTATAACCTGAGTGATGCGGTCTCTATCACACATCGGGCGGGGTAAGGCATCATCCATCTCTACAGAAAGCGCGATCTTCTTTCTTGCAGCATATACCTTTATGGAATCCACTGTATCTTTTACCAAAGAAGCTATCTTCACATCCTCTTTCTTCAGTTCCATCCTGCCGGCCTCTATCTTTGAAAGATTCAGCAGATCATTTATAAGCCTTGTCAGCCTGTCCATATTCTCATCTAATATAGACAAAAATTTCTTCTGCTCCGGGGTTAGAGGTCCCGCGGTCCCATCTACGACCAGGCTCAAGGCATCCTTCATCGGTGCCATTGGAGAACGTATCTCATGCGAGACATTTGCGACAAAATCGGACTTCAGCCTTTCGATCTTTTTCTCTGCTGTTATATCCCTTATGACGGCCACAAAGCCGCCTGCCGGAGCGGCGCTATGCAAATGCGCCAGTGTAACCATGAGCGTTGCCTCTCTCGGCCTCTCGATGGTCAGCTCTTTCTTGAGTATCACCTTCTCACTCTTATGCAGCTCTTTCCAGAGTTGCAGCACAAAAAGCTTCTTATAGCCCTCCGGTACTGCTGACCTCTTGCCAAAGCCCAATATCTCTTTGGCGCGATCGTTTATAAGCTCTATCTCTTTCTTATCGTTGATAACCAGGAGCCCCTCGCCCATCTGATTGACAATGATTTCAAGGCGGTCCCTGGCCGTTATAAGTTCACTATTGGTATTTTTGAGTTCCTCACTTGTATCAAAGAGCCTCTGGTCTTTCTCCTGTATGAGGTTCATCTTTTCGCGTATCTTGTCGTTTAAGGCCTCTTGCTCCTGGCTGCGCTTCTTTAACGCAGTATCCACCTTTTCGCGTTCTGTTATATCAATGGCGTATAGATTCACATAATAGCGCTTTTTTTCCGGTGAAAGGCTGTATGAATATACCCTGCTCCCTACCCTGGCCCTCATGTTATGAAAACGCCTTCCTGTCCGTAAAGAATCGGCCGCTACTTTTTTGATCTGCGCGGGAAGGATCCTAAAGACATCCCCGCGTTTTAAGCCCGCTCTTTTGAGGACTGAGTCAACAGCCTTATTTTTATAAATTATCTCTCCGTTGCGGGTGATCCTTAAAACGGGATTAGGATTCTCATCCGGAAATCTGCTCAGGTCTTCTATCACCTTCTCTGCCTGTTTCTGAATACTGATGTCCCTGGCGATGTGAACAGCATATACAAGCTTCTTGCCCTTATCGAATATGGGCGAGGTGCTGACTAAAAGAGGTATCCCTAACTTCGGGTCAAGTACCTCTGCTGTGTGAGCCTTTTTACCCTTAAAGGTCCTTAAGCACGGGCAGACTTTCCATGGCCTGTTGGACTTATGCAGGATCCTGTAACATCTTCTTCCTATCAGGTCCTGGGGGCTCTTTTTGATGGCCTTGCAGAAGGCGCGGTTTACCTTTCTTATCCTGAAATCCTTATCCAGCATAAAAACCATATCGGATATGGAGTCGAATATCTCCTGCCAACCTTCGGCCTTTGAAAAGAGTTCTTTCCCGGTCTTGACCTTCTTCATAATATCCTCACTGCTCCTCTACCCCCTATCAGGTATCTTCTATTTAACCCCTATGGCATCGAATATCTTGCCCAGGGAATCTTTATCAGGTATAAAGAAAAAGTATGTCACGACCTTCTCATCGATGATCTTAAGCTCTGTATCTATCACCAAGGTATAATCGGCTTCCTTGCTTATCTCGATAAGTATATTATCCACTACGGCCCCTGCCATATCCTGAGCTGTCGCCGGCGCTGAGACCAGAAGCCTCATTTTCAATATCTTTGCAAGAGCGCCCAGGTAGGCGCCTATGAGTATCGTCGCTGATTCCTTTAATGCGGACTCCTCGATCTCATGCAGCATCTTTGTCTTGCCTGGTTCTCTACCCAATAATATATCAGATAACCTGAGTGCTTCATCCCTGCGAAAAGATACCAGAATAACGCCTGTAGCATCACCTAAGAGCTGTAGATATACTGCCACAACCAGTGTCTCCGGCTCACCAAATACATCCTGGGCCTTATCTATAGTAGTGAGGTTGACCGTAGGGACTGCGATATTGACCTTCTGGTGCAGGAGCTGGGAAAGGGCTGTTGCGGCATTGCCTGCACCGATACTCACTATCTCCTTCAACGCATCCATCTGATTCTCATTAAATCCATTCACTATATCTCCCCCCTAAGATCAGACTATAGGCAGCCTGATCATAAACTTCGTTCCTTTGCCGAGCTCTGATCTGCACTCTATGGAACCGTTATGAGCCTTTATTATCTCCTTTGCCAGATAGAGCCCCAGGCCCATACCCTTTACCTGGCCTGTCATATCCTTGTCGACCTGCGTAAAGACCTCAAAGATATGCTCTGTCAAGGCCCTGGGTATGCCAACACCATTATCGGCGATGGCGATATTCACAGAGTCCCTATCCTGCCTGACCTCTATGCTGACCCCTGTCTCTTCAGGATTGAATTTTACTGCATTCTCCAGGATGTTGCCTATCGCCTTCTGAAGCATATCCTTATCAAAATAGATGCTGACCTGCTCAGCAGGCATATCGAGCGATACATCTATCTTCTTCTCCTTCAATTGCTTCTCAAACACACCAAGCAGATCCGAAAAGAATCTATTAAGGGTATGCCTCTCCTTGCGCAGCCCCGTAGCCATCATATCTGCCTGCGTCTTTGTAAAATCGAGGAGGCTGTTTATGAGAGAGCTTAGATACTGTGACTGTGAAAATGTCTTTTCTGCAACGCTCTTCTGCTTGACATTCAACTCCCCCAGAATGCCCTCCTCAAGCAGGCTGATGCCTTCTCTTATAACAGTCAGCGGTGTGCGCAGTTTATGGGATATTGTTGACAAAAATACGGTCTTGATGTTATCGGCATAATGCTCTTCTGCTGTATCGCTTAATATCAGGATCATGCCGGTTATCATGCCGGATGGGTTCTTTATCTTTCTTGAAAAGACCGAATAGCATATACCCTCTGATTCCAGGCTAAGTTCAAACTGCATGTCCTCCTGGGTTATAAGCATCTCCTCAAGACTGAGATTGGACTTAAAGGCCCCCAGGGCCTTGAGGATATTGCCACCGGCATCCAAACTACCTACGACAGGCTCTAACATCTTTCTGGCCTTTGAATTTATGATAAGGATGTTGAGCTCCGTATCGGTGTGGATGAGGCCGTCGCTCATATTATCTATAGTCGCCTCAAGCGTCTCCTTCTCTTCGCAGAGGGTCTGCATCATCTCGAGATTCTGCAGGACGCTCTGGGTATTGTTTACGAAAAGGATCATCGACTTTACATCATCCTTATCTATGGTATGCAGTGTCATGCTCTGGCCTATAAATATAAGATACCTTATATCCCTATCCGTACATATGGTTATCGCCGCAACGGTTTCAAAACCGAAATGCGTCTTGATCTCTTCGACGAACTTTAAGCACGGTTCTTCCTTTATCTCAGAGATCATCGCAATGCTGCCGCAGTCTTTGAGCTTAAGAAGTACCTTTTCTCCGGCCTTAAAGACGCCCTTCTGCAGGCCTTCGGCTATCCCTTTCGAGCTTCTGTAAACAAAGCTGTCATCCTTCCGCTCCAAGAGAACCACGTACATGGTCGCAAACATCTCAGACAGCACCTCAACGATAAAGTTGTTGAGCCTGCCTACAGAATCTATGCTGTGCAGCTGCTGGCTCAACTGGAAAAGTGTCTCAGCCTGATATGTTCGTCTTACCGAATCACTATGTGACAGATCGTAAGCCGCCTCGCCCTTCTTTACCATAGAGCTATTTTACCTTTAACTGCTTAAGCAGCTTCTCCATTGCCTCTTGGGTTGGAATAAAAGCAAAAGAACCTGTTATCTTACTGCTCGATTCGATAAACTCAGTCGCAAGACAAAGCCTCTCTTCGCGGTCCCCGAATGCCTCCTCACAAACAGAATCCATGATGACCTCTGCCTTATCAAAGGCATAGAATGGCGTCTTATGGAATACCTTGAGGTTGAACATATCCGCAAGGACAGAGAAAAAGGCACCTGTCAGGATACTGTTGACCTCCTTTATGGCAGACTGGGCCTTCTCATCAATAAACTTTGTCTCTCCATCTTCTCTGCACAGGAGCAGGTCGCTCAGCTTCAGCGCCGATTCTTTCTTGAACATAAATATTACAGCACCCTGGATATCTCCAAGGCTCTTAAGATATACGGACGCCACAAGAGCGGTCTTGTCACCCAGTATGTTCTTAAGAAAGATCTCGCTGGGCACCACTTCAGAGCGCGTCACAGCTATCATTATCTTCTTGTTGAGCATCTGCGAGAGCGCCATTGCCGCATGGCCTGCGCCGATATTATTGGCCTCTTTCAAGGCGTCTATCTGGATCTCATTGATATTGCCTTTCATTCTATTCCTCCTTCTTCCTTTCAGCAAACTTCTCCACGGTAAAAAGCAGCGACTTTGCATCAAAGGGTTTGACAACATAGCCTGCTGCACCTAACTGCAAGGACTTCTTTGCCCACTCCTCTTCCTCTTTTCCGCATGACAAGATAATAGTGGGGATCTTCTTGGTGGATGCATCTTCTTTAATTTTCTCAAGCGCCTCAAAACCATCCATGCCGGGCATCATCACATCCATTATTATAAGCTCTGGCAACTCCTCCCTGGCAATATCTATCCCGCTCACTGCATCCTGGGCTGTCAGAACCTCATATCCCGCCGACTCAAGCCTGAACTTTATCGTCTCAAGCAGGTCGGCCTCATCGTCGATTACCAGAATCTTTACCTTGGCCATCTCTTGCCTCCCTTTTAAACTCCCAGTGAACCCAATATCTTCTGAATAGACTTATCGTATGGCATAAAGAGTAAGAATGCATCTATCTTTGCTGCTGCCTCGATAAATTCGGTCCTTATGCAAAGAAACTCATCCAATCTTTTCATATCGATGTCTTTCGTGCTGAGCACTCTATTTAAAATATCCGTACCGCCTGTATCGTAATCCGGAGTAGAGACTACCAGGGAGAAACCTGTCATCTCGCTCAATACATTCAGGTATGAAGCGCTCACAATGCTGGCGACTTCCTTTATAGC
>JABMQS010000012.1 GCA_013202525.1 Candidatus Omnitrophota bacterium
GGCATTTTCTTTCAAAAAAATGGCACTTTTTTTAAAATAATTTAAAATTTTTACTATTGCGGATATTTCAGGCTTTGTGTTATAATTAGCTGAGGGGTCAGGGAGTTTTTAGTATTTTGCAACCCCTCATCCTGAGCGAAGCGAAGGATCTATAGCGATGAAAGCGGAGATCATAGGCATAGGCACTGAGATACTTCTCGGACAGATCGTAAACACCAACTCTGCATATCTTTCAAAGAGATTGGCAGAATTGGGTATCGATGTCTACTACCATACCACTGTCGGCGACAATCCCCTGAGGCTATATGCCTCTATAATGCGGGGCCTGGGCAGAGCAGACATTGTCATTACAACCGGGGGGCTGGGGCCTACCCTGGATGACATAACCCTGGAGATCATCTCAAAGACCCTGCAGAGACCGCTTATTCTAAAGAAAGAGATCCTTCGACAGGTCGAGGACCATTTCAAGAGATACCATATAAAGATGCCGAAGAGCAATATTCGCCAGGCATATGTGCCTAAAGGCGCAAGATGGCTAAAGAACGATGTGGGCACAGCCCCTGGTCTCATTTTCAAAGAATCGAATAAGATGTTAGTTGCTTTACCCGGTCCGCCACGCGAACTTATCCCCATGTTTGAGCGCGACCTCATACCTTTGCTAAAAAAGATACAACCTGCAATGTCCGTTATACTGACACGCACAATAAAGACGACCGGCTTAGCAGAGTCTCAACTTCACACAAAGGTAAAAGACTTTCTGAAGCTCTCGGGCAGTACTACGGTAGGCATATACGCCCGCCCTTCCCAGATAAACCTCAAGATAACCGCAAAGGCAAAGACCGCTGCCGCGGCCCGAAAAAAGATATCTATTGTCGAAAAAAGGATGAAAAAACGACTGGGTAAACTCATTTACGGGGTTGATGAACAGACACTGGAAGGTGAAACAGCGAAATTGCTCAAAAACAGAACCATTGCGATCGCCGAATCCTGCACAGGCGGGCTCTTATCCAGCCGTCTCACGGATATCTCTGGCATGTCAGCTAACCTGATCTCTTCTATCGTTGCTTATTCCAACAAGACCAAGATGGAGCTCCTTGATATATCAAAGGATATGCTTAGAAAGCAAGGTGCCGTAAGCAGGGTTGTTTCAAAGGCCATGGCTAATAACATAAGAAAGCTTGCTAACACCGATATTGGGATAGGTATAACCGGAATTGCAGGGCCGGGCGGTGGAACCAGTAAAAAACCCGTTGGACTAGTATATATCAGCATATCTGATAAGGCCAAGACCTTCTGCAGGGAATATCACTTTACCGGCGAACGAAAGATCATAAAGTTCCGCGCAACACAGGCTGCCCTGGATATGCTCCGCCGAAACCTGGCCTAACGATAACACCCCTCAAAGACAGTCTTACAAAAATATGAGAACGTTTATAGCGATACCGCTTGATGATGTAGTCCACAAGGAACTCGCCGGCCTGCAGGATAGGCTGCGCAGCTCTGGTGCCGATGTTAAATGGGTAGACCCTTCCAATATCCACCTGACACTGAAGTTTCTGGGTAAAATCGATGAAGAAGGGCTTGAGAAGATAAGGGCCGCCCTGCCTAAAGCGCTAAGAGGCCATAAACCTTTCACAATACATCTTGCCGGAGTCGGTGCATTCCCAAAACTCTCTCATGCAAGGGTCATCTGGGTAGGAGTCGATGAAGGTTGCGATGAACTAAAAGGCCTGGCTGCGTCGGTCGCAGAGGCTATGGAAGAGATAGGATTTGAAAAGGAAAAAAGGCCCTTCTCTCCTCATCTGACATTGGGCAGGGTCCGCTCAGCCAAAAATAATGCACAGCTTGTAAGCTGTGCAGAAAAAGACAAGGACTTCACTTCAAAAGACAGCGTCCCGGTCAAAAGAATTATCCTCTTTCAATCTACATTGACACCAAAAGGTCCAACCTACAAGCCGCTCTGCGATCTTACCCTTTAGGGCAGCATCTCAAAAAGAACCCCAAATGTAAAAAAGTACTACCAGATAGTATCTGATAGTACTTTATAGTATTCTTTAGTTTGATAGTGCTTAGTAGTGTTTAATAGTATTTTAGAAAATAGCCGATAACAAAGATACAAGCTATCGTGTAGACGGCGGCGATGATATCATCGAGCATGACGCCCGCGCTGCCAGGCAAATCTTCGGTCTTCCTTGCTGGCGGCGGTTTTATTATATCGAATATCCTGAATAAGACAAAACCCGCACCGACCATAAGCCATGTGGGTTTGATAAAGAGATAGACCAGGCACATAGAGGCTATCTCATCAATAACTATCTTGCGCGAGTCCTTCTCTCCAAAGATCTTCTCTGCCCTGCCGCAGACCAGAAACCCAATAATAAAAAGCGCTGCAACGACAAGGAGATAGGCGGCCGGATATATCAAAAGGGACAGGTATATAAGCACGCCCACCAGGCTGCCCACAGTACCGGATGCAACAGGAGAATACCCTGTAAAAAACCCGCTCGCTATGATCTTTATCAGTGTCTTCATAAGAATAACCTCTTATTCCTCTCCAGGTAAGAAATGCCCGAGACCAGGGTCAGCATAACAGTGACCAGCATAAGACAGAAGATCCCGTTCCTCGAGAACGCCTCTATCCTCTCGCTCCAAAAACCATAGTATTGGCCATACTCTCTTACTACAAGAAATATGAGAATGGCAAAGACAGTGACGACCTGTGAGATCGTCTTGTGCTTGCCTGCCCGGGACGCGGCAACGATATGCCCCTTTATTATCCCGAGTATTCTCAAGCCAGTGATGATAAACTCCCTGAATATTATTATGACCACTGTCCATGCCGGTATGAGCTTCATCTCGACAAAGGCAAGGAATGCCGCCAGGATGAGTATCTTATCGGCGATCGGATCCATCAGCTTACCGAAATCCGATATGAGGCCTCTCTTCTTGGCGATCCAACCGTCAAGATAATCGGTAAAAGAAGCAAGCGCAAATGTAATAAGCGCTGCCATCTTTCCGTATTCCCACCGCGTAAAAAGAAAGAACATAAATACAAATGTCATTACTATCCGTGATATGGTCAACTTGTTCGGCAGATTCATAATCTCCTCCGTGCCTAAACCGCTTTTCCCACGAGATCGTATTCGAGGGTGTCGGTGATCTTTACATCAGCAAAAGTGCCGGGGCGCAGGACCTTATCAGAACGCACGTATACCAGACCGTCGACCTCCGGCGCATCATACTGGGTGCGTCCAAGATAAAAATGGCGCTTACCCTCGTCCTGTTCCTCTATCAGCACCTTGAGCCTCTGCCCCATAAACCCTTCGTTTACGCGGCTCGATATCTCCTGCTGCAGGCTCATGACCCTGTCAAATCTCTCCCGCTTGATCTTATCGCTTAGTTGATTCTTAAACCTGTAGGCAGGCGTGCCTTCTTCACGTGAATATATAAACGCACCCAGCCTCTCAAATGCCGTATCCCTGATAAAAGCAAGCAGCTCGTCAAACTCCTTATCCGTCTCACCCGGAAACCCTACTATCACAGATGTCCTTATGGCAACTGAGGGGATCCTCTTCCTGATCCTGTCTATGAGCAGCTCTATGTCTCTGCGCTTGATCCTTCGGTTCATGCGCTTTAGTATTCTATCATTTATATGCTGTATTGGCAAATCTATATACTTGCATATGGATTTCTCCTGCGCTATCAGATCTATAAGCTCATCGGTAAAATTCCGGGGGTGGGTATAAATGAGCCTTACCCAATGGGCGCGCTTCAGGGCGCATATCTTCTTAAGCAGTGATGTGAGCTTGGCCCTGGCATAATTGTCCATGCCGTATGAGGTAGTATCCTG
The DNA here is from genome assembly GCA_013202525.1 of Candidatus Omnitrophota bacterium. GTDB lineage: Bacteria > Omnitrophota > Gorgyraeia > JABMRG01 > JABMRG01 > JABMQS01. Next base: position 3,851 of record JABMQS010000012.1, read on the forward strand.
TGCTATGATATTGAGCTCTGAAAGCTTCCTCTTCGCAGAAAGCGCCTTTATCTCTGAGAGCACAGACTCGATCCGCCTGCTGCGCAGATCGCCCCTTATCTTGTAGATCACACAGTAACTGCAGCGATTACGGCAACCCTCTGCGATCTTGACATAGGCATAATGGGCGGGGGTCAATAAGAGGCGCGGATCTTTATCTGTGTATATTGCTTCGGGGGGAGCTACGCTATAGAACGACTTATCGTCGAGGACAGATTTGACCGCCTCCTCCACGTTCTTAAAATTATCGACGCCCAATATCGCGTCTGCCTCCGGGATCTCTTTTCGCAGCGTCCTTGCGTAACGCTGGCTTAGGCAGCCGCAGACCACTACCTTCTTTATCCTGCCCTCTTTCTTGAGGTCACATGCCTTTAGTATTATATCGATCGCCTCGCGCTTGGCATCCTCGATAAAGCCGCATGTATTGATAATGGCAACATCGCAGGCATCCATCTTATCTGTAATAATATAGCCATGGCTGGCGAGTTTACCGAGCATAAGCTCAGAATCGACCATATTGCGCGGGCAGCCAAGACTTATAATTCCTATTCTGATCTTTTTCATGATAAAAAAATCGCAAAAGACCTCTTTGCGAAAATTAACAAACGCTGCTTAAAGGTTTTAGGTAAGTGATTACCTCTTAAGGCCCTTCCTTGTAACGACCAGGTCCTTCTTAACGCCTCTTCCAAGTGAGCCCAATTCCCTGCCGTTTAAGGTAAGGTGTGTAGCGATCCCGTTGCCCGTCCATATCTTAAACTCTTTCTGCGCCTCCCACGTCTCAGATGAATCCTTCTTTATCGCATTCTGAAAGATGATCCTGCCATCGACCTGCAGCTGTATCCACACATCCTCAGTCACGCCGATGGTCAGCTTGAGCGTCTCTCCTGCAGGTATAGGCGACTTCGCCGAAACAGGAGGCCTCTCCTGCGCAATATCTTGAGCCGCCTGCTTTGGCGCCCCCTTAGGCTTGGCAGCAACCTTCTTCTCAGGCCTGCTCTTTTTGGGTTTGGCCTTTTTGGGCTTTGCAGGTTCTGTAACCTTTGGCGGCTTCTTATCCTTAAAATACTGCGATATGCTCTTGAATGCCTTGCCTGTGGTCTTTAATAAAAATATGAGGGCCATCACCACAAGAATCGAACCTGCAATTACGGTAAGAGTCCTTACGGCCTTTATCAGATCTATCTGGGGAAATGCAAATCCCTTCTCTTCCTCCGGAGGCGTCTCTACTATCTGCTGCTTATCCTTGGGGTGGGCCTTATCATACTCGGCGAGGATCATCCTGGTATCAAGACTAAGATATGTGCTGTACTCCCTCAAGAAACTCCTTATGTAGGCGGAGTTTAATATCTTATCGTACCTGTCCTCTTCCAGCGCTGACAAAACATGGGGATGTATTCTTGTCTTCTCGAATATATCCTCTAAGCTAAGGTGCTTTGCCTGCCTTGCACTCTTTAAGGTATTTCCTATTGTCATTATACCTGTTCCTGTTTCTGCTGATCTTTTTCTGCAAGATATGTATCGCGGTCTACCAGTATCTCGCGGGGCTTGGATCCGCGGTAAGGCCCGACTATGCCATCTTCCTCCATAGCATCGATCAGGCGTGCTGCGCGGTTATGGCTCAGGCGCATCTTACGCTGAAGCATAGATACCGATGCTAATCCCATATCCAGCACCAGCTTTACCGCTTCATCAAAATACTCATCCTTATCAAAGTCCTTGCCAAAACCCTTCTTGCTTTGTGCCTCAAGAACCTCTTCACTGTGCTCAGCTCCTCGCTGCGAGACAATAAAGTCTACCACGCGCTCGATCTCCTTGTCAGCAATAAGGCTGCCCTGCGCACGTGTCGGCTTTGCCGCGCCGGGTTCCATAAAGAGCATATCGCCCCTTCCAAGCAGTTTGTCAGCGCCGTTCATATCCAGTACCGTACGCGAATCGACCTTGGAGGCGACCTTAAAAGAGATCCTTGCAGGAAAGTTTGCCTTGATAACGCCGGTGATAACATCTACGGACGGCCTCTGTGTGGCAAGTATAATATGTATGCCCACGGCACGGGAAAGCTGAGCAAGCCTTGTGATCGCCGTCTCTATATCCTGTGATGCCACAGCCATAAGATCCGCAAGCTCATCGATGACCACTACTATATACGGGACCCTGACAGGCACATCCTCAACATCCTTAAACTTTCCTTCCTTGTTCTTCTGGTTAAAGATATCTATGTTCCTGACAGCCAGCTTTGCAAAGAGCTTATACCGGGACTCCATCTCATTGACGACCCAGTTTAGCGCCGCGGAGACCCTTTTGTGATCAGTAACGACAGGGCATATCAGATGCGGCAGGTTGTTATACATTGCAAGCTCGACCATCTTGGGGTCGATAAGGATAAATTTCAGCTCATCCGGAGATGCATTAAAGAGCATGCTCAATATAATGCTGTTTACACAGACGGTCTTGCCCGAGCCTGTAGCCCCTGCTATCAGAAGGTGCGGCATCTTTGCAAGATTGCAGACAACAGGCACGCCGGCCGTATCCTTGCCCAGCGCAAGGGTCAGCTTTGAATCAGACTCCTGAAAATCACGCGACTCAAGCACATCCTTAAGAAATACCAGAGAACTCTGTATATTCGGTACCTCAACGCCGACCCTCGATTTTCCGGGGATGGGCGCGATTATCCTGACGCTATGCGCCTTCATTGCAAGGGCTATATCATCGCTTAACGCGCTTATCCTGTTTACCTTTACCCCCGGGCTGGGCTCAAGCTCATACCTGGTTATCACAGGCCCCTTCTCCACCTGGGCGACCTTTACATCGATACCAAAATCGCTTAGTGTATCCGCGAGCACAGCAGAAGAGGCTGTAAGATCCTCCTTGAGCTGTCTCTCCTCCACCGGAGGAGGGGAATCGAGAAGATCGAGCGTAGGCAGATTATACTCACCAACGGTCTTGACCTCAACCTTTCCTGCCCCGGAGGCCTGGGCCTTTGCGGGCGCGGGTTTCTTTATGGCTGACTTTATAATCTTTGGCAGACCTATCTTGATCCTTGGCGCAGTTGGTTCGGCAGCGGCCTTCTCCTGCTCCTGGTCCTTTTGGGCTGTGCGCTGAACCGCTGCCCTGGCAGCGCTCTTCTTATCAGCCGCTATCCTTATCTGCGGCTTCGTCTGCTGGGAAAGAGCGGGGCGTTTTCCGATATTCTGCAAAAACTCCTTTGCCTTTGCAAAGATCGCCGCGACAAACGGCACTATAAGAAACTCCGTCGCAAGCAGGACAGAAAGGACAAGAAGCGTCAATGTTATTATATATGCGCCCACTGTGCCGAAGTAGCGTTCAAGCAGCCTTGAGAGAAGCATGCCGCTTATGCCGCCGGCAGTCATCATATCCGCATTTGTGGCGCTGAAGATGAGGGCAAGCGCAGAACTTGACGCAAGAAAGAGCACCACTGTGCCTGAGATCCTGATATAGAGCCTCTGTGATTGGCTCTGGGTAAATTTGTTTACGGCCCAGATAAGGCACAATATGGGGATTATATAACCGCTCTTTCCGATCAGAAAAAGGACGGTAAATGCAACATATGCGCCGATTACGCCGACGAAATTGTGGAGGTGTTCGTTGGGTGCGGATGTAAAGAAGGCGAGGTCATTGGAATCGAATGTCAGCAGGCTCACAAAGACCAGGAGCCCGACTGCCAAAAAGACAAAACCTATTATCTCGTTTATTCTCTGCTCTTTCATGTCCTAAGATGTTCCCAGAAGTATCAGCGTCCCCATAAGCAGGCAATAAATAGCGAAGAACTTAAGCCTTGCCCTGGCGACCGCCTTTATAAGAATATATATGGCTGCAAGCCCTACTACAAAAGCGCTCGCAGTCGCTGCAAGAAGTGACAATGTATCTACCGACATACCGGCGCCGTTTCTCAACATAAATGCAAGGGCTCCCAGGATAGCCGGTATTGATAAAAGAAACGAAAACCGTACTGCCTCTTTCTTCTCAAGCCCCAGGAACATTCCGGTCGATATGGTTGAGCCGCTTCTGGATATCCCGGGTATTATAGAGATGCCCTGGACAATACCTATGACGAGCGCCTTAAACCAGCTTAATCCTGTCTTGTCCTTCTTCCTGCCGGCTGCCCACTCACCTATAAAAAGAAATCCGGCAGTAACAAAGAGCATTATGCCCACCACCCGCACATTTACAAAGAGGCTCTTGAGCAGGTCCTTAAAAAGAAAGCCTATTACAGCTGTTGGTATCGAAGCGATTATTATCAGGAGCAACAGGCGCTTTTGCTTGGTTATTAAATTTATTATATCACGCCAAAAATAGACTATAACAGCAAAAAGTGTCCCAACATGCAGAAAGATATCAAAAATTAACCGGGGCTCCTGGTAACCAAAATAGCGGTGCAAAAGAACAAGATGCCCTGATGAACTTATCGGCAGAAACTCAGTCAGCCCCTGCACAACCCCCGATATGATCGCCTCTACCATAAACTGTTTCCCCTACACGCCGGTGTGTCCAAAACCGCCATGTGCGCGGGCGGTCTCATCAAGCTCATCAACGACTTCAATATCTGCCTGCAAGACCTTCTGCACAACCATCTGCGCTATGCGTTCACCGCGCTTTACAGCAAAAGGTTCCTTACCCTGATTTATCAATATGATACCCACAAGGCCGCGGTAATCGCTGTCTATAGTGCCCGGGCTGTTTACAATACTTATGCCGTGCTTTATGGCAAGTCCGCTCCTGGGCCTTATCTGAACCTCATAGCCTTTTGGTATGCTCATATAAAAACCCGCTGAGATAAGCTTTATCTCACCGGGTTCTAATATAACCTCTCCGTCGACATCAGCGCATATATCCATGCCGCTGGCGCCTTCGCTCATGTACTGCGGCATGGATATATCCTCGCAACCCTGCTTCCTTCTGATCCTTAAGTTTATTGCTTCAGCCATTGCTGGTCAGCCCTTACTCCTTATCTTCCTTCTTGTCTTCTTCCGGCTTGTCCTTTCCGGCGCCGGGCATCGCCTGCTTCCTCGAGAGGTTCAGGCGGCCCTGCTCATCTCTCTTTATAAGCTTTACCTCCATCTCATCGCCTACCTTTACCGCATCCTCGACATTCTTCACAAATGTATCGGATAGCTCTGAGACGTGTATCAGGCCTTCTTTGTTTGGCAGTATCTCGCAGAATGCGCCAAAGTTCATAAGGCGTGTGATCTTGCCCTTGTATATCTTTCCTACCTCCGGCTCCTCTGTGATCTTGCCGATTATCTCAAGCGCGGCCTCTACGGCCTTTGCATCGGTAGAGGCGACCGCGATCGTACCGTCATCATCTATATCTATAGTGGCGCCGGTCTCTGCAACTATCTTCTTTATCATCTTGCCGCCGGGGCCGATGACATCTTTTATCTTATCGGTACTTATCTTTATGCTCGTTATGTGCGGTGCGTATTCTGAGATGGCATCCCTGGACCCGGAGATGGCCTTATCCATATTATCGAGTATGGATAAACGGGCGCCGCGGGCCTTTTCGATAGCTGTCTTTATGATCTCCATCGTTATACCGTTCTTCAGCTTTACATCGACCTGCATAGCGGTTATGCCGTCGCGGGTGCCGGCCACCTTAAGGTCCATGTCACCGTAGTGGTCTTCTACGCCGGCTATATCCGTAAGCACGACAAAGTCATCGCCTTCCCTTACAAGGCCCATGGCAATGCCGCTGACTGACTTCTTTATTGGAACCCCCGCATCCATCAGGGCAAGCGAACCCGCACATGTCGTAGCCATACTCGATGAACCATTAGACTCAAGTACTTCTGAGACCAACCTTATCGTATATGGAAACTCCTCTTTGGAAGGCATGACAGGCCTTAACGCGCGCGCTGCCAAAGCGCCATGTCCGATCTCACGCCTGCCTGGCCCACGCACAGGTTTCGTCTCACCGACACTAAACGGCGGGAAATTATAATGGAGCATAAAACTCCTTCGCGTCTCGCCTTCTAATCTCTCTATCAACTGTTCATCAGAACCGGTTCCCAGAGTAGTAATGGATAAGCTCTGTGTCTGTCCGCGGGTAAAAAGGCCTGATCCGTGTGTACGCGGCAAAACGCCTACGATCGATTCTATATCCCTCATGTCATCAAAGCCGCGCTTATCCACTCTCTTCTTCTCTTTAAGTATCGTGCCGCGCACAAGCTCTTTCTCGACCTTGTTCAGGGCCGCATTGATATCAAATTCCGATACTTTACTTTCCTCGGTGACCAGCTTCTCGACCAGCTCCTTTGAGAGGATATCCATTGCCTCGACCCTCTCCTCCTTGCTGGGAAGAGAATTCATCTCGGCAAGCTTATCGCCTGAGAGTTCCTTTATCTTTGATATAAGCTCAGGATCCACCTGTTTAAACTTTATGTCCAGCTTCTTTTTTCCGCACTCTGCTGCCACCTTCTTCTGAAACTCTATCAAGGCCTGAGACTCTTTAAAACCCAGCTCAACCGCCTCAAGCAGCAAATCTTCAGAAATTTCGTTACAGCCGGACTCTACCATGGTAACGCCTTCGGATGTAGCGCATACCACGACATCCATATCCGACTCTTCGAGCTCGGCATATGTGGGGTTTACGATAAACTTACCCTCTTTACGCCCTATCCTGACCGCACCCAGAGGCCCCATAAACGGTGCTTCTGAGATAGTAAGCGCACATGATGCGCCTACCAATGCCAATACATCAGGGTAGTTCTCGGCGTCGCTCGATAAGACCATTGCCATTACCTGCAGGTCATTGGTCATGCCATCAGGAAAGAGCGGCCTTATGGGCCTGTCTATCAGGCGTGCGCTTAAGATCTCGCGCTCCGTGGGCCTTCCTTCACGTTTGAAGAAACCGCCGGGTATCCTTCCCGCGGCATAGGTCTTCTCCTGGTACTCTACGCTAAGCGGCAGAAAGTCAGCATTATCCCTCTGCCTCCTGGACATTACAGCGGTGACCAGCACCACTGTGTCGCCATAGATGACGGTCACGGCGCCGCTGGCCTGTTTGGCCATCTTGCCGGTCTCAATAATCAGTTCTTTTCCACCAACTTCGGTCTTAAATTGCTTTTGCATCTTATCTCCTTTAATGAGCACATCACTTACGGAGCCCGGAGGGCGAGGTAAGTGATAAGTGCGAATTGAACCCCGAACTTATTTGCTGGTTTTGCACGTGTACTTCAAATAAGTACGGGGTAAGTTCGGCCATACAACTTATGTCACTATCTTTTTTTGCATAATCCATAAGTTGTGGCCTCACTTAAAAAATACGCTCCCTAAACAGAAAATATTCCTGTTTTTAAAAGGGAGCGCGCTCCAAAAAACAGAATACTACTTTCTTATCTTTAACTTATCGATCAACTTATCGTAACCGTCAGAGTCGTGCTTCTTTAGGTAGCTGAGCAGTTTCCTGCGCTGGCTGACCATTCGCAGAAGCCCTCTTCGGGAATGATTGTCCTTCTTGTGCGTCTTGAAGTGGCCTGTCAGGCTGTTGATCCTCTCGGTCAGTATTGCAATCTGAACGTGGACAGAACCAGTATCCTTCTCATTGATCTTGTAGCTCTTTATTATCGTATCCTTTTTATCCTTTGCAAGTACCATTCTCTGTGTGTCTTCTCCTCTCTATCTATGTTTTACAATCTATGGATTATAACAGATGTCTTATACTTTGTAAAGTATTATTTAAGGCCCTGTAGTAAACTAATGAAATGTCCCCTTTTAGTAGCTAATGAAATGTCCCCTTCTAGCTCAGGCTGTAGTAAAATGTATCGCACAGTAAACTTAAGGAGGTTA
>JABMQS010000084.1 GCA_013202525.1 Candidatus Omnitrophota bacterium
CGGTTACATCCTTATCTATAACGCCGCCAAAGCGGTGCGGGACAATAAACCTGAAACCGTTGACAGGCAAGCCCTTAAAGAGGTTTATGAAGTTTGTCTTCTCGTTCTTATCCACGCCTTCTTTTATAGAAGCGAGCTCTATCACCTGTATCATCACAAAGGGCCTCTTTCTTCCGGAAGCTTTTTTGGCTTCCAGGAGATCGAGTATATTCTTCATGGTCACCTCGAAAACACCGTTTACCCTTATCTTTTCATAGGCCTCTTTTGCATAGCCGTCTATTGAAAATGAGAGGAAATTCAAGCCTGAATCGATGAGCTCCCTGGAGCGGTCTTTATCGAGTATCGTGGCATTGGTCTCAAGCCGCGTCCTTAAGCCTTTTGAGTTGGCGTATCTTATCATCTCAAAGATATCCTTATGAAGAAGCGACTCACCCCTTGCGAAGAGATTGATATCTATCGCAAAACCGGCGGCCTCGTCTATGAGCTTCCTGTAAAGTGCCATATCCATGTCGCCGTATTTGGCGTCCTTTGGCGGATCGGCATTCGGGCACATGATGCACTTCAGATTGCACCTGTTGGTCGGCTCTATCCAGAGCCTGACAGGAAGCTGTGGGCATCTTCCGAGGCGCTTCCTATACTGCCCCGACGCCCTCTTCATCTTAGTAAGATATGATGTGATTTTCTTGTTCATACTTTTTTCTATCTTTGGGTGATGGTGCCGTATTCCCCTTTTCAATCTTTAGGCGGTGTTAGCTGCCTTAAAAGACGGTCCTTTTTCTGGTTCTGCGTGCAAACTATCTAAGAACCGTCTTTGTGTTGTATTGATTTGGTGGCTACACTGTATATCCTGATCAGGGGGCCGTTATGCGCCCTGGTGAAAAGGTTCTTGCCTGTAAACGGGCCGGCTGTAACAGAGATGTATTCATCATCTCTGAAATCGACTTCTGACTTGTAAGGACTTATGGTCTTCACAAGAAGGGCCTTCTCTGGCAGCCACTCGGGTAAAGACTTTTGCCTTCCTGACGTTGCAAGCACAATATACTCTATAGAATTGCTCTTTAACCCGCCCTCCTCAGGATAGGCCCTGGGATAGGATGAGAATATGTAAACATTCTTCTCCTGGTCCGGTTCTCCCAGGTAAAATATATCGTAACTCAGGCCCTCTTCTTCTTTGCAGGCCTCGATGAGGATATCGAGCTTCTGTTTCTGCAGGCCAGTGAGGCCTTTGTTGCGTATCAGCTCATCCTTTTCTTTGAGCTGTGAATAGCTCTGCCTTATGCAGGGGGCAAAGAAAGTATTGTCAACCAGGATCCTGCTGCCATTGGGGATATTGGCCTCTATCCATTCGGCGGCCAGGATGCGGGTATCTGCCCCTGAAAAGAGCGAGTCTGCGTAGATACTCTTTTTACAGGTCGGGAATATTATCAATAGAACCAGTGCTAATAGTAGAGCAGCTGTAAGCCTCTTACTGTATCTCCTGACAAAAAAACCAATGGCTCTGTCGGCAGATAGTCCTGCCAGGACTATCCAGAAGGGTATGATCGCAAGCATATACCTCTCATGGTGCTGACTGAAAAATACGAGATGGAGATAATGCAACACGGGAAGCGATAACAGTATGGCAGACTTTCCGAGCGGGGCCTTGAACAAAAGCACAAGCCCTGCTATGCCTGCAATAAAGATGCCCCATCCCACACCCTGCAGCAGAGAGATACTTATGTGGTGACCAAAACCTGTATAGCCCTCGACTGCCGAGAGGTCACGGAAGGTCTCAATGAAACTCTTGAAATCTATGATCACATAAGGGTTTATTATAAAAAAGACCGCTACTGAAACAAATGCTAGTAGAAAAAGGTTCTTTGAAAAGATTATCTGCAGCAGGGGAAGCCTCTTCTTTCGAGCAGATAATATATGCGCTATAAAGACCGGGACAAAGGCCAGGGCAGCATTATACTTTGTCGAGACCGCGAGGCCAAACAACACTGCTGTAATCAGATAATCGCGCCTCCTGCCGTTCTGATATATATCGAAGGAACTCACCACAGTAAGCACTATAAAAAAGAGTACAGGTATATCATGCGCTGCGTAGTGTGAATTCTGCACATGAATAAAAGAGACCGCAAGAAACAGCGCCGATAATATACCTACCCGCCTGCTGTAAAACCTCTCACCCAAAAGGTATACAGCCGGTATGGTCAGGGTGCCGAAGAAGACGCCTGTGCTTATGCGTGCTATCAGGTAGAATGGTGTGGGATTTAAAACAAAGAGCTGCTTGAAGCTCTGCAGTGTAGGAAATACGCCTGCTATCTTTCCAAGCAGGAAGAATATGCCGTACTCGAATGCTATCAGGTTATAGAGAAAGGCCGGCTTCCAGAATATCCTGGGGTTTAGCAGATTATAGCCCAGTGAGGCAGACAGGTTTACTGTATGGGTCTCATCCGCGTGGAACAGATACGGAAGGCCGAAGTCTATGCCCCAGATCCTCAAGGCAAAACCCAATGCCATTATAAATATAAGAAGCCTGGTACTATTCTTCATTGCCCCCTACAATACCTGCCAGCTCAAACGATCTCCTTATGCCAGGGCTCATGCCTCTGTCTTCAGGATAGATCTGGCTCGTATTATTTATAAATATATTGCCGACCGGACTAACCTCATCCGGCATCCTCTCTTTATGGCCCCTTGTAACCACAGGCTGGGCATAGAGATCCTTGAATATAAAACCCTGTCTTATCTTTGATGAGTCAAACTTGGGAAATATATCCTTTATGTGGCCGGAATAAAGATCTATAAGCTCATCGCTATTCATATTGTATCGGGCCTCATCAGGCGAGATATACCTCGAGAGATATATTATGTCGTTTTCGCTATACTTGTCTTTTGAGATAAGATTTGTATGCTCCATAAGCCCTGTGAAAGGCACTTCCTTCTGGCTTATATTGAGCCAGTAATAAGGGCTTAGGCTGCCTTTGATCAGGAGTACGGCGCAGAGCTCTGCCCTATACTTTATAGATCTAAGGCGAGCTATATAGCCTTCATCAAACAGCTCCTTTGTAATATCGGCAATAACAGGATTCGGGACGCAAAGGCAGCATCTGTCAAAAGTCTCACCCCCATCGCCTGCATCAGTAGATATGATGACCTTGCCATTATCGTCAAGAGAGACCTTCTTCACAGCCGCTCTTTTATTAACGGCGCCGCCCTTATCCTTTATCCTCTTCTCGAGTTCATCAAAAAGAACCTTAAGGCTTCCGCCAAGATATCCGAGCTTCTCCCTCTCAAAGAGCCCTGCCTTCGACTTGCCCCTTGAGCTCACCCTCTGCTGGAGCCAGCATGCTGTTATCTTCTTATAATCCTCTTCTCCAAACTTGGTGGCAAGGAGCTGTTCCCAGATCTTCCTATAGGCATTCTCCCCCGCATTCTTCAGGAGAAACTCCTCGGCCGTGATCTCCTCCAGGGCCTCGTGATCTTTTGTGTGCGTAAGATATAGGGTGGAAAATGAAAACCTTGCCTTGTCTATAAAAGAGAGCGGGTCAAACTTAAGAAGGTCCAGCGGCGTGCCAAAGGCATATACCTTGCCATCGCAGTAGAGCCCCATCTTTGACTCTTCCCAGACAAGACTTTCCTTAAGTCCGATCTCCTCTATAAGCTCTATGGTATGTATATCGGTTGTGAATATATGGTGGTAATACTCCTCAAGGTATGTCCCTCCGACAGGAAAGCTCCTTGCAAGGCCGCCGGTCGACTCTTCCTTCTCGTAGACCGTAATCCGATGGCCCGCCTTTGTGAGGTAATAGCCAAGGCTCATGCCCGCTATCCCGCCGCCTACTATCGCTATATTCATCCCTTAAGCCTCATCTTGAGTTTAAGCAGCTCCACAAACATGCCTATGACCACGAAGAGATTTCCCCCTGTCTGCTCCCCCAACTCCCTCGGTTTGTGCTCAACCGCTACCTCCTTCACAGAAAATCCTTTGATGCTGCATCTCTTGAAGAGCTCGGCATCTATCAAGGCCCCCTGGGACTCAAGCTTGAATGCATCGAAGACCCTTCTTCTTATGAGCTTAAATCCGCAGTTTAAATCCTTTACCCTGATACCGAGCACGGTCTGTATCAGGCCATTATATAGCCTGGCGTATAACCTTCTATAAGCAGGATCCTGCCTCTTATGCCTGCAGCCGGCCACCATATCATAATCATTGGCAAAGGGCAGGAGCTTGAGTATCTCACGAGGCTCAAACTGATTGTCAGCCGCGCTAAGCCATACCCATTCTTTTTTAGCCGAATAAAAACCGGTGATCAGGGCCTGGCCATACCCCTTGTTTCCGGCATGCTGCACGAGCCTTATCCTGAAGTTGTGTTTTGCCATATGCTTTACGATATC
>JABMQS010000085.1 GCA_013202525.1 Candidatus Omnitrophota bacterium
AACCCCGTCTATCCAAAAGGTTAGTCTATTTTTTTGAGTTTTTCTATATTATCATTCGGGCCGACTATCATAAGACTGTCATTTGACTTTATCTTATAATCGGCTTCCGGTATCGAATCTACCATCTCCTTGCCGTCTTTGCCAGAGCGCTTGATGGCTATGATATTCAGTCCGTGCGCTGCCCTGACATTGAGCTGCTTTAAACTCTTTCCCACAAACTCCTTTGGCGGCGTTATCTCTATGATGCTGCAATCCGGGGAGAGATCTATAAATTCGCTTATCTTGGGCGAAATAAGTGAATTGGCAAGCCTTATACCCATATCCCTTTCGGGGAATATCACCTTGTCCGCGCCAACCTTCTTCAGGACCTTGCCCTGGTCCGGGGTCACCGACTTTGTGACCACCTCTTTGATGCCTATCTCTTTAAGCACGAGCGTTATCAGTATCGAGGCCTCAATGTTGTTACCCACGCTTACAACCGCCGCGTCTATATCCTCTATGCCTACGGTTCTGAGCGCCTTTTCGTCCGTTGCGTCGACGCAGACCGCCTGCGCTACGATATCTGAAAAGACCTGGATCCTGTCTTCATCAAGGTCTATGGCCAGGACCTGATGCCCTTTTTCACTCAGCGTCGTTGCAACACTCGCTCCAAACCTTCCCAATCCTATCACCGCAAACTGTCTCATTCGTCACTCCTTTATTATCCTACCATCAGCCTTCCTTCGGGATAACGGTAGGTTATCTTCTCCTTGCGCATGGCTATGGCAAGGGCAACTGTCAATGGCCCCACCCTTCCCACAAACATGGTCACCACCAGGATCAGCTTGCCCAGGTCTGTAAGGTCCGGGGTTATGCCTGTCGATAGGCCTACTGTACCGAAGGCAGAGGTCGACTCAAACAATAGACTCAAAAAATAATGGCTGCTTCTGGCTGCCATGTTCTCCGTAGCTGAAAGCAAAAATGTAGAGGTTACAACGATAAGCAGGCCCAAAAAGACTATGACCGCTGCACGCCTGTAGGTCTGCCGCGGTATCGTGCGCCTAAAAAGTGTAATACGGTCCCTGTTGAAAAGCATGGATATAAAGCCTGCGATAATAATACCCAGCGTAACGGTCTTTATTCCGCCGCCGGTCGAACCCGGCGAGGCCCCTACAAACATCAGCATAATAAGCATAAAGAGGGTAACCGGCCTAAGGTGAGATGTCGGCAGCACATTAAAGCCTGCTGTGCGCGGGGTGATGGATGTAAAGACACAGCTCCATGCCTTCTCTGCGGCAGGCATCTCCTTTAAGGCATAGTTGCCCTCAAAAAGATAAACGCCTAAGGCCCCGGCCAAAATCAGAACTACCGTGACTATGAGTACTATCTTTGTCTGGAGGCTTATGCGGGAGGGGATAAGGGCGCGGTCTTTTCTCCAGAATTTGAGTTTCGGTATATCCATGAAGACCAAAAATCCCATGCCGCCTATGACTATCAGAAGCGAGAAGATGAGCATGACGACCCAGTCCGAGCGGAATGCCATGATGCTTGTCGAAAACAATGAAAATCCGGCATTGCAGAATGCGGAGACGGCGTGAAACACCGCCCTCTTTAGCGTAAAGAGAGTGCCCCAGCCCATAGTGCTGCTCCACCTTGCATAGAGGGCAGCTGCGCCAAGGGCTTCTATGCTAAAGGTAAAGATTATTATGTACAGTATTATACCGCGCAAACCCTCTACCCAGTTCTGGCCCATGGTGCTGCGTACCGTGATGTTCTGGGATACGCTGAGTTTCCTGCCCAGCAGAATGGCAAACATCGTGGAGAATGTCATGATACCGAGCCCGCCGGCCTGTATCAGGCATAGTATGACTATCTTGCCGAATTGGGAAAAGTAGGTGCCAGTGTCCTTTACTATGAGCCCTGTCACGCAGGTCGCGCTGGTGGCTGTAAAGAGACTGGTTACAAGCCCGGGGCTTGTACTGTCCGTCGTAGATATGGGAAGGCTGAGCAGTATGGCGCCCAGCACTATGACAGACAAAAAGCTTAAAACTATAAGCTGTGCAGGCTGAAGTCTTATCTTCTTCATCCTTTTAGCCTTTTTCTGTTTTAAGATTTCTTCTTCGGTTTAGCGAGGTCTATAAGTTTCTTAAAGGCGGTCTTGTGTGACACAGCAAGATCTGCCAGGACCTTTCTGTCCAGGTCCACCTTTGCCTTTTTCAAGCCGTCGATAAACTCGGCATACTTTATGCCGTGGGCCCTGCAGGCGGCATTTATCCTGGCGATCCATAGCGCGCGCATGCTGCGTTTTTTGAGCTTCCTGCCGATGTAGGCATATGCATCTGCCCTTAAGACCGTCTCTTTTGCAGTGCGGAGCAGCTTGCTTCTGCCGCCCCAATAGCCCTTTGCAGCCTTTAGTGTGCGCTTCTTTCTCTTCTTAGATGCTACACGATGTTTTACTCTGACCATTGTTCCTCCGGGTTCTTGTGTTTTCGTCTTGCGTGCTGCGCTGTGCGTTAAAACGCTATACGCTATAGGCAGAACGCTGCACGGCCTCTGATATCAATTAAGAATAAGGTACCATTCCTCTGATCTTCGCTGAATTTGCCTTGGTAGCTGTGCTCCTCTGCTTTAACCTGCGCTTTCTCTTTCTGTTTTTGCTCGTCAACAAGTGGCCCTTAAAGGCCTTGGCCATCATGGCCTTGCCTTTTTTGCTCACCGTAACTCTCTTTGCTACTGCTTTTCTTGTCTTCAGTTTTGGCATGTCAGTCTCCTTAAGATTAAATTACGCCCCTGCACTAAATATAATAATACCGTTGCGCCACAAGAGAGGGATAAGCATAAATCTCCCCCTCTACCCAAATACCAACTCTCCTGTCTCCGGTTCTGCGCTTATACTATTTCGGCGCAAGCACCATATTGAGAAATCGGCCTTCTTTCTTCGGCGGTGTGATCAACTCGCTTGCGCCTGCCATATCCTGTGTGATCCTGATGAGGATCTTGCGGCCTATTTCTGTATGGGCGTTTTCCCTGCCGCGAAATCTCATGCTGATCTTCACTTTGTTGCCTTTCTTCAAAAAATCCTTGATATGCCCCAGCTTGGTCTGGTAATCGTGCTCCTCGATATTCGGCTTGTACCTGACCTCTTTTAGCCTTACGGTATGCTGGCGTTTGCGCGACTCTTTCTCTTTCTTGTCCTGGTCATATTTGTACTTACTGAAATCCATCACGCGGCATACAGGCGGTTTGGCAAGCGGCGCCACCTCCACCAGATCCGAATCTGCCTCACGGGCTATCTTCAGGCCTTCCTGCGGCGTCATTATGCCGTGCTGCTGGCCCTCCGGCCCGATGACCATGACCTGGCTTATCCGTATCTGTTCGTTGACTCTTACACGTTTTATTATTA
>JABMQS010000086.1 GCA_013202525.1 Candidatus Omnitrophota bacterium
GCTCATAACCTTGAGGTCAGCGGTTCAAATCCGCTCCCCGCAACCAAATTTTAAAGGGACCGTTTTGCTAATGAAACGGTCCCTTTAAAATTTGGTCCTGAGACACCGAGGCAATTGCGACGAGCAGGAGCAATTGCAGGTGGCGAAGGGCCAAATTCCTTAAGGGCCTTGGGGCTTTACCCCTAGGCCCTTTTTTCCTTGAAATCAGCGTCTTTTTTTGGTATAATACCACAGAAATAAAACCCCTGGCTAGATAATGGCCAGGGGTTTTATTTTTGGAGTACACTATGCATAAAAAGTTAATCATATTAATATTAGCGATATTGTTCGCAATGCCGCAGAACGCATTCTGTCTCCGGCCCATGGCCCACAAGCTGCAGCGCGGCGCAGAAGGCGCCTTAGGAAAGCCCGCAAAGAATGCAAGCACAGGCATGCCTACATTTGCTGATAGGCAGAGGGTCCTAGATGCGATCGAATGGAACCTGCCTGCAAGGCCTGATTACGGAAGGGTGGTTATCTTTCCCACAAGGTATTGCAACAGGCCCAGATTGTGCCCGGTCTGCGTGGGCGATGCCATTCCTATGCCCCGGGATCCGGCCGATTTCAGGGAGGATCTCCATTTTACAGATGAGCGGCGCAGAGAGCTTATAGCCTTTTTGAAAGAAGGAGATTTCCATGAACTTTTTTTTCACGGAGGCGGAGAACCGTTTTTAAGCGAGGATACTATCGCTATGGCACAAGAACTTATCAGAGAGACAAGGATGCTCTATATGCAGGTCAACACAAACGGTGAATGGGCAAAGGATAGGGATAGGCTTGAGGAGGTGCTCGATGGCCTTGATGAAGCCATGCTGATAAGAAGAATGCAGGATAGGGCCGCAGGATGGTCACTCAAGGATTTTTCTTTCTACTTTTCAATAAATGAGTACTATGATGAAGAAAACCTTAAGGGCATAGTCAATATACTCGAGCTATTTGCTAAAAGAGGAGGAACCCTTTTTCCTAAAAGCGGCGTTAAGGGCAAGCTATCTTTTCAGGCCTTCCGCACCAAAGATGCCCGTGCCGCATATGAACTTCTCAATAAGATGATCGGCCAGAGAATAGAAGGAGCCAGCCTTCGATTGGGCGATCTTATACAGAGCCTGGATCCGGAGATCGCATCATTGGATTATCATGGCGATGCCGAAGGGTATGTCGGATTTTTTACCCCTGATTTCGGGCAGTGGAGGCTTGTATACAGGATAATACCGCTGTTTTCCTGCAAACGGGTTAGGAGTATGGTAGCGTCCGGGGCATTGAGGATAGAGGATATAAGGCCATTTATGGCCAGGCTTGCACAGAAGAATGTACGTGTCGGTACATATTTTGAAGATTTTTTGCACACACATCTATATAGCAGTGTCATCGATGCAGATGGCAGTGTGTGCCTGAGCTGCAGGGATGTTCAGGGAAGCAAGGCGTTTGTTTCAGCTAATATCAGAGATGGTTTCGCCGCGGTAGAGTCAAATGAGGCAAAGTGCCCCATCTTTCGCAACATAAGGGAGAAAGGAACATACAGCATAATAGACCTTTTGCCGGGCTGTTTTGAGAGATATGGCAGGACGCCTGTTGTTTATGATGAGAATACTTTGCCATATGTCCTGCTGGATGAGATACTGGCTGATGAAGCTCTTCGCATGCATGTCTTGTTTGCGGCGCTGCGCGCCTACAACTGGAATGAGCTGACCGAAGATTCACAGCGCAGGCTCGAGTCCTTAGAAAAAGAGATGCTTGTCAGGATAGACAGCCCCATCCCAGAGGCATTGTTTGCAGGCACTGCGGCAGCACATGTGCCTTCCGCAGATACAGAGTTGAGAATCGCCACTTGTGCATAAATAAGGGCCTGACCCCAACGCCCCCAACGCCCTTATTTATTATACTCCCTCGCCCCTGAAGTTTACGCGGAGAGTCATGGCCATTACCTTTATATCGTAGAAGAGAAGCTGCAGGTCGGAATATTTTTTGTACTTGGAAAAATATATTGTATCGAGAGTCATCAGCTTCGGGTGCGCATGTCCTGTCCTGTGCACTTCAATAAGCGCCTGCCTAAGTTTAGAATTTCTTTTCGATGCCTGAGCCAGGCCGCAGAGCCCTGACCTTAAGTCCCTCAGGCAGTATTGGCCCTCTTTCAACTCATGCTTGTAACGCAATGCCTCCTGTGGACGCGGGCCCACAAAGGTCATCTCCCCTTTAAGGATATTGAAGACTTGAGGGAGTTCATCCAGGTAGTATTTTGTGAGGAATTTGCCCATATATGTCAGGGCGCCCGGCTTATGCTGGATATAGCTTTGACTCTGCCCTTGCGGATTTCTCCTGACGATCTCAAGAAGATGGCCCCTTACGGTCCTGAATTTAAGGATACCAAACGGCCTGCCTTTGGAGATCCGTATCTCACTGTGTATCACCGGCCCATTTGTAGAAGGCCTGATGATACCTTCAAGTTTTATGAGCAGTGCCAACAGCAGAAGAAGGGGTGACAGTACTATAATACCTATCATAGATATGATGATATCAAAGGTACGTTTTAGATACCGCTCTCTAAACATGCGCTTTTTCCTTCCCTTTATATGATACAGTATGCCTCCTGCTTGCACAAGTAGAAATTTACTTGCTATTTATGTATTTTTGTATATAATAATGTAGCGTAATCAGCTATAGAGCAATAGGAGGATATGGCATGAAGATCGATCTCGATAAGATGTCAAGTACCCGCAAGATTGTAGTCACCGCCCTCGGACTCCTTTATGCAATAGCCATACTCGGAAATATCCGCCATGGCCTCTCCGAGATGATAGGCGTGACAGTGTTCTTTGCGGTCGTGACAACCGTTATATTTCTCTGGGTAAAGTAAGAGGTCCTCAAGTGTCTCCGATAGGCTATACACGCAAGATCCTTTCTAGATTTTTCTTTGACTATATGTATACTTTCTGTTAGAATAAGTTTTTCCTATATCTGCACAAAACTAAGGAGTCGACAATGATCCAGCGCTACAGTCTTCCCCGCATGA
>JABMQS010000087.1 GCA_013202525.1 Candidatus Omnitrophota bacterium
TGCCTGACAACTCCCCCATATATAAAAGCCTCTCCGCACAGATAGATGAAGAGGCCATTGTCTTTTCAAAGGCAGAGAGTGAATATGAGAGTCTGAACAGTTATTATAAGGGCATGCCGGATGATTGGGACGTAAAGCTGACGAAAGAGGCAGCCCTGCCCACTGTGCCCATGGGAAGGCCGAAGGGCTGGTATTATATGTGGGGGCTGTTGGTTGTCTTTTTGATCAGCGTCTCAGGTACTGTTATCCTGGAGATCTTGGATAAGAAGGTGCACACCAGGGAGGAATTACAGCAGCAGATGAGTGTGCCCGTAATAGCCGAGATCGATAAGGCGGCCACGGGCAAGAAGGCCGGTTTTTTAGGCGTCTTATTCCGCAAGAGCAATATTTTTAACCCTGCTGGAAACCCGCGGCTTTTGAGGGTATATGAGCAACTCTTTACCTTTTTGAAGTTAGAGGTCTTTAAAGGGAGCATAGACAAAAAGATTATAATGATCGCGAGCGCCGAGCCCGATTCAGGCAAGACTTCAGTAGCGTGTAATTTGGCACTTGCCGCCGCAAAGAACGGTGAAAAGGTCCTGTTGATTGATGCCGATCTTCGCCACCCCTCTGTTGGTGAGTTTTTTGGCTTAAAGAGTTCGGAAAAGGGTTTCTCCGACATCCTGAAAGGGGCCGCAAGCGATAAAGATGTTGTAAGAAACCTTACAGACCTTTTGTTGACAGGTTCTCTGAAGCTCGATGAAGCAGAGCTCAGGGGCTTTGATAATCTGAAGATCCTCTTATCAGGAGGAAAAGCAGCAAATCCGCTGGGACTCCTGGAGGCAAAAGAGGTCTCTGAGTTGTTTAAGCGGTTGAGCCAGGAGTATGGCATGCTTGTGATAGATACAGCCGCCCTGAGGGGGTATGCCGATGGCTTCAATATAGTAGATGCGGTAGACAGTTTATTGCTGGTGACAAGGAGAGCAGGGACACCCTATCCCCTGCTTAAGAGTGCTATTTCGCAGATCAGAAAGATTAACGGGCCATTAACCGGATTGGTGTTTAATCATGTATGAAGAATATTGGAAACTAAAAGAGAAGCCTTTTGAGAATACACCTGATCCAAAGTTTTTCTACCACTCCCCGAATCACGAAGAAGCACTTATGAGATTATACTATGTCATCAGGGAGCGAAAGGGCGCAGGACTCTTAACGGGTGAATACGGCAGCGGTAAAACCGTACTGACACGCTTTATTGTCAGGGAACTTTCGCAGCAGACCGATAACTATAAGATAGCTTTGATAGTAAACCCGTCTTTGTCTGCAAAGGATTTTCTAAAGGAGATCATATTTCAGCTGGAGGGCAGAGAGTATGACGGGTCTAAGCTGAAGATACTCCATACCTTAAACGACATCTTCTATAAGGGCAAAGAGGAGCAGAAGGACATCGTTGTGATAGTGGATGAGGCCCAGGTAATAGATAAGGCAGATATGTTTGAGGAACTCAGGCTGCTCTTAAACTTTCAGATGAATGACAGGTTTCTGCTTTCTTTGATATTGGTAGGGCAGCCCGAACTGCGGGAGAAGATAAACAGGCTGCCACAGCTGAAGCAGAGGATGGCGATATCATTTCATCTCAATGTTTTGAGTCCGCAGGAGTCAACCCGTTACATCGAACACAGATGCAATATAGCAGGAGCCGCTAAGCCCCTGTTCACAGGGGAGGCCATGAAGATAATAAGTGAGCATTCAGATGGCATACCGCGCAGGATGAATACGTATTGCGAGCTTGCTCTTATGCAGGGCATGCTAAATAAAAGAGAGATCATTGACGCAGAGACTGCCACACAGGCGGTGGAAGATATAAATACCTAGCAGGAGGGCGAAAAGATGAAAATGTCAGACATAATAAAGCTCAACGACAAGACCTCAGGCAGTGAGAAGAAGAAATTTCCTTATGCCATGCCCCAGGTTCCCAGAAAAGAAGATAGGCCTAAGGCTGAGGCCTATGACGGGCTGCAGGTAAAGAAAGTAGAAGAGCCGCAGGCGGTTGTCCGGGATGAGAAGAAGGATATGGAGGGACTCTACCAGCGCCACATAAATGAGATGCGCTCAATATTTGATAGGGCAAAGCTGGATTTTACTATCGCCCCTGCCAAGAACAGTATACAGGAGATCACAAGGGAGATGGTGGACAAGCTCTTGCTTAGCGACGTAGATATTATAAAGTTTTTCATGAAGTCGAACAAGGAGGACTATATCTACAGTCACTCTGTTAATGTCGCTTTCCTGTCGGTCATGCTGGGCGTATGGCTTAATTATAACAAATTTGATCTTAACCAGTTGGCGACCGCCGCACTCCTGCACGATATAGGTATGGCAAAGGTCCTTAAATATGCCCTTATGCCCAGGCGGCTCAGATTTTTAGAGCGCAGGGAGGTCGCAAGGCATCCTGATTACAGCAAGGATTTTATTTCTCAGATGCCTGACATGGATAGCCGCGTGATAGAGGCTGCCCATAATCACCACAGGAGGCTTGGCACGTCGAGCAAGATTATAGACGAGCATTCGCAGATAATCGGTATTGTCGATACCTTTGAAGCCATGACACACCCGCGCTCGTATAAACGGGTGCTCGAACCGCATAGCGCTATACGCAAGGTCATAGAGGACCTGAAGGATATGTTTGACTCCCATATCATAAAGGCCCTTGTGGATAATATAGGCGTCTATCCGGTGGGGACATGGGTCAGGCTCGATACAGAGGAGATAGGCCTGGTCATAGATGTAAATTCAGGTTTTCCCTTGAGCCCCAAGGTGAATATACTCTTTAATGAGAAGGCGGAGAAGCTGCAGGAGCCGCGGACCGTAGACCTGTCAAAGCAGAAGAATATACACATAAAGAATCCCCTGGAAGAAGAAGTCAGGCTGAAGATCAAGGAGATACTCTCCCGGTAGGCCAGCAGGGCTTATGCAGTAGAGAGGCGTTGTGAAAATTCCTTTTATAGTAAAACCCATTCTTGCGGCGTTGGTCATAGGCGGCCTCTTTTTCTTTTACAACTCCTTTCTTGTCGACCGCAGTCTCGACTCGCTCAAATTCTCTCTATCTAACGTAGCAGACGCAAAGTCCGCGAGCACCGTAACCTATGTCGCCCCCCTTATGCAGTCCCAGCTTATAGACGGCCTATCGACGACTGGCCTTAAGACAGAGGATATGATGAGGCTGCAGTACGGCGCGGATGTCACCGGCGCCGGTCAGATGGGCAGGGGCGTCGCTGATGTCGCCTCCATGATGAAGCAGATGATAAGCGAGAAGGAGCAACAGAGAAATTTTATACTCAGGTTCTTCGACGTCGTGAGAGATTTTTTTAAACGCTTATTCAGAAGGGGTATTACGCTCGGCAAAAGCAAAGGCGAAGATATAAGCCCTGCTGTGATGGAGAAGATAGCCGATTATGAGAACAAGGGCCTCTATGACGAGGCAATAAAGGACTACAGGGATGCGCTTGCCGAATATCCCGATTGCACTCAGGTGCCGACACTTATGCTGCGCCTGGGCTATCTATTCCATAAGCTGGGCGACTTCAAGGAGGCAAAAGCCATTTATAATAAGCTTATAGATCAGTATCCGGTTGCCCCGGAGACGAAGATAGCCAGGGGCTTTGTAGCAAAGATAGATAAGAGGGGTACCCAGGAAGCAGAGGTAAAGGAGTTACTTACCAAGGCCTCTAAGGCTAGAGATAGAAATACGAAACAAAAACTTTATTATGATCTGGGCATGATCGAGCTCTCGGCCGTAAGCCTTAAAAAAGCCAATAAATATTTTATAAAAGCCGCTTCATTGTCCCAGGACAACGATTTAACAGTACAGTCCTATCTCCGCATAGGTGTTTGCGAAAGGCTCCTCGGAAGACTCGATGAGAGCATAGAGACATTCAAAAAGCTGGGTCAATTGGCAAAGACCGAAGACATGAAGAGGCAGGCCAGGTATCAACTTGCCCAGGCCTATCGGCAGATAGGTGATGTTGAGAAGGCCAACGAGACCTTAGGCACCATGATGGAATTTGAAAGGGACAAGGCCATAAAGTCGCTGCTCTTATTTCAGAAGGGTTCCATACTTCTCTATGACGAGAAGGATATAGAGAGTGCAAAGGATGCATTCAGGGAACTGATAACCAAGTATTCTGCGCAGACCATGACAAGTGCTGGCGGCAAGAGCAACCTTGTGGATTTTATCGCAAGGCATGTCGATTTGGGGATCCTGGCCACGAGGCCAAAGGAGCTCGAAGGCCTGCTTAGAAAGACCTGGCTCGATGTCTTCTTACCGAAAAAAGTAGCCGATGCCATCGATCAGAAATCCAAGAAGTTCCTGGGCCTTATGTATGAGAAGAGCCTCAGGTACGAACAATTTCATGTTGATGCCAAGACGCAGAGCAGATATTCCACGGTGACGGTTGATACGAAGTCCATAAATTATTTTATCGAAAAGAATTTTCCTGCGACCGGCAAGGTCAAGATGAGCAATGTATCTGTGAAGTTTGACAAGGATGAGAAGGTGACTGTTTTTGCCACATTCTATCTGAGTGCGACCAAGACCGTAAGGTGTTTTGTGACAGGCGAGATAAAGATGGTCGGCAAGGCTGGCAGCGGGGCCTACAGCATATCCAGGGCTACGGGCGGAAGGAAGCTCGTATTTATACCGAAGAAGTGCAAGATAGGAAAGATTCCCGCACCGACAGAAATTATAGATTTTTTGCTCAAGCCGGTGAGCCGCAATTTTAATAAATACTGCCCCTTCGAGTTAGATAAGTTTAACATTAACAAGGACAGTATTACGCTCTCAGGTACTTTAAAGGAGCCTTTTGTCAAGGAAGTAATAGAGATGGAGAAGAAGGCGAAGGGCGGCGGGCGGAAACGCCTGAAGAAGTATGATCTAAAGGAAGAACGCGCCGAATAAGAATGCAAAAAAAGGAGAGTCTATGAAGACCGTTAATTTGCCGGTTCTGTACTCAAAGATACTCAGGAGGCCTTTCGTGCTCATAATAGCCTGCGCCGTAGGTATCTTTTTCTGCCTTGTGGTATCCAGGTTTTTCTTTTCTGCCTATGTAGCCAAGGCCAAGGTTATGGTGATAAGCGAGGTTGCAGGAGAGGGCCTGGGCGATGAAGAGCAGATGCTTCCCGACAGGATACTAAACACCATCAGGGAGGTCATCAGGAGCCGCGACCTCGCAAAGGATGTTGTCAAGGAGCTAAACCTCCAGAAGGCCTTTGGAAGATCAGATGCCACCAGCGAGGTATTTACAAGGGTAAAGGCAAAACATATAAAAGGCACCGACATAATAGAGGTCTCTGGCAGGTTCAATAATGCTGAATTGGCCACCCTGGTGGTGAATACCCTGTGCAAGGTCGTCGTGATGAGTTTTGAGAAAGAGAGATTTTCTTTTGAGAAGGATATAGTATCCTGGCTTTCAAAACAGACGATAGGCATCAAGAAAGAGCTGGAGGATACCCGTACTGCTGTGCAGGAGTTTAAGGAATCCATTGGCGTGGCAGACCTGGAGGCGGAATATAGCGGAGCTATGGATGGATTGACAAAACTGGAGGGTGACCTGAGCGCTATCAAGACGCAGAGAGAAGAGCTTAAACCCGCCTACGAAGAGATCAAGGTCTTTGTGGAGTCGGGCAATGGCCTGGAGGATCTGCCCCCGGCTGTCAAGGACAGTGAATTCAAGCAGATGCAGGTCACGTACAAGTATGATAAGGCTGTGATGGACGGGCTCCTGGCAAAGTATCAGCCGAGCCACCCCAAGGTAGCAGAGCTCTCCGAGAAGCTCGCCAAGGGGAAGATCATCATGGATGCTCACGGTGAGGGGATTATCCAGGCAGTGCAGCAGAACTATAAGGACCTGGAGTTTAAAGAGAAGAACCTGTCAGAGACTATCGGGTTGGATAATAAGAAGGTTCTGGACCTCGAGCAGAAGATGAATGAGTATCAGGTCCTGCTTGACAACGTAAGGGATAAAGAGGCTATATATGATACGTTTCTCGACAGGATAAAGAAGGAGTTTGTCGGCGGCCTGAAACTCCAGAAGCTCTCTTTAATAGAGCAGGCATATATCCCCCAGAAGAAGCAGGGGTTTCCGACAATACTTGTCATATTGGCAGGCCTGGTAATAGGTGTGATTATCTCCACGGTATACGGCGTTATCAGGGATAAGGATAGGCTTTTGATCGAGAGGACAAAGGTCCCAGAAAAAGAAGGACCCGCACAGCAGCAGCCCAAAGCCAAGGGCGGTATGTATATAGAGAGGGTAGGCAACAAGGACGCAGAGCAGGAGAAACAAGAGTAGGCAGCAAAAGGTTAAAGAAAACCCGCATTATACTTATTGAATGTATAATGCGGGTTTTTTATTGCCTGATACCGGGCAAAAGATTATTTGCCGTTCGACTTTGCCAATAAAGCTATCAGCATCAAAGAATTTGCTAAGAGCAGACCTGATTGTGCCTGCACCTTAAGTATGCCTACGCCTATGGTCTGGTTGCCTATGAACCTTCCCAGGACAGAATAGATAACCAACAGTATGCCCACTAATGCCAACAGATTCGCCAGGTTTTTCATCCTTTCACCTCCTTGTAATATCTTTAAAATAATATCATGTACCGGCCCGGGTGTCAATACAAAAAGTTGAAAAATCTTCGTTCTATTGGCCGGTATTATCCTTAAGGGCGGCCTTCTTTTTGATCTCCATGAACCATTTCTGGAACTGGTCGGTCTCTTTCTTCTTAAGAAGCTTTTCAGCAAAGGCTCCCTTTCCTTTGAGGAACGCCTCTTCGTCTATAGGCTTTAGTGTATCGAGCCTTACGATAGCGTAACCTTTTTGTGTCTTTGCGGGCCCGCCTGTTTCATCGACCTTCAAAGAGAAGACAACCTTACCAAATGAGTCCGAGAGGCCTATCTCCTTGACATAGCTCGTCTTCGATATCTGCTTTGCGCTCAAGATATCGTAATCGTATTCTTTCCCGGCCGCCTCTAAGCCCTTATTATCTTTTTTGATCTCTGAGAGCAGTTCTTCCCCAAAGGCCTCAGCCTTATCCTCCGCTTTCTTTTGTATGAGCATCTCTTTTGCCTGCTCCTCTACTTCCTCAAAAGGTAAGATGGTTGGCGGCCTTTTCGATTTAAGCCTCATGACATAGAATGACTCCCCGCTCTCAATGACATCGCTTATCTGGTTTTTATCAAGCCCCAGTGCAGCAAGGGCGAATGGGTAAGACAGGCCTATCTTTGGTATCTTGGAGTTGATAGAGAAGAAGCCCGTCTCTTCCAGCTCCATACCGTATTCCTTGGACAGCTCTTCAAGCGCCCTGCCCCTCTTTGCCGATATCATGATCTCTTCTGCAAGGAGCTTTGACTCCTCCTTTTTATTATCAAAAGGTATCCTTATATATGTTACATCGACCGACACCGGGCTGCGGAACCTGTCCCTGCTCTTCTCATAGAAGGCCAGTGCCTCTTTTTTGTTTACGCTCACCTGCTTCTTATAGCTCTCAGGATTTATCAGGAGAAAAGAGACATCCGCGAGCTCATTTTCAGCACGGTACTGATTCCTTATCTCGTCGTCTGTTAAGGCCACATCCTTTGTGGTGGAATCTATCAGCTTACCTATAACAATATCATCCCTGACAGACTCCTCAAAGTCACGCGGTGAACTACGGAATATATTTTCAACTATATGGCCGTATAGCCTCTTGTCAAATACGCCGTTTCGCTGAAAGACCTCAAAGCTGGCGATCCTGCCTATGACCTCGTTGTTGTTGGTCCTTATAAATCTCCTGCCTGCTTCCTGCTTTAGTATCAATCTGTCCCAGGCCTGACCCTTGAGGTTTAGAAACTTCTCCATCTTTGGCAGGTTGTCGCCATAGGCCATCTTTGCGCGGTTTAATACAGCAGCATAGCTCCTGTTGTATTCCGGTATAGAGACCTTGCGGCCGAAGATGACACCGGCGTGGTTCTTGCGGCTGGTAGCTGCGCTGCCTGCGCCCCAGGCCACAAAGACCACGACAAGCAGCCACATAATGACCTTCATCAACGTCTTATTTCGTAATGACTTAAGCATGGTTTTACTCCTTTGTTGTTCGCCTATTATATATAAGAAGCCCCCCTTTTACAAGAAAAATGTACTAAAGGCGCACGGTAATCTCCGCAGGAACGCCTAGTGAACTTAAAGGGTGTGGGGTATTTGTTCGTGGGCCCCTCCGCCCGGTGTGGATCCTCCCACTCACTAAACACCCCGCACCTTCTAAGTTCGGGAAGCGTTTCCGTACGGATTACCCGCGAGGCCTTAGCCACACCCGTTTCTGACTTTACAAATCCGCGCAGATATGATAGACTCAAAGGCCGTGAAAGGTGATAAGAAATGCGCGTAGCGATGTATTATAGCAATAACGATGTACGTCTCGAGGAGATGCCTAAGCCTGAAGCCGGTCCGGGCGAGCTGCTTATAGAGATCCATGCAAGCGGGATATGCGGCAGTGATGTGCTGGAATGGTATCGTATCGATAAGGTGCCACTGGTCCTTGGCCATGAGATAGCAGGCGAGATCGTCGCTGTCGGTGAAGGCCTTAAAGGTTTTAAGCCAGGGAATAGAGTTTCTGCTTCACACCACGTGCCCTGCGGCAAGTGCCATTATTGTCTAAGGGGCCATGAGAGTGTCTGCGACACATTGCGCAAGACCAAATTTTATCCGGGAGGATTCTCAGAATATGTGAAACTGCCTGCGGAGAATATCGAGCTGGGCGGGGTATATTCACTGCCGGAAGGCCTCTCTTATGAGGAGGCAACATTTACTGAACCGCTTGCCTGTGTCCTGAGAGGGCAGAGGCTTGCCGGTATGCAGAAGGCCGATACTGTCCTGGTTCTGGGCTGCGGCACATCCGGGCTTTTACATCTTCAGCTGGCACGCAGGCAGGGCGCCCACCGCGTGATAGCTACGGATGTCGTCGATTTTCGCCTGAAAAAAGCAGAAGAGCTCGGGGCTGATAAGGCCGTCTGCGCCAAGGATTATACACCTGATTATCTGCGCAAGGTAAATGAAGGCAGGCTGGCTGATCTGGTCGTTCTGTGCACAGGCGCACCTTCTGCCATAAAGCAGGCGTTCGAGTCGGTCGACAAAGGTGGTACGATCCTCTTTTTTGCAGCGGCGGGTAAGGATTTTCAGGTTCCCTTGCCAATAAACGAGGTGTTCTGGCGCAATGAGATAACGCTCACCAGTTCCTATGCAGGAAGCGGGCAGGACCACAGGGATGCATTAAGGTTCATTTCCGAGGGCGCGGTAAATGTAAAGGATATGATAACACACAGGTTTGGGTTGAAGGATGCGGGCGAGGGTTTTAAGCTCGTCGCCGAAGCAGGAGATTGCCTAAAGGTTGTTGTCGAACCACAGGAGGTATAAAGATGGATTGGGGAATGAAGAATCGTTTAAGCCAGGTAATAAAACCAGAGACAGGCCGTACTGTGATGCTGGCCGTTGACCACGGGTATTTTCTCGGACCCACAAAAGGCCTGGAGGATGCGGAAAAGACCATAGAACCGCTTCTGCCTTTTGCGGATTCGCTCATGCTCACAAGGGGCCTTTTGCGCGCATCGGTATGCGCGTGTACATCCGTGCCGATAGTATTGAGGGTATCCGGAGGTAACAGCATCGTCGGAGAAGACCTGTCCAATGAAGGTATTACCACCTCGATAAGAGAGGCGATACGCCTTAACGTAGCGGCCGTGGCGCTCTCTATATATATCGGTTCAAAATACGAACACCAGACATTGATGGGGCTGTCTACCCTGATAAATGAGGCGCAGGAGTATGGGATTCCTGTCCTGGCGGTTACAGCTGTAGGAAAGGAGATGGTGCGTGATGCACGCTATCTCAGCATGGCCTGCCGCATAGCCGCGGAATTGGGAGCGCAGGTTGTAAAGACTTATTACTGTGACGATTTTGAGAAGGTTGTAAAGAGCTGCCCTGTCCCTGTCGTTATTGCAGGAGGCAAAAAGATCGCGGAGTTAGACGCATTGAAACTTGCCCATAGCGCCATCAGCAGGGGTGCCTCAGGTGTGGATATGGGGAGAAATATATTCCAGTCGAGATATCCGGTCGAGATGATTCAGGCCGTGCGCGCCATAGTGCATGAGGGCGCATCGGTAAAGAAGGCAGCAAAGTTTCTGCCGGTCCCCAAGAAGAAGAGATAAGATGAAGGGGTGCTTAAGCCACATAGCCCTGCTTACAAATAACCCGAGGAGACTCATAAATTTTTATATCGGAAAACTCGGGTTTAAGGAGACAAAGGTCTCCGTTGCTCAGGCGGGCACCATCAGGCCGATATTTTCCATCAACAAGGAATGCAGGCTCGTCGTTCTCTCTCGCGACGGCATAAATGTCGAAATAATCTCACTGGTCTCCGGCCGCTTTGAGGCTCAAGACAAAAACAACACCGGTTACAATCACTGGAGTTATGCCGTTGACAACAAGGAGAGCTTTCTGAAGGCCCTGGATAGAAAAAAGGTCCGCATTGTCAAGGCCAGAAAGGGCGAGCGCTTCGTCTACTTCATCAAAGACCCCGACTTCAACCTCATAGAAATCCAGTAAGCGGCGCGATAAAAAAACTTGACAGGTTTCGTTTTTTTGGTATAATATTATTAACTTTTATAAAGTATAGTTCACGGAATGACCGGTCTTACGGAAGAGTGGCTTGTTTTCCTGCCGAGACATCACCAGACATAAATAGTATATGTATATAAATAGAGAGCATGCTTTTTACGCAATCCGCATGCCTTAGGCGCAGCTGTAGTATTATATTGACAGTAAGCCTAAAAAAAGGTATATTATATAACGATTTTGTGTCCTATGAAGAAAATAACTACAAAGAAACCTAAGGCGAGAAGAAGCTGGTGTATAAACCCAAAGACAAGGGTAAAAGAGAGCGCCAGGGTCTATAAGAGGCCTAAAGCAAAACAGCATATAAAGAACCAAGTGAGAGAGGAAGCAAGATGAAGAAGATACTGAAGATAGGGCTCCCGAAGGGAAGCCTGCAGGAGGCTACATTCAAGATATTTCAAAAGGCCGGTTTTAATATCACCGTGAGCAGCCGTTCTTACATACCATCAGTCGATGACGCGGAGCTCGACCCGATATTGATACGCGCGCAGGAGATGTCGAGATATGTGGAAGACGGCGCACTGGACTGCGGTATTACCGGTGACGACTGGATCCGAGAGAACAATTCGAGTGTAAGGCGGGTTGAGGCGCTGGAGTATGCCAAGCAGAGCCTCAAGCAGGTAAGATGGGTCATAGCTGTCCCTGAAAGCTCAAGCATTCGTTCCATAAAAGGCTTAAAAGGCAAGCGTATAGCCACAGAGCTCGTTGGTGTTACGAAGAATTTTCTCAAGAAGAAAGGCGTAAAGGCGGAGGTTGAATTCAGCTGGGGCGCTACAGAGGTAAAGGTCGCAGCCGGTTTAGTCGATGCGATAGTCGAGGTTACCGAGACAGGAGCAAGTTTGAGGGCAAACAATCTGCGCATAATAGATACGGTCTGTTCCTCCACGACCCAGTTGATCGCCAACAAGAGTTCATGGAATAACCCCTGGAAAAAGGGAAAGATGGAAGCCATTGCCATGCTGTTAAAAGGCGCGATAGTCGCAGGTTCAAAGGTCGGGCTTAAGATGAATGTCTCAAAGAAGGATCTTGCCAGCGTACTTTCACTTCTGCCTGCCATGAAGAAGCCCACGATATCGGTACTTGCAGAGGACGGTTGGTTCGACATAGATACTATTATCGACGAGGAAGATGTAAAACGCCTTATCCCGGCGCTGAAACGCTCAGGCGCTCAGGGGATCATAGAATATCCGTTGAATAAGGCGATTTATTAAAACACAAAAACCAGGAGACTACACATATGCCTTGTGGGAAGAAGCGAAAACGCGCCAAGATGGCGAAGCACAAGAGAAAGAAACGCTTAAGGAAGCAGAGACACAAGAAGAAGAAACAGTAAGGAAAAACCATCAGGATTTTTCTTGTTGTTCTTATATCATTGAATCTCGTCTGCGCAGGCAGGGCAGAGGCGGATACGCAGGGTCCCGACTTTGCGCCTATATTTAAGTTCTTCCGCAAGATATGGAAGACAGACGATTTTCTCATAAAGCAGCGCCGCGACCCGGAATTAGAGCGGGAGAAAAAGCTCTACGCCCATTACATAACAGGCGTTATCTTTGAAAATCAGGCCCAATATAAGGAAGCGGTAGAAGAGTTTAATCTGGCGCAGGAGCAGAGCAGATCCGATTCGGGCGTACTCTACCTGAAGCGGGCCGCGGCCTATATCAAGCTTAAGGATTATGCAAAGGCCAGGGGGTGTATCGACGAGGCGCTGAAGATAAATCCTGAAGACCTGCACGCGGATTTTCTGCTGGCGCTGTTGTATATTGACAAGAAGGATTTTGAGCAGGCAGCCAGGCAGTACAAAAAGATAATAGAGCAGAACCCGCACAATATCCTGGCCCTGTTTTCTCTGGCCGACATATATGTCTTTGAAGAGAAGATAAACGAGGCGGTAAAGATCTATAAGGTGCTGCTTGAGAATGACAGCAGCGGATCGCCGTATCTTTATTTTAATCTCGGGCTCCTGTACCTGAAGCTCAATAAAGAGAAAGAGGCCGTAGATAATTTTGACAAGGCCCTTGAGCTCAGGCCGCATTATATAGAGGCCTTTATCGCCCTCGGCGTGCTGGCGGAACTCAAAGGCGATTACGAGAAGGCGCTCGATTATTACCGGCGCGCCAGCGATCTTTCGCTGGATAATACAAGATTATATTTAAGGATCGCAAAGGTATATTTTCTCCAGCAGGATTTTGAAAAGTCTGAGGCAGAATACAGAAGGGTCTTAGACCTGGATCCTCAAGACGCAGATGCATACCAGGGTCTTGCGGAGATCTACCTGCACAATAAGCAGATAGCAAAGGCGCTCTCTATATTAGAGAAAGCGGCCCGCCTTAACGAGAAGAACCCTTATACGTTTCTGCTCCTTGGGGTCGTATACTATGAGACCGGAAATTATAAGGAAGGCATAGGCTACTTTGAAAAGGTTATCGAGTTAAACCCGGAGTATGATAAAGGGTACTTTTATCTCGGTTCTTCCTATGAAAGGATAGGCAACAGGGATAAGAGTAAGGAATACCTAAGGAAGGCGATAGGCCTTGATCCCAAGAATGCAAATGCGCTCAACTATCTCGGTTATCTATATGCCGAGGACGGTGAGAATCTTGATGAGGCCATAGAGCTTATCAGCCGGGCGCTTTCGATAGACCCACAGAATGGGGCATTTTTAGACAGCCTGGGCTGGACATATTACAAGAAAGGGGATCTGCGGGAGGCGAAGAAACTTGTAGAAGGCGCCTTGAAGCTTTACGGCAACGATCCTGTGATATACGACCATCTCGGAGATATCTATTATGACCTGGGCCAGAAGCGCAAGGCCAGGAGGGCGTGGATGAAGGCCTTGAAGCTCGATCCGGCGCAGGAGAAGATAAGAAGAAAGATAAAGAATCTCAACGGCATAACAAAACATTGAAATCAGGAGGTATGGCAGGGTGAAGAGACCCGACATAGGCAAGCTCGAAAAGGATGCGAATCAACTGAGGAAGGATGTCTTGACTATACTGACCAAGGCGGGCAGTGGCCATACAGGCAGCTCTCTTTCGTGCATCGAGATCATCTTGACCATCTATAGTTATAAATTGCGGCTTGACCCCAAGAACCCGAAAATGGAGAACAGGGACAGATTTGTATTATCAAAGGGCCATGGCTGTCCTGCGCTATACACCGTGCTGGCACATTTTGGTTTTTTCCCGAAGAAGCGCCTCAGCACCCTGAGGGAGCTCGGTTCTTCGCTGCAGGGCCACCCGCAGCTTGGACTTCCGGGCCTTGAGGCATCGACCGGATCTTTGGGCCAGGGCCTTTCAATAGCAAATGGCATGGCATTGGCGGCCAGGCTGGATAAGAAGGATACAAAGGTATATTGCCTCATGGGCGACGGCGAGACGAACGAAGGCCAGGTATGGGAAGCGGCCATGACGGCAGCGCACTATAAACTGGACAACCTGTGCGCCTTCATAGATTTTAACAAACTGCAGATAGACGGATTTCTCTGCGATGTAAAGAATATAGAGCCTTTGGCAGATAAGTGGTCTTCCTTCGGCTGGCACGTGATCGAGATAGATGGCCACGACCTTGGCCAGATCATGGATGCGCTGGATGAGGCAGAAAAGATAAAGAAAAAACCCGTACTTATACTCGCACATACCGTAAAGGGTAAAGGGGTCTCCTTCATAGAGAACAAGGCAGAGTGGCATGGCATAGCCCCTAGCCCGGAGGAGCTTAAAAAGGCCCTTGAAGAACTGGAAACCGAAAAGGAGTAAGAAATGTTATTACACAAAAAGATAAAACTATTTTTCGTCGAGCATTGGGTCAAGATAGCGATTATAACGGCCGTGGTTCTTTTGTTAGGCGCGGCTGTATACGGTTTGAGTACCCTGGAGTCGTTTTACAGGCACATGACATTAGCCACGCTTCCGCTCCAGATCCTGATAGTGGCGGTAAACGCCATGATATTCGTTTATATGTATATGACGGTATTCAGGGGAGGATTTGCCAAGTTGGATAAGGGCCTGGTAAAGGGCGAGAAGGTGGCTACCAAATTCAGCGATGTTATCGGAATAGATGAGGCAAAGGAGGAGTGCTGGGAGGTGGTCGAGCTTATCAAGGACAGGCGCAAGCTCCAGCAGATAGGCGGTAAGATAGTAAGGGGCATATTGATGATGGGCCCGCCCGGCTGCGGAAAGACCTATCTTGCAAAGGCGATAGCCACCGAATCAGGGATTCCTTTCATATCTATGTCTGCCAGTGAATTCACCGAGATCTTCGTCGGCGTCGGCGCAAGCAGGATGAGGAAGCTCTTCAAAAAGGCAAGGCGGCTTGCCGAGGCGCACGGCGGCTGTATCATCTTTATCGATGAGCTCGATGCCATAGGAAAGAAGCGTTCCTACAGCTATCTCGGACAGGGCCAGGAGACCAACTCTACACAGAACCAGCTGCTTGTCGAGATGGACGGGTTGAAGGATAACCAGCAGAATGTGATCGTTATCGGTGCCACTAACTCTCCCGAGCAGCACATGGATGAAGCGCTCCAGCGCCCGGGCAGGTTCGATAGAAAGATATATATAGATAGACCCAACCTCGAGGGCAGGGAGCAGCTCTTTAAATTCTATCTGAGTAAGATAAGGTATGATAAATCCCTCGACATAGGTAGACTGGCGCGGCGCGCCGTCTACAAGACTCCCGCTGATATCATGAACATAGTAAAGGAGTCGGCGCTGATAGCCACCAGGAATAAGAAGGACATAGTCGCCCTTAAGGAGCTCAGCGATGCCATGGACAGGATCGACTGGGGCATAAAACACCGCAAGTTTATGAGCGCCAAAGAAAAGGAGATGACCGCATACCACGAGGCAGGCCATGGAGTGGTGATCTACCTTATGCATCCAGCGGACGATGTATTCAAGATATCTATTATATCGCGCAAAGGTTATCTCGGGGCTGTGATGCATCAGCCGAAGGAGGAGCTGCATACGCGCAGCAAGGAGGCATATCTTGCGGATATAAAGACCAGCCTTGCCGGTTATGTCGCTGAGAAGATAAAATATGGCACTACCACAAACGGTGTATCCAATGATTTTGCAAAAGTCATGAGCGTAGCGTATCTTATGGTCTGGCGTTTTGGCATGGGCGAGGGCGGCTTAGTCGGCGATTATACTATATATGGCGCAGAACAGCCTGCTTCTCCTCCAGGGCTCCAGCTCGCCGAGACCACCAAGGAAAAGCTCAATGCCGAGACTCAGGACATCATGCAGAAGTGCCTGAAAGAAGTAGAGGACATCCTGGGAAAGAACTGGGATATTGTAGAGAGGATCGTCAAGGAGCTTCTGGAAAAGGAGGAGCTCGACTTTGACGAGGTAGAAGCCATATTTAAGGATTTTAACAAGGGCCAATCGCAATCCAAGAAATGAAGAAGTTTATTTTTCCCGCTGTTTTGATAGTCACTTTATCCGCACTACTGACTTCGTGTGCCCCTACCTACCCCAGGGAGAAGATGATAGAGGGGGTGAAGAGGCTCTGTAAAAAGGAGTACGGCGTCGAGGTCGAGGTAAAGGTTGAGAACGAGACCCTGGGGGTACGCATGCCCCTTGAAGGCCTCTTTAATGCAGAGACACTGCAGATAGCCCCCGAGGCGATGGACAAGATAACCGGCGTTATGCTCAGCGTCTCCAGGGTGGCACTCAGCTCCGACCGTTCGATAGAGTTCTATACTATAATCGCCACTGATAAAAATGTTTTGGGGGCGGAGATCGTAATGACGAGGTATGTGGTCGATCTGCGCCGCTACTTTTACGGGGATATATCGAGGGGTGAATTTGCAAGGAGGATGGTCTTTGATGTCCGCTTGAACCCGCAAGGAATCATAGATACATGGCTTGGCGGTTTTACATTTAAGGAGACGACACTCGATAGTTTTATCTGCGCCCAGATCTCCCGCAGGATACTGGATGAGTTCAGAGATAACAAGATGTTGGCAGGAAAGTTCAAGGTATCATCCTGCGATGTAAAATTGGAGAAAGAGGTATTTCTCCTTTCAGTGGAGATAGCCAGGGAAGGCCTGCCCATGAGTGAGCTTATCCACGGCACCTCATGGCACGATAAGGTTCTGGAGCTGTGCCTGAAGACGGCCTCCTATGTAATCTATGTCTACGATTTTAAGGACTTTGAAAAGATCACAGCACATAATAAGTTTGATAATAAGACGATGGATATTGATAAGGGCCAGATCAAGGTTTGGCGGAAAAGGAGAATAAGGATTGAATAAGAAGCAGGATAGGTCTGACTGGAAGCCCACCCGTGATGGTTATGGCAAAGGCCTGGTTGAATTGGGCAAGGCAAACAAAGACGTGGTGGTCTTGAGCGCAGATCTTACTTCATCGACGCGCGCGAACTGGTTCAAGAAAGAGTTTCCAGACCGCTTCTTCTCGTTTGGCATAGCTGAACAGGATATGATGAGTACCGCGGCAGGCTTTGCGCTATCCGGCAAGATCCCCTATTGCTGTACGTTTGGGGTCTTTGCCTCGGGAAGGGCATGGGACCAGCTGAGGGTATCTGTTTCGTATATGGATCTGAACGTTAATATAGGCGGCAGCCACGGCGGCGTTATGGTCGGACCCGACGGTGCCACGCACCAGGCGCTGGAGGAGATAAGCCTGATGCGCGTTATACCCAATATGCAGGTAGTCGTGCCCTGCGACATATTAGAGGCAGAGAAGGCGACCATCGCCGCATCTGTCACAGAGGGGCCTGTATATATACGGCTTGGCCGTGAGAAGACTGCTGTGATCACAAAAGAGACGGATGACTTTAAGATAGGCAAGGCCGATACCCTAAAAGAAGGCAAAGATCTTACCATAATAGCCTGCGGTACAATGGTCTACCATGCCCTGGTGGCCTCTGAGTCCTTAGAGAAAGACGGCATAGATGCCGGGGTAATAAACCTCCATACCATAAAACCTATAGACGCAAAAGCGATCCTGGAAGCGGCCGGTAAGACAGGGGCCATTGTTACGGCAGAAGAGCATCTTATTGCCGGCGGCATGGGAAGCGCTGTAGCTGAGATCATAGTCCGCGAGAAGCCGGTTCCGATCGAGATGGTCGGAATAGAAGACAGGTTTGGAGAATCCGGTTCCCCGTGGGGGCTCATGGAGCACCTTGGCCTTATGCCAGAGGATATAGTTGCTGCTGCCAAGAAGGTTCTTAAGAGGAAGCGGTCATAAATTATATCAAGTTTTCGTACATCGTATTTCGCACATAGCACATCGTAGAGCAGCCAAGATGAAATCCTTAACCCTACATGCACCTGCCAAGATCAATCTATATCTTGACGTCCTTAACAAGAGAAAAGACTCCTATCATAACATAAGGACCATATTCCAAAAGATAGATCTACACGATACGGTCAAGGTAGGCATTATTGACAAAGGCATATCAATAGACTGTCAGTGCCCCGGCGTACCAAATAACAGGGCAAATATTGCTTATAAGGCAGCCCAGCTCATGAAGAGGGAGTTTGGGCTCGAAAAGGGCGTTGGGATACAGATAAAAAAGAGGATTCCCCATGCCGCAGGCCTTGGCGGCGGAAGCTCTGATGCTGCATCTGTGATAATCGCTATCAATAAACTCTTCAGGCTGGATATACCCGACTTAAGGCTCGTAAAACTAGCTAAGATCATAGGCGCGGATGTGCCTTTTTTTGTTTCAGGGTATAATTGTGCGCTCGGTACCGGAATTGGCGACAGGTTAAAGGAGATAAGGAGAAGGCAGCCACTGCATATCCTGCTTCTTCTCCCAGGCCTTAAGATATATACTAAAACTGTATATAATAGGGTGAATTTCCCCTTGACAAAGCCAGGCCCTAATGCTACTATGTTAGCCCACGCCTTAGCGCACAATAGCAACATAGGACGGTTGCTTTACAATAGATTAGAGGGTGTAGTTCTTCCCGCTTATCCTATAGTCAGAGAGGCAAAGGCAGCTTTGTCTTTGCATGGTGCTCAAGGAGTGCTTCTTTCTGGCAGTGGGCCTACTGTGTTTGCTATATATAATACCAGAAAGGAGGCGATTAAGGCGAGAGACAGATTCAAAAGAGACAAAAGATGGAAGCTTTTTTTGACCAGGACAACTTGATGCGCAGCGCAAGAAAGGAGTAGCTAATAAGATGGAGATTACAGAGGTCAGGGTGTTTACCAGAGAATCAGCCGATAAAAAACTCAGAGCGTTTGCCACGATAACGTTTGATGATAGTTTTGTAGTAAGGAATATAAAGATAATCGAGGGCAACAAGGGTCTTTTTGTTGCTATGCCTTCCCGCAAGATGAAAGAGTCATGCCCCAAGTGCAGTTTTAAGAATGCCATAAGGAGCAAGTTCTGTAATCAATGCGGGTCCGCTATGCCGCCCTCAGCTCCGCCTGCACCTGTTGAAGATAAGACGCAGCGTCAATCGGAGCATAGGGATATAGCCCATCCTATCACAGCTGAATGCAGGGAGATGATACAGAAGAAGGTCCTGGAGGCCTATGAGGCAGAAAGTAACGCCCCTTCCGCGGAAGCGGCGCCTTCACAGCCAGCCTCCGGAGGCGGTTCTTTTGAGCCAGGGGATCTGTACTAGCCTCAGGGTTTGAGAGTACCTTATTATTTCCTTTAATACGATAAGATAGATGGCGGATTGTGTAGCGGCAGCACAGCGGCTTTTGGAGCCGCCAGGGGTGGTTCGAATCCACCTCCGCCAACCATCCTGCGCCTCGAAATGTAAGAAGTTCAAGGAAGAAGGCTTCGGATGGTAAACCATCTTGCGCCTCGAAATGTAAGAAGTTCAGGGTAGCAGGCTACGGATGGCAAGCCAAAATTAACGAAGGACATAGAAAGACTTATTATGGATAAGTGTTCATTTTGCGGAAGAAGTAAATCGAGGATAAAGAAGCTCTTTAGCGGACCCGGGGTCTATATATGTGATAACTGCATACGCCTGTGTGATCAGATATTGACCCGCGAGGAACAAAAGGACAAGAAGACAGGTGCCCCTTTTTCTAATATGAAGGACCTGCCCAAGCCGATCACGCTTAAGAAGCAGCTCGATCAGTATGTCATAGGCCAGGAGAGGGCAAAGAGGCAGATCTCCGTGGCGGTATATAATCATTATAAGAGACTGATAAAGACCGGCTTCTCCTCAGATGAACATGCTGATGTAGAGCTGGAAAAGTCGAACATCTTACTAATAGGCCCTACCGGCAGCGGAAAGACCCTTATCGCCAGGACCTTGGCCAAGATCCTGGATGTGCCCTTCGCGATATGTGACGCCACTCCGCTTACAGAGGCCGGTTATGTAGGCGAGGATGTGGAGAATGTGCTCCTGAGGCTGCTGCAGAGCTGCAACCATGATGTTGCCCGGGCCCAATGCGGAATTGTATATATAGATGAGATAGATAAGATAGGAAAGACCCAGGATAATGTTTCTATTACCAGAGATGTGTCAGGCGAAGGCGTGCAGCAGGCCCTGCTTAAGATAATTGAAGGCACCGAGGCCAATGTCCCGCCGCAGGGCGGCAGGAAACATCCGCAGCAGGAGTTTATTAAGCTGGATACTACCAACATACTCTTTGTATGCGGCGGCACCTTTAGCGCCCTGGAGAAGATTATAGAGAGAAGGGTTGGCAGCCAGGAGATAGGTTTTAATGCCAAGGCAGCCGGCGGCAGTGACAAGTCACTTGGCAGGCTGCTGGCGCAGGTTGAGCCCGAAGACCTGCTGAAATATGGCATGATACCGGAATTTATAGGCAGGTTCTCCGTGATCGGTACGCTCAGCCCGCTTGATGAGAAGGACCTGATCGATATACTCACAAAACCCAAGAATGCCCTTTCCAGGCAGTATATGAAATATTTCGATATGGAAGGCATAAAGCTCAAGTTTACCGACGATTCCTTTAAGGCTATAGCCCATCTGGCCATGAAGAGAAAGACAGGCGCGCGTGCCCTGCGTTCCATATTAGAGGATATGATGCTGGATGTGATGTACGAACTGCCGTCCCAGAGTGGGATCAGCGAATGCATAGTTACAAAGGAATGTATCCTGGACAAGGAGAAACCTCAGCTCTTGCGTAAGGGCACAAAGGAGAAGAAGGTGGCATGAGGAAGCAAAGAGCCGCGATTATACTTGCCGCTGGCAAAGGCGTACGCATGAAATCCGCTCTGCCAAAGGCACTGTGTGAACTTTCCGGCAAGCCAATGGTCCGGTTTTTGATAGACGCTGCCAAGTCCTCCGGCATAGATAAGATAGTAGTTGTAGGCGGCTATAAGATAGGGCTCCTGAAGAAGGCCTTGTCCGGTGAAAAGGTAAAGATAGTACAGCAGAAGAATCTTCTTGGTTCGGCCGACGCCGTGAAACAGGCACAGGCTTCTTTTAAAGGTTTTAAGGGCGACATCCTGGTCTTGTATGCCGATACGCCGCTTATCAAAGCAGCTACGCTAAAGGCCCTGCTAAAGAGACACGCGGCCGCCAGGGCAGATCTTACACTGCTTACAGGCGCAACTGAAAACCCCGGAGACTACGGAAGGGTGCAGCGCGATGAGAATGATAGGGTATGCGCCATCATAGAGCACACCGATATCTCCAGGGCAGTGCAGGAGCCTTCGCAGATCAGCACCCACGAGATCAATATCGGCGCTTACTGCTTTGACTCTAAATGCCTCTTTGACGGCCTGAAGAAGATCAGGAAGAACAGGATAAAGAAGGAGTTTTATCTTACCGATATCATATCGTATTTTTACCAGAAGGATTACAGGATATCTTCCTACGTCACCGATGATGAGAGCGAGATGCTGGGTATCAACAGAAGAGAAGAGCTTATTATTGCAGAAGACCTGCTGAGGGAGAGGACCATACTAAAACACCTTGCTGCAGGCGTGACGATAAAGGATCCCGGTAGTGCTTACATACAGGAAGGGGCAAAGATCGCAAAGAATGTGGTGATATACCCCTTCGTAGTCATTGATCGAGACGTCGTAGTAGGCAAAAACTGCAGGGTAGGGCCCTTTGCCCATCTCAGGAAGGGTACTGTCCTTGAAGACGGCTCGGAGGTTGGCAATTTTGTAGAGATAGTCCGTTCCAGGATAGGTGTTGACTCCAAGGTAAAGCACCACAGCTATCTCGGAGATACAGTTGTCGGCAGGAAAGTAAATGTAGGGGCAGGGACGATAACTGCCAATTACGACGGCAAGAAGAAGTCCATGACCGTAATCGAAGATGGGGCCTTTTTAGGCAGCGGCACCACTATAGTGGCGCCGGTAAAAATAGGAAAAGAGGCTATAACCGGAGCCGGCTCTGTAGTGGTAAAGGGCAAGGATGTGCCGCCGAGGACAGTGGTGGTAGGCGTACCGGCCAAGCCCCTTAAGTCTTTAAGGAGAGGGCGATGAAAGTAAATAATCTTGTGATCTTTTCCGGTAACACAAACCCGCAGTTGGCCAAGGATATATGCAAGTGCCTTAAAGTAAAGATCGGTGATGCCCTGGTGTCTGAATTTAGCGAGGGTGAGATAAAGGTAAAGATCAGGCAGAATGTCAGGGGAAAGGATGTCTTTGTGGTGCAGCCGACTTCTCCCCCTGTCAACGATAGCGTGATGGAGCTCCTTATAATAATGGATGCATTGAGGCGCGCATCCGCCAAGCGGATTACCGCGGTGATACCTTATTACGGCTACGCGAGACAGGACCGCAAGGACCAGCCGCGTGTGCCTATTACCGCCAAGCTTATGGCAAACCTCATCGCGAACGCCGGCGCGGATAGAGTACTGACCGTCGACCTGCATGCAGGCCAGATACAGGGTTTCTTTGATATACCGCTCGACCACCTCTTTGCGGTCAATACGATTGTGGAGTATTTTAAGAAGAAGAAGCTGAAGGATCTGGTGGTCGTCTCCCCGGATGTCGGCGGCATAAAGATGGCACGCGCATATGCCAAGAGGATGCATGCGGGCCTTGCCATTGTGGATAAGAGACGGCGCAATGATATCGATGCCGAGGTGATGCACATCCTCGGAGAGGTAAAGGGCAAGAACGTGGTTCTTGTGGACGATATAGTTGCCACAGCGGGTTCTATAACAGAGGCGGTCAATGCCCTCAAGAGGAAAGGCGCCAAGCAGATATATGTTGCGATAACACACGCCCTGTTGAGCGGGCCTGCGATCGAGCGTCTCAAAAAAAGCGAGCTGAAGGAACTGGTCGTTACCGATACCATACCCATACCGAAAGAGAAAAATTTCTCCAAGATAAAGGTCTTGTCCATAGCACCGCTTTTGGCCGAGGCGATAACCAGGATTCACAACGAAGAGTCCATCAGTATATTATTCAAGGCCCCCACAAATGCAAAGAAGATCAAAGGGGCTACCGATGAAGACGAGGAATATTTCAGGCTCGGATAAACAAGATACGAAAACAAGGAGTGACAATTCATGGAAAAGACTATACTAAGCGCTGATATCAGAAAAGAGACAGGCAAGCAGTCAAACAGGAGGTTGCGGAATCAGGGTGGAGTCCCGGCCGTTGCCTATAAAAAGGGCAAGGAGACCGTCTCCCTCACGATCAATAGCAAGGAACTCTTTCATGTCCTGCATACATCCGCGGGTGAAAACGTAATTATAACCCTTAAGGTAAAGGACGAGTCAAAGGATGCCAAAGCGGTTAAGGATAGGACAGTAATCATAAAAGAGATTCAGTACCATCCTATAAGAGGTGATGTTTTGCACTTGGACCTTAATGAGATCTCGCTTACGGATAAGATAACCGTAAACGTCCCCATCGAGACCAAGGGTGAGCCCGAAGGCGCAAAGGCAGACGGCGGTATCCTCGACCAGCCCACTAAAGAGGTCCAGCTGGAATGTCTTCCTACCAACATACCGGAGAAGATAGAGGTCCATGTCGAAGAGATGATGATAGGGGATTCGATAAGGGTAAAGGACCTGGACGTTCCCGCCGATGTCAAGGTCTTGAGCGACCCAGAGCTTACGGTGGCTTCTGTTGTGCCTCCGCAAGTTGAGAAAACCGCGGATGAGCTAGCAGAGGGTGAAGAGGTGACCGAACCCGAGGTGATCATGGAGAAGAAGCTGGAAGCGGAGGGAGAAGGCGCCCCTGCGCCCGCGCCTGAGGCTGAGAAGCAGCCGAAGAAGGAAGAGAAAGAGGAGAAGAAGGAAGGTTAATCCCGTTGAGACTCATCGCAGGGCTCGGTAATCCAGGTAAAAGATATATCAACACGCGCCACAACATAGGGTTTCGCGTAATAGAAGAACTGGCTGCTGCGGATCACCTGAAGCTTAAGAAGAGACTCTTTGACAGAAAGATGATGGCAGAGATCAGCATCGAGGGTGAACCGTCGGTGCTCATGCAGCCCCTCACATTTATGAATCTCTCAGGCGGCTGTATAGCGGATTATGTAAATTACCGCAAGATCCCCCTGGATAATATACTGGTCATCTGTGATGATATCAACCTTTCACTGGGGCAGATCAGGATAAGGCCTCAGGGGAGCGCAGGCGGGCACAACGGACTTGAATCGGCGATCAGCAGGCTCAAGACTGAGGATTTCCCAAGGCTGAGGATAGGGGTAGGGCCGGGAGAGGCAGTCGATGATCTTTCAGATTATGTGCTTTCGGATTTTAAGAAAGATGAACTTCCAGAGGTCTCTTTTGCCATACAGCGCGCCGCAGAAGTCTGCGGCTGCTGGGTAAGAGAAGGCATTGACAAGGCAATGAGTCAGTACAATAGTTAGGCGAACTAAACTTAGGAGGATAAGATTGAAGAATTACCAGGTACTATTTATTTTGAAGCCGGATCATGAGCCGGAAGAGCTTAAAGGCTTATATCAGAGCCTGCAGGATAATATCAAAAAATACGGCGGCGAGATCGAAAACGCCGAGGAGCAGGGCAAGAAACCCCTTGCATTCAAGATCGGCAAACACGCCGAGGGCGTCTATTATTTTGTGAAGTTCAAGATTGAGCCGGCACAGATCGCGGCGCTCAATTCCGATTTTAGGCTGAACGAACTGATAATAAGGGTAATGGTCACCGTCGAGTAAGTACTCGAAAAACGAGGAGTTTTTAGAGATGGCAAGTTTAAATAAGGTATTTTTAATGGGGAATTTGACCCGCGACCCGGAATTGCGTTATCTGCCCAGCGGCACTGCCGTGACTACCTTTACCGTTGCGGTA
This sequence comes from Candidatus Omnitrophota bacterium, assembly GCA_013202525.1. Classification (GTDB taxonomy): domain Bacteria; phylum Omnitrophota; class Gorgyraeia; order JABMRG01; family JABMRG01; genus JABMQS01. The sequence continues at coordinate 24,873 of JABMQS010000087.1, forward strand.
AACAGGGTGTATAAGCTGCAGTCGGGCGAGAAGAAGGAAGAGGTTACCTTTATGCCTATTGTGGTCTGGGGCAGAAGGGCAGAGACATGCGGCGAATACCTGAATAAAGGTTCCGCCGCCTTTGTCGAGGGCAGGCTTAGAAACAGGAGCTGGCAGGGCCAGGACGGACAGAAGAGGAGTGTGGTCGAGGTCGTTGCTGATAATGTCCAGTTTATGCAGAGGGCAAGAAGTCAAAGCGCGCAGCAGGCCCCCGCCGCTGAGGGAGAAGCGCAGCAGCCCCTGGATATCGCGCCAGATGTCGATGTCCCCCCTGGTAATTCAGGCCCAACGGGTATGGGCCCGAAAGAAGAGATACCCTTTTAAGATCGTTGGCTCAAAAGGAGTTTTTGGAAATCACAACTAAAACAAGGAGTTAGGAAGAGATGCCGATAAGAGGAATGAAAAAGCCGTTAAAGAAATACGCGACATCGCGCAAGAGGCCGTTGTTCAGAAGCAAGAAGGTGTGCAGGCTATGTGCGGAGAAGATAAGGCACATCGATTATAAGGATATGGGTGTGCTACAGAGATACACGACCGAACGCGGAAAGATAATACCGAGCAGGATATCCGGCAACTGCGCTTTTCATCAGAGGCAGGTTACTCAGGGCGTCAAAAAGGCACGCATCATGTCACTTTTGCCATTTGTCGGTGAATGATCTTTAGAGATTTAAGAGACCTTGAAAGCAGGAGAGAGACGATGGAAGTTATACTTAAAGAAGATATGGCCAGCCTGGGGAAGATCGGAGAGGTGGTCGAGGTCAAGGATGGGTATGCCAGGAACAGCCTGATACCGAAGGGCATTGCCCTGGAGGTAACCCCGGCAAATCTTAAGGTAATCGAGGCGCAGCGCAAGGTTAAGGCACAGCACGAGGAAGAAAAGAAACAGAAGGCAAAAGAGTCGGCGGATAAGCTGGCCAGCATCTCATGCACTGTGGCGGTGGCTACCGGCGAGCAGGATAAGCTCTTTGGGACGGTCACCAACAACGATATCGCAGAAGCATTAAAGGGCGAGGGCGTTGTTGTAGACAAGAAGGACATAGTGCTTGAAGAAGAGATACACAAGTTAGGTATATACTATTTTAAGGTAAAGCTGCACCCGGAGGTAGAACAGAGAGTCAAGCTCTGGGTCGTTAAGGAATGATTTCGTATATCATAAAAAATTTTTAATGAGATGCGAATCACGAAATACGATTCACCATTCACTAAA
>JABMQS010000088.1 GCA_013202525.1 Candidatus Omnitrophota bacterium
GCAAAGCCTGAAGAAGCAAAGCCTGAAGAAGCAAAGCCTGAAGAAGCAAAGCCTGAAGAAGCAAAGCCCGAGGCTGCACCAGCGCAAGGCGCTCCGGCCGAAGCTACCGAGAAGAAGAAAAAGAAGATCAATATGATGACGCTAAAGGAGATAGAGGCAAAGCTCAAGGATGTAAAGGAGAAGATGGGCAGCCTGGGATCTCGTTACGCGAAACAGCTTCTTAAGCAGAGGGATATCTTATCTAAAGGAGGCGAGGTTTAAAGATATGGTAAAGAAAAAAGCAAAGAACCCGTTCTATTTCTGCACACACCTTGAGCTGCGTGAATCGACGGGCCTCAAGGCGCGCAATGCACAAGAGCTGGTAAAGACTATCAAGGATGTCCCCGGTTCAGTAATATATTACCACACCCATGTATTTTTACAGCAGCATCAGTTTGTCTCGCCTGAACCGCCAAACGCCTTTGCCTACTGGGTCTCCACCGTCCTCGGTGAGGATGCCCTCGGTGAGAAATTGGGCAGTATAGATATATGCCAGTTTCAGACCATAAGGGAACTCAGGGAGAAGATTATAGAGGTGATTGAGGCCTTTCTCTTTGATGCCAAGGAGCTCAGGCATGCTCCGGCCGGCAAAGAATTTGATTTTACCAAGTCAAAGACATTCGTATTTCCTACCTCCTATACTGCTTACAACCTGGCGGAGATGGTTGAGGCGCTGAAAAGGTGACCATACGCTCAATAGATTTTCACGTCTTCAATGCACGCCTCAGACTGGAAAGGGGTGTAAATGATTTTGCCAACTGGATCGATACGAGCCTGGGTTACTCAAAGCTTGCCTCTCAGCTTGAGAATTTTGATCCATATACCTATACATTGGAGGGTTTGAGGAATAATATAATCAGCATAATAACAACCAGTCCAGAGTGGGAGTTAGACCATGGCAAGTAAGATTGAAAACAAGGCACCTAAGCTCAAGGATTATATCCCTATAGTCGGTGAGAACACGATCGACGAACTCAAGCTGATCGCCAAGCATTTAAAAGGCAAGAAGATCCAGCATATAAACTCGACCCGGGTAGGCGGGGGCGTAGCCGAGATGTTGACCTGCGTTCTCCCGCTCATGAAGGAGCTGGGTGTGGATATTGAATGGGATATAATAGAAGGCAATCCCGATTTTTTCAATGTGACCAAGAAGTTTCACAACGCCCTCCACGGCAGGGAAGAGTCGCTCACTGATAAGGATTTCGATATATACCTGGATACGGCCCGCAGCTATATAGACAGCACAAAGATCAAAGGCGATGTAGTCTTTGTCCATGACCCCCAGCCGATCGCGCTGATACAGAATAAGAAGAAGCTCAAGAAGGTGCGCTGGATCTGGAGATGCCACGTGGATGTCTCTGCGCCCAGCGAGAGGGTATGGGACTTTCTGTCTACCTTTATCGAGGGCTATGATGCCTCTATGTTTTCAAGCCCGAAGTTTACAAGGCCGCTCAAAATACCGCAGTTTCTGATCTGTCCCGCGATAGATCCATTGAGCAAGAAGAACATGCCTCTGGAGGATTCCGAGATAGATGAGGTCCTGCATAGGTATGGCATAGACAAGAAGAAACCCATCATATCACAGGTCTCCAGGTATGACTACCTGAAGGACCCCATAGGCGTGATCGAGTCCTTTAAACTGGTCAAGAAATATATTGACGCACAGCTGATCCTTATAGGAAACAGCGCTGCGGATGACCCGGAAGGCGCAAAGGTGCTTGAAGAGGTGAAGGAGAGCGCTGAAGGTACTGCTGACATACACATATTACTTATTCCCCCTGAACAGAATGACACCGATGTAAATGCCTTACAGCGTGCATCTTCGGTAATAGTGCAGAAATCCCTAAAGGAAGGCTTTGCCCTTACCGTTACAGAGGCGCTCTGGAAAGGTAAACCTGTGGTGGCTTCTGCGGTCGGCGGCATACCGTTACAGATAAAGCACAAATATAGCGGACTGCTATGCCATTGTATCGAAGGGGCCGCATTACAGATAAGGCAGTTTTTGCAGAACCCGGCATTTGCAAAGAGGCTCGCTGCAAACGGCAAGGCGCACATAAAGCGCAACTTCCTGATCACGCGGCTTATAAGGGAGCATATGCTTCTTGCGCTTTCGCTGTTTCATAAAGGTGATGTTATTACATTGTAGAGGAAACACAAAAGAATGATTGAAAGCATTGTTGCTAATATCGGGGTCCATCTAGAGCAGATATCTCTGCTCAGTTACCTGGTCGTTTTTCTCGGCGGCATATTGACGAGTTTTACGCCCTGCCTCTATCCTATCATACCCATTACCGTAGGCTTCATAGGGGCAAACTCTGCGGGAAGCAGGAGTAAGGGATTCTTGCTGTCGTTATTCTATGTCTTAGGGATCGCGGTCGTCTATTCCTGCCTGGGCGCTATAGCGGCGCTTGGCGGCAGGATATTCGGCGAGATATCTGTCAATCCCTGGACATACCTTATTGTCGGAAGCATATTCCTGACTTTAGGCCTTTCGATGCTGGGGTTGTTTGACATACCGATACCAGGTTTCTTAAGGTCATCAAAGGGCCCTATGAAAAAGGGTGGAGGGCTGCTCGGAGCTTTCATTATAGGGCTCTTTGCGGGCCTTGTGGTAGGGCCGTGTACAGCGCCTGTGCTCGGAGCGGTGCTGGCATATGTTGCGACCAAGCAGAGCCTGTTTTTTGGTATCACACTGCTGTTTACTTATGCGATGGGCATGGGCCTGCTTCTTATACTTTTGGGTACCTTTACAGGCCTGGCTGCCACTTTACCAAAGTCAGGAAAATGGCTTAACGCTATCAGGAAGATATTTGGTGTTGTGCTGATAATATGTGCGGCCTACTTTATATTCGTAGGCGCAGGGAGGTTTATGTAAGATGAGAAGGTCTATTGTGTTTACATTGGCACTGGTGGTATTATTGGTTGCATCTCTTGGATGTGAAGGCCAGAGCGCGGAGGTTACAAGGAGCGGGGCTCCGCACAGAGAGAAGGCCCCTGACTTTACTTTAGCCGGTTTAAAGGGCGGTGATGTGAAACTTAGCAGCCTTACAGGGGAAGGGGTAGTACTGCTCGATTTCACCACTACGTGGTGCCCGCACTGCGTTACCATAATCCCCGCTTTAAAGGAGATACACGCCAACTACAAGGATGTCAAGGTAGTGGCTGTATATATAAATGAGTCCAAGGCAAATGTTGAGAAGTTTGCCAAGAAACACGATCTGCCTTATCTGGTACTGCTCGATTCGGGCGGTTCTGTGGCTACTCAATATAAGGTAAGGGGCGTGCCGACCGTGGTGGCAATAGGCAAGGACGGCCTGATAAGATTCACGGGCCACCATATATCGAAGGAAGAGATAGATAGGATATTGAAGGAGGGGTAGAAATCGCAGTAGTAACAGTGGATGATTCACTATGCACAGGCTGCGGGTTATGTGCCAGTATGTGCCCTGAGGTCTTCGAAGTCGGTGATGATAATATCGCGCACGTCAAGAGTCCGGATTGTTCAAGCCATGACATGAGTGAGGTAGCCGCCAACTGCCCTGTAGATGCTATAAAGGTCTCTGGGTAGCAGAGGCAGCTATCGGGTAAATGAGGGCTTAAGAGAAGAGTTCTTTTGACCTTGCCAGATACTTTCTGATTATAAGAGTTGCCACGACAATCTTTATAATATCCCCCGGAATAAATGGCAGGATGCCCATATATAATGCCTGCCGCAGGCTGAAATGAAATCCCGCATAGAGCCAGCCGGCGCCGGATAAAAGTATTATGAGTTCACCGCAGATCAACGCGGTAATGATAGACAGAAGAGATCCCTTCCCGCTTACTATCTTACCCACAATATATGCAGCAAGCACAAATCCTATTAAGTAACCTCCGGTAGGGCCTGCTATGCGCGCTAATCCAAAGCTCCCTGCTGAAAGAAGGGGAATCCCTGCTGCCCCGAGGATAAGATAGGCGCCCTGTGACAGAGAGCCCAGTCTCCGGCCGAGTATCGCTCCAGATAACAACACAAAGAATGTCTGCAGGGTAAGCGGCACGGGCGTAAATCCGAGCGGTATATATACGTAAGCCCCCAGGGCGGTACATAGCACAAAGCACGTTACGCCTATCAGGGCAACAGCAGACCTGCTTGCTATAACCTCTTTCTTAATAAGAGCACCAGCTAACATATCGACCTCCCAATATAAGTTGTAGGAGCCGCCTCCCGGCGGCGAATTTAAGCTACATTATTCCCTAAATCCCCCTCCCTGTCAAGCCTTTTTTGGAGACGTCTACCAACCCAAGCACGAACCTGTCCCAAATAAACTGGTAGACGCCTCCATTTTTTTCTTGATTTTAGGAGGGGGGATTGATATAATCTGTTTGAAGAGAAGTGACAAACTGAGGAGGTGTAAAAGTGGGAAAGATGGCAGGTATAATTGGTGGCGGAATTGCGATACTTATAGGC
>JABMQS010000089.1 GCA_013202525.1 Candidatus Omnitrophota bacterium
CTATCTTTTTATGATCCCTATTACCCTCTCAAGGTCGGCCGGCGACAGATACTCTATGACCACCTTGCCGCGCTTCTTGCCGTGCTGTACCCTGACCCTTGTGCCCAGCACCTGCTGTAGATCTTCTTCGATGTTCCTCAGGTGGGGGTCTGCTGTTCTGTAGGCCGATGTCTTCCTTATCGCGGAATGTGGCTTGACCATCCGCTCTGCCTCTCTTACCGAAAGGCCCTTCTTGATTATCTTCTCGCATATCTTCATCTGCCTGCGAGCATCGAGAACGCTCAGGAGGGCTCTTGCATGCCCCATCGCAAGGAATCCGTCCAGGATAAAGCCTTGTATCTTGGCCGGGAGATTGAGAAGCCTCAGGAGATTAGTAACGGATGTCCTGTCCTTGCCCACTGACTGGGCTATACGCTCCTGCGTGAAACCAAACTCCCTGGCAAGCCTCTGGTAGGCCTTTGCTTCTTCAATGGGGTTTAGCTCTTCTCTCTGGATATTCTCGATAAGGGCTATCTCCATTGCATTGGCATCATCCACATCCCTGATGATAGCAGGAATCTTCTCGATCCCAAGCGATTTTACGGCCCTTAGCCGTCTCTCGCCGGCAATAAGCTCATAGCCTGTGCCTCTTTTGCGCGCTAAGACCGGCTGGACAACGCCCTGCTCCTTTATTGACAAAATCAGCTCCTGCAGCTTGTCCTGATTAAAAGCTGAGCGCGGCTGGTAGCGGCCTGGCTTAATATCGGCTGTGTTCAAAAGGACTATAAATTCGGTTGCGTCTGTAGCGATCTCGGTCTTTATGTCCGCGCCGAGGTTTAGATCGACCTCTGGCTTGATATCAGGTATTAGCGCCTGCAGGCCCCTGCCTAATGCTCTCTTCTTTTCCATCTTCTCCTCCAGCGGGTTCTGTATTTTCTGTTAAGGTTGGGGAAGCGTCCTGTTGTGCCACATCCTGCGCGACATTTTGTGCCACGTTCTGTGCCACGTTTTCAGGAGCCTTTTCTGAAACTGCATCTTGCGTTGAACTAACATCTTCAGTGGTGGTTTCTTGTTTTTCAGATTGCTTTAACTCTTGTGCTTTCAAGGAGTTACGACTTATTACTTCCTCTGCCAGCTTCTTGTACGCAACTGCCCCTTGAGAGTTCTTGTCATATAGCATGATGGGCTTGCCATGGCCCGGGGCCTCGCTAAGCCTGATCGAGCGGGGGACAACCGTCGTATAGAGCTTCTCCTTGAAGAAATCCTTGGCCTCGCTTATGACCTCTCCCGTAAGGTTGGTCCTGTAATCTGCCATGGTCAGGACCACGCCCTCAATCGTAAGTCGGGGATTGAGGTTCTGCTGGACAAGCTCGATGGTATGTAGCAGCTGGCTCAATCCCTCCATGGCATAGTACTCACACTGCAGGGGAATAAGAACCGTGTCTGCTGCTGTCAAGGCATTGACGGTAAATAGGCCTAAGCTTGGGGGGCAGTCTATTATGATGAAATCGTAGGCATCCTTTACCGGCTCTATGCTCCTCTTGAGCCTCTGCTCCCTGCTAAAGGCGCTGACAAGCTCTACCTGGGCTCCGGTCAAATTAAGATCTGCCGGGGCTACAAATAGATTGGGTATGTCTGTGGTTATGATTACTTCGTTGAGGTCTGCTTGATCTATGATGGCGTGATATATGCTCTGCTTGACAGTGGTCTTGTTAATGCCTGTACCACTGGTAGCGTTTGCCTGGGGATCTAAATCTATGAGGAGGATCTTCTTGCCTAAGGCGGCCAGATAAGCTGAAAGGTTAATCGCAGTGGTGGTTTTCCCGACGCCGCCCTTCTGATTGCAGATTGATATTATCTTTCCCACGTCTTGCCTTCTCTTTTTATCAAATCCTCGTCCAGTTTCACGTGAAACTGGAATCTTCAGCTCTTATTTTATAATTTAACACGTGCAGGACAACTTGTCAAGTAAAAAAACAAACTTTTTTTTACGCCTTGCGGGATTTAAGAACAACTTCCTGCAGAAAAATCATGATCAATGTGTTCGAAAGCCAATATAATACCAGACCTGATGGTAATTGGTAAAATATAAAACCAAAAACTATGGGGAATATCGTTGACATCATCTTCTGCTGCTCAGATACCTCGGAGCCCTTCGGGTGTGAGAGTTTTTGTTGAAAAACCATGGCTCCAACCATCAAAAGTGGCAATATATTGATATAATTACCGATTATCGGTAATGTTTGTGGTAATGTAAAGGCTGCATCAGGCTCAGAAAGGTCTTTTATCCATAAAAAATGTGCTCCTTTTAAGGCTACATTGCGTGTTAGCACTTGATAAAGTGATATAAACACAGGAAATTGCAAAAATAATGGCAAACATCCGCCCATTGGATTTATTTTATGTTCTTTATATAAAGCCATGACCTCCTTATTCATCTTCTGCGGATTATCCTTGAGGTCTTTTCTTATTTTTTCCACTTCAGGCTGTATCGTCTGCATCGCCTTCATTGATTGCAGGCTCTTTTTGGTCAAAGGAGATAGGATCAAACTAATGAGCACAGAGAGCAAGATAATTGCTAATCCATAGTTTCCAAAGAGCTTATAGAAAAAGTTTAAACCCTTAAGCAAAATATTCGCAATTCCAGTTAATGCGCCATAATTGATTGCATTTCCTGCAGTTGGGCCAAGAAAAGTTATGTTTTCAGGGCTGTTCGGACCAGCATAAAGTACGTAATTATGCTCTAATTGCGCCCTTGAATCTAATCTGGTCGGCCCCAGCACCACTCCAGAGTATACCGACTTCCTACCACTGCCCTGGATAAAGGCTGCCTTTTCCATTTGCTCGGGTTTTAATATAAATGTGAAATACCGGCTCTTGGTGGAAATCCAGTCAGGAGAGCCATAAAAAATCTCACCGCCCATGATGCGTTTTTTGCCAGGCCTGCGCCTGATCACCTTATCGCCCATCTGTAGATCAGCGCCGAGGAACCTTTTGTCCAGTGAGCCCTTAGAAATAAGGTTGGCACCGCCAACTATTTTATAGCCTATTTCCAAAGCTTCATTTTGCTTATTAATTATAGTAAGCTGTAACTCTATTATGTAATTAGTGTTATGGAAAGTAAACCGTTTCATGATGATACGGTTTATGCTCTCTTTTTTATAGACAACCGTATCATCGCTCTGCTCCACAAGCGTCCATTTTGCATGTCGATCATCTGCAGAGCTGACCGTATCATCGGCGAGCGTTGTACTTGTTTCATATATGAGGGGCTGGTCTGCTTCCGCGCTCGACAGGAGGATTGGATTCCCGTCCATGTCCTTATATTTGAGAAGATAAAACTCTTTTATGCCGGCGCCAAGATCTGACAAGACCGCGCGGTATAATTCATTTTCTATTGCGACTGTCTTCTCATCCTGTGCTATTCTTTTCCTGACCTGGGTGGGTATCGTTGTTGCCGCTTGATGCAATGTGCCGGGCACTCCGCCTTCTACGATTTGCGTGGCCTGGGGGGTGGGGGTGGCCTGCGGATAGAACTTCGTGGTGTAACTTCTGTATGCAAAAATCACAAGCATCGACAGCGCTACTGCTATGATAAGTCTTTTTTTGTCCATTGTAACTCATTTCTCCTAAATAGGATATGGCATGATACGGTTTGATTTTATGGATGATACGGTTTCACTAACCGTATCATGGTAAATCTACTTTTACTCTTGAAAACGGGTTGCAGCGGAGCAGGCGCCAGAGTGTTTTCAGTGTCCCAAAAAAGGCACCGTGCTTCTCCACGGCGAGCACTGCGTACTCTGAACAGCTCGGAAAATGTCTGCAGTGCGGATAGGATCTCTGTGAAAAAAACTGCTGGTACAGTCTGATAATCTGTGTGGTAATTTTCTTCATGGTGAGCCAAATCTTACTGTGTGGCGACCTTGTCAGCGAGCCTGTCAAGGAGACTGGTAAGTTCTTCGCGTATGGCCTTAAGCCCTGTGCTGGTAAGAGGAGCGGCCTTTTTTACAACCACAACCGTATCATAACCAAATGCAGCACTTTTTGCCCGACAGCGCATAAGCTCCTTAAAGCTCCTTTTGAGCTTATTCCTGTCAGTGGCCTTTTGGCCACTTTGCGGCTGACCGAAACCCCCAACCTTACCTTTTTGTCATCCCTGGGCAGAAGATAGACCCATACAGCCCTGCCCCTGGCAAGCCTTCCACGCCTATACACCCTTTGGTATTCGTAGTTTTTGGCTAATCTAGCCAGGCTACCTGCGGGAGGGGCGGGGGTCATGCAGAGAGGGTTCTCCTGCGCTTTCTTCTGCGGCTCTTCAGCACGGCCTTGCCACCACGTGTGCTCATTCTGGCCATGAAGCCGTGCTTCCTTTTTCTTTTTCTTTTGCTTTTTAGCGTTAAATTCTTTTTCATAGGTAACAAGAGTATAGCACAAAAGGCAAATTAGTCAAGAAAAAATATGGCGCTGGTTTTGACGAAAATTTTTTCGCTTGCATATATAATATTTTCTGTTATAATTATTCTACCTTGCTCCCGCGGGCAAGGCGCACCCAATAAATAATAAAGTATTACATTACAAGCGCGCATTTTTTACGGCGCCAAAGGCCCAAGGCTAATATGGTAACTGCACCGGATGATACCTGGGGGCAGATGCTCCAGAGTATCCAAAAACAGATAAGCCCCCAGAGCTATGAAACGTGGTTTGTCCCCACGAGACAGACAGGCTCTTCAAACGGCACTATCACTGTCGAGGTCCCAAATAAGTTCTTTAAGGACTGGCTGCTCGAACACTACGGCGAGCAGATAACGCGGGCCTCCGAGTCACTCGGCACAAAAAAGATTGGGGTCGAATTTGCCGTCGGAGAAGCCCCCCTGCAAGAAGATACCAAAGAGCAGGAAGGAGACAAGAAGGGACGCGGGTTTTTAGCAAGGACCTTCGAGCGCTTTGCCGGGCCCCAGGAGTTTCTTTTTAACGAGCGCTACAGCTTCGAAAATTTTGTTATCGGCGGGTGCAATCGTTTCGCGCACGCCGCATCCCTGGCAGTAGCGGAAAACCCCGCCAAGGCATACAACCCGCTGTTTATATATGGCGGCGTAGGCTTCGGTAAGACCCATCTTATGCAAGCCATCGGCCAGCACGCCGCTAAAAATTCTCCCCGGCTGAAGGTAACATACATATCGAGCGAGCGCTTCACTAACCAGTTGATAAGCGCCATACAAAACCGGACCACGCAGAAGTTCCGGGAAAAGTACAGGCATCAGGATATATTGCTGATAGATGACATACATTTTATTTCGGGTAAAGAATCGACGCAGGAGGAGTTTTTCCACACCTTCAACGCGCTCTACGACGCGCATAAGCAGATTGTAGTCTCCAGCGACAAATCCCCAAAAGAGATACCGGGCCTGGAGAAGAGGCTCGTCTCGAGATTCGAGTGGGGCCTGGTCACAGACATACAACTGCCTGATTTTGAAACACGCATAGCGATTCTGAAGAAGAAGCTCGAAAAAGAGGTAGTTGCTGTCCCGGATGATGTCCTATTCTTCATAGCCGACAACGTAAAGACCAATATCCGGGAACTTGAGGGCGCTCTTATCAGGGTTATGGCCTATTCTTCTTTAATCGGCCAAAAAATAGACCTGGGTGTTGCTAAAGAGGTCTTGAAGGAGGTCGAAGAAGAGCGGGGTGTCGAGATCAATGTAGAGCTCATCCAGAAGGTGGTCGCAGACCATTTTGGGATAAGCAGTAACGACATGAGAATAAAGAAGAGGACCAGAAAGATCGCCTTCCCCAGGCAGATAGCCATGTATCTCTCCAGGGAGCTTACGAAATTATCTCTAGTTGAGATCGGCGGCCTCTTCGGGGGGAGGGACCACACCACTGTGATGCACGGATGCGAGAGGGTAGAAGAAGATATCAAGAATAATCCACACATCAAAGAGGTGGTTAACAGCGTTGTAACTAAAATAAAGAAACGGGGATAGGGCGTTATACACATGCCCACGCCCATTACTCCTGCTACTAGTTTTTATATATTAACTATATAGTAATAATAATAAGCGATGTGGATATGAGGATAAAGGTAGAAAAAGAGATCTTGTTAGAGAGAATACAAGCAATAGCGGGTGTGGTTAACTCCAAAAATACCCTCCCCATATTATCCAACATATTGATAGAAGCTGGTAAAGACGGCTTAAAATGCACTACAACAAACCTTGATATAGGCATGACAACCACAATACCCGCGGATGTGCTCGAAGAAGGGGCTATAACAACACCGGCTAAGCGCCTTACCGACATCATAAGGGAGCTGCCGGATGCCACAATAGAGATATCGGCAAAAAAGAACAATATGGTGGTGGTTGAGTCCGGTGGCATCGTATTTAAAGTGTTGGGTGTACCCAAGGAGGAGTTTCCAAAACTACCGCAATTTACAGATAAAGAAGAGATGGTTTTGGAGCAGAGCATGTTCAGGAAGATGTTGGGGATGAGCAGCTTTGCAATGAGCAACGACGAGACCAGGTATGTCTTAAACGGCATATGCCTTATAATCACAAAAGACAAGATAAGGATGGTGGCCACAGACGGTAGGAGGTTAGCCATCGTCAACCAAAAAAACGACACCAAACTAAAAACAGAGAAGAAAGTAATAATACCAACAAAGACTGTTCAGGAATTGGCGCGCTCCCTTCAGGAAGAGGGCGAGGTGAGCATCGTCTTTTCGAAAAACCAGATCATGTTTCGCGCTAACGGGCTTGTTGTTGTATCCAGATTAATAGAGGGTGAATTCCCGAATTACGAACAAGCAATACCAAAAGAGATCAAGACCAAATTAAAAATAGACGCGCAAAAGCTGTGCTCAGCCATAAAGAGGGCAAATCTTCTGACAACCGTAGAGTCCCAGGCTATAAAGCTGCAGCTTTCGAAGAACAGCCTGGTGGTTTCAAAGTCCACGCCAGAGGTTGGCGAGGTCAAGGAAGACATAGAGGCAGAATATAGCGGGGAGGAGTTTGTGATAGGCTTTAACCCAACCTACCTGCTGGACGTGTTAAAAAACATAGACCAGCAATCCCTTGAGATTGAGCTGACAGGCCCGGACAAGCCGGGTGTGATAAGGGGCGAGGAAGGGTATATATATATCGTGCTGCCCATGCAGGTCACCTAATGCCAAAAAACAAACAGCCCGAACTTATAAAAGATATACTGAAGACAGCAATAGGCGGCATCGAAGCAGAGACAAAAGGGCGCGTATATAAAGAGGATGTGCAAAAGGCGTGGGAGCAGGCAGCCGGCAAAGAGGCGAGCAGGCACTCTACGCCGACAAACATAAAAGATAAGACCCTTGTTATAGATGTTGACAGCCCTGTATGGATATACCAGCTTCGTCTAAAAAAAGACAAGATTGAAAAAAGGCTCAACAAGCTGATAAAGAACAAAGAGATATTGAGCATAAAGCTGAGGGCCGGAGAAGGATAATGCGCGGATATATAGCTGTAGATAAAAAAAGAGTGGTCTGCGCAGACGATATAGTCGCCGTTGTGGCGAAGAAGGTAAAGGGCAATAAGAGCAGACTGGTGTTAGTAAGAGGTGTTTGTGGTGTCAGCACCAGCGCAAAGACGCTGGCAGAGAGGATAGAGGGTGGCAAAGAAAAAGACCGTATCACCAAAACAGGGTAAGAAGGCGCCTGAGGAGAAGTCCCCAGCCGTTAAAAAAGAGACTTCTGCCCCAAAGAAAGGCCCTGCCCCCAAGGCGGAGGCCCCCAGCTCACAATATGATGCGAGGACGATCCAGGTCCTGGAAGGCATAGAGGCGGTGCGGCGAAGGCCGGCCATGTACATAGGGGACACGACCGCAAGAGGCCTGCACCACCTGGTGTATGAGGTGGTGGACAATAGTATCGATGAAGCAATGGCAGGTTTCTGCCACAACATAAATGTCATTATACACCAGGACAGCAGCATAGCGGTCCTGGACGACGGACGCGGCATACCCGTAGACATACACAGGACCCAAAAAAAGCCCGCCGTTGAGGTTGTGCTTACCACGCTCCATGCGGGGGGAAAGTTTGACCATCGCAGCTATAAGGTGTCAGGCGGCCTGCACGGGGTAGGCGTGAGTGTCGTGAATGCCTTATCTGACTGGCTTGAGGTCGAGGTGCGCAGGGACGGCAAGGTCTACCACCAGCGCTACAAAAAAGGAAAAGCCGTATCCAAGCTGACGACAATAGGCAAGAGCCAAAAGCGCGGCACCAAGATAACCTTTAAGGCGGACAAGGAGATATTCTCAAAGGGTATCGAATTCAGCTTTGAGACACTCGCAAACCGCATGAGAGAACTCGCCTTTTTAAACAAGGGCGTGAAGATAGTTTTGAGCGACGAGCGCAAGGATAAAGAGGTCGAGTTTAAGTTTGACGGCGGCATAATCTCTTTTATAGAGTACCTGAACAAGAATAAAAATCCTCTCCACAAGAAGGTTATATATCTGCAGAGAGAGAAGGACGCCACTGCTGTAGAGGTGGCGATGCAATATAATGATGGCTATGCAGAGACCATATTCAGTTTTGCCAACAACATAAATACCATAGAGGGGGGCACACACCTTAGCGGTTTTAAATCTGCCCTCACCAGGGTTGCGAATCAGTATTGCAAGAACAAGAAGATCTTTAAGAGCCAGGACACCTCACTCTCGGGAGACGACATAAGGGAGGGCCTGACCGCCGTTATAAGTGTCAAGATACCAAACCCGCAGTTCGAGGGGCAGACCAAGACAAAGCTGGGCAACGCCGATGTGGAAGGCATTGTGGCCTCCATGGTAAATGATTCTCTAAGCACTTTCTTTGAGGAGACCCCCTCAGTGGCCAACAAGGTCATAGAGAAGGCCACCTTGGCGGCGAGGGCAAGGGAGGCGGCGCGGAAGGCAAGGGAGCTTACCAGAAGAAAAGGGGCCCTCGAGATCGGCGGCCTGCCGGGCAAGCTCGCAGACTGCACCGAAACCGATGCCTCGATGTGCGAAATATACCTTGTAGAGGGCGATAGCGCGGGCGGGTGCTTTTCCGGGGAGACGAAGATAGCCCTGCTGGACGGTAGGGGTCTTTCGTTCAAAGAGTTGGTGGTTGAGTACAAAAAAGGGAAAACCAACTATTGCTATACTATCAAAAAAGATGGGAACCTAGGCGTAGAAAAAATATTGCACCCGCGCATGACGCGGCACCGCGCGGATGTAGTTGAGGTTGTGCTGGACAGCGGCGAAAAGATAACTTGCACCCCGGGTCATAAGTTTATGTTAAGAGAGGGGACTTTTGCAGAAGCCAAAGACTTGGTGCCTGGCGCGAGCCTTATGCCGCTCAACAAGCCTGTTCTGGCTGGGGAAAACTCGACCGAAGCAGTGAAGTGTTTTAACCACAAGGTAAAAAGCGTTAGGATGTTGCCGCAAAAGTGTGATGTTTACGATATGGAAGTACCAGGCACCCATAATTTCGCACTATCTAGCGGCGTTTTTGTGCATAATAGCGCACGGCAGGGCAGAGACAGGCGTTTCCAGGCAATCTTACCGCTAAAAGGCAAGATCCTCAACGTGGAAAAGGCCAGGCTGGATAAGATACTCTCCAACGAGGAGATCAGGACCATAATAACCGCGCTGGGCTGTGGCGTGGGTGAAGAATTTGATATATCAAAGCTGCGGTATAGCAAGCTTATACTCATGGCCGACGCTGATGTAGACGGTTCGCACATCAGAACTCTTTTGCTGACAATGCTTTATAGACAAATGCCAAAGCTTATAGAGAACGGCAATGTTTATATAGCGCAACCCCCATTATATAAGATAAAGAGGGGCAAGCGCGAGGAATATATCCAAACAGAGGAGCATATGGATGAAATGCTCCTTGATCTGGGCACAGAGGGCATGGAGCTGGCCAAGGCAAAAGGTAAGAAGGTAGTTAACAATAAGCAGTTAAGAGAGCTGCTCGAGACGCTTGATACGGTTGAGCGGCTGGGACGTTCTGTAGAGCGGCGTGGAGTGAATCTTCAGAAATACATAGCTCTTAGGCAGGCGAAGACCAAAAAACTCCCAATTTTTATGGCGAAAGTGGAGGGAGAGACCCATTTTCTCTATTCTGACGCTGAGTTAGCGAAATTGGTGCAGGATCGGGAGAAGAAGGCAGGCAAGGCCCTTGAGATTCATGAGGAGACAGACAAGGAGAAGCCCAAGGCCAAGGATATTGATATAACAGAGTTTTTCAGCTCTGAGGAGCTCGGCGAGGCGATAACCAAGCTGGAGAAGACGGGATTTTCGCCTGAAGAGGATTATGAGCTTATAGAAGAAGAGCAAGAGCAGCAGAAGGGGCGCGCAAAGCCTGAGAAGAAGAAAGAGGTTGCCCCCCTGTTCAAGATGAAGGCAGACGGTGAGACCGTGGCCATACGCGACCTGAAAGGCCTGCTCCGCCAAATAAAAGAGAGGGCCAAGAGCGGTATGGTTATGCAGAGATACAAAGGCCTTGGTGAGATGAACCCGGAACAGCTCTGGGAGACTACCATGGATCCGGAGAAGCGCACCCTGCTCAATGTGGTTTTGGAAGATGCGGTGAAAGCAGACGGCATGTTCACCGTGCTTATGGGTGATGCGGTCGAGCCGCGCAGGGAATTTATTGAAAAGCACGCAAGAGAAGTGACAAGGTTGGATATATAATATGTATACACGCGGCGAAAAAATTGAGAAGAGATACATAGAGGAGGAGATAAAAGACTCCTATATTAATTACGCGATGAGCGTGATTGTGGGCAGGGCCCTGCCGGACACACGGGACGGCCTGAAGCCGGTGCAGCGCAGGATACTCTTTGCTATGAACGAGCTTGCGCTTCAGCACAGCAAGCCATACAAGAAGAGCGCCCGTATCGTCGGTGAGTGCCTTGGAAAATTCCACCCGCACGGGGATGTTGCTGTCTACGAAGCGCTTGTGCGTATGGTGCAGGATTTTTCATTGCGCTACCCCCTTGCAGACGGCCAGGGCAACTGGGGTTCTATAGACGGAGATCCCGCAGCTGCCATGAGATACACAGAGTGCCGCATGGCGCGCGTGGCAGATGAGATGCTCGGTGATATCGACAAAGATACGGTTGGTTTTGTGCCCAACTTCGACGAGTCGCTTAAGGAGCCTGTCATCCTCCCGGCCGTGCTTCCGAACTTATTGGTGAATGGCTGCAGCGGTATAGCAGTAGGCATGGCGACCAACATGCCGCCGCATAACCTCAGGGAGATAGCGAGCGCCATTGTAACTGTTATAGACAACCCTGATGTAGAGATGAAGGACCTTATGAAGATCGTCAAGGGCCCGGACTTTCCGACAGGGGCGACGATCTGCGGCAGGGGGAGCATAAAGAGCGCTTACACCACAGGCCGCGGCATTGTAAGGATACACGCGAGGGCGCAGATAGAGGAGCTCCGCGGCGGTAAAGAGTCTATCATTATTACAGAGGTGCCGTATCAGGTAAATAAGTCCAATCTTATAGAGTCCATCGCAAAGCTTGTCAACGAAAAGAAGGTAGAAGGCGTATCGGATGTAAGGGACGAGTCAGACAAAGACGGTATACGAATAGTCGTTGACTTAAAGCGTGACAGGCCCGCGCAGATAATATTAAACCAGCTGTACAAACACACCCAGCTGGCGACTTCTTTTGGCATCATAATGCTTGCGCTGGTGAACAATCAGCCGCGCATCCTGAATCTCCGCCAGCTCCTGGATCTTTACGTCAGCCACAGAAAAGAGATCGTCATAAGGCGCACCAGGTTCCTGTTGCGCAAGGCGCAGGAGAGGGCCCACATACTCGAGGGCCTCAAGATAGCCCTCAAATTTATAGACAAGATAATAAAGGTCATAAGGCAGTCAAAGGACGTAAGGATCGCCAAGATAGAGCTTGGCAAAAAATTTGACCTGAGCGAAAGACAAGCGCAGGCGATCCTTGAGATGCAGCTCCAGAGGCTTACAGCCCTCGAGCGCACGAAGATAGAGGCGGAATACCTCGAGCTGATAAAGAAGATAGGGCTGTATGAGTCTATACTCGCCAGCGAGAAGAAGATTTTGGAGATAATAAAGGATGAGCTTGCGGAAGTCGTCAAGAAGTACGGCGACGAGCGAAGGACAGATATTGTCGGCGAAGTAGAGGACATGAAGATAGAGGACTTTATAGTCGAAGAGGACGTGGTTATCACCATAAGCCACGGCGGGTATATAAAGAGGCTGCCGGTGAGCGCATATAGAAGGCAGAAGCGCGGCGGCAGGGGTGTTATGGGTGCCGAGGTGAGAGAAGAGGACTTTATAGAGCATCTCTTTGTCGCCACAACGCATGAGTACATACTCTTCTTCAGCAATAAGGGCAAGGTCTACTGGCTTAAGGTTCACGAGATACCCCAGGCAGGCCGCACATCCAAGGGCAAGGCCGTGGTGAACCTCCTCCAGCTTTCACCCGGTGAGCACATAAATGCCTTTGTGCCGGTTAAGGATTTTTCAAAGGCCGATCACATCGTTATGATTACGCGCAACGGCCTGGTGAAGAAGACAGAGCTCAGCGCCTATGCCAACCCGCGTAAAGGCGGGATAATAGGCATAACCATAGAAGAAGGCGACAGCCTTATCGGAGCGGCAAAGACCGACGGCAACCAGGATATTATCTTAGCCACCTGCGAGGGCAAGGCCATAAGGTTCAAAGAGAAGCAGGTAAGGGATATGGGCCGCGCAGCCAAGGGTGTAAAGGCTATAACGATCGGCAAGAAAGACAAGGTTATCGGCATGGTGGTCGCCCGCCCGGAGGGCGCGTTACTCACTATATCAGAAAAGGGTTTTGGCAAGCGCACCCCCATAAAAGAATACAGGCTGCAGTCAAGGGGCGGCAAAGGCATAATCAATATTAAGACGACCCCCAAGACAGGCCTTGCTGTCGGCGTAAAGATGGCAGGCGACAAGGATGAGGTCATGATCATCACAGAGAGCGGCACCGTTGTCAGGATCGCTGTCAAGGGCATAAGAGCGACTGGCCGCTCAACTCAGGGCGTGCGCGTTATCGCCCTCAAGGAAGCAAAGGATAAGGTCTCTGCTGTCGCTTCTGTCGTCACCGAAGAATAGATCAGTACGGTTTTAGAGAAAGTTTCGAAATAGCGCGCGACCCCATCGTCTAGTGGCCTAGGACAGCGGCTTTTCAAGCCGCCGACGCGGGTTCGACTCCCGCTGGGGTCACCATCAATTCAGACATTTTTGCAGCTTAAATAGTTGCAAGGGGTTAAGAAGCATTGTCTTTCCCGCGAAAGCGGGAATCCAGACGCTAAGGGAAG
>JABMQS010000090.1 GCA_013202525.1 Candidatus Omnitrophota bacterium
CCGTCCCCCCTTATCGGCGAGGTAAGCCCCCTTGCGGAAGGAAGGAAAACAACGAAGCGTTAGAAGGAAACCCTGCCTACCGGCAGGCAGGCATCAGGGTTTCTTTCTAAAAGAAAATTCCAAGTGTCAAGTCATTCTGAGCTCGAAGAGCGAGGAATTTTCTTGATTCTTAAGAAAGGATGGACAGATGGCAAGATCCGGAAAGCCAAAGAGGATAATAAGTATAAACCCCTTTAATGGTAAGAAGCTGGCGGAGATCACGCCCACCTCGACAAAGGAGCTTGAGAAGATCATTTCAAAGAGCCGGCGTGCGCAGAGCAGGCTTATGGAGCTCTCGTTGAATCAGAGGGCCGTGATAGCAAAGAATATATTAAAGGCCATCGGAGACGATGCAGAGGATATAGCCAAGGTTACTACGCTTGAGACAGGCCTGCCTATAAAAAGTTCCACAGGGCTTGTCAGCGCCCTTATCGACAGGGGCAGGTGGTTTATCGATAACTCAAAGAGGTACTTAAAGCCGGAGGTCATAGATCTAAAGGACGGGATAGTAAATGAGATCTGTTTCGAGCCGGTCGGTGTGGTAGCTATCATAAGCTCCTGGAATGCGCCTGCAAGCCAGACCATCTGGTGCGCTATACCGGCCATACTCGCCGGAAATACCGTGATACACAAGTCATCGGAATTCTCAAGCCTCTGCAGCAAGAAGCTGCAACAGGCATTTGATAAGGCCGCTATTCCGCCGGGCATAGTCCAGACCGTATATGGAGACAAGGCCCTGGGGCAGTCATTGGTTGAGGGTTGTGATTTTATAGCCTTTGCCGGCAGTATCAGGGCAGGCCAGGATGTTATAAGGCGCTCTGCCGCGCGGATGAGCCGGCTGAGCATGGAGCTTGGTGGAAGGGATATACTGCTCGTTTTGAATGACGCCGACATAGACAAGGCAGCAGCAGCTGCTGTTACCGGGGGTTTTAAGCACTGCGGCCAATCATGCAATGCCGTAGAGTGCGCCTATGTGGATCCCAGGGTTATGAATGAGTTCACAGAGAAGGTCCTTGAGCATGCAGGGGCGTTAAAGGTAGCAGACCCCATGGATCCTTTGACCGATATAGGGCCGATGGCAAACAGGCCCAGTTTTGAAAAGACCCAGTCCTTTTATAAGGATGCCGTGGCTAAGGGTGCAAAGGTCATCTTCGGCGGAAGGCGCCTTGGCGCTAAGGGTTTTCTTATGGAGCCTGCGATACTGACCAATATAAATAATAATATGCGCCTTGCCAAAGAGGAGGTCTTTGGCCCCATACTTCCCATAAGGCCCCTTAAGGATATAGACAAGGTCATGGACGAGGTCAATATGTCGGAGTACGGCCTGGGTTTCTCTGTATGGTCAAGGAATATATCGAAGGCAAAAAGAATAGCCGCAAAGGCGCTTGTGGGAACAGCGGTGGTAAACGGCCTGCCAAGGACAAATATCAGCTGTCCGTGGGGCGGCATGAGAAAGACGGGCCTGGGCAGGATTTTGTCACATTTTGGCATAAGGTGTTTTACAGAACAGAAGAATCTCCGTTATCCTAAATAGCATACAAAAGAAAGGGAGGAACAGGATGAAGAAGTTGAGGCTGTCGGCCAGGATCCAAAGTTTTTTAAAAAAGGGGGAGACGCCTGAGGAGTGCAAAAAGGCCTTTGATGAGGCGGTCGAGGCCATCAGCAAGATAGACGGCATAGACGGTGTTGAGTTAAACTACCCCACGGTATTTACAATACCGGTTGAGGATATGAAAGAGATCTTTGAAAAGTATAACCTCAAGGTGAGCGCGGTAAATCCCAGGTTTTATGAGGATAAGTTGTTTAAGACCGGAGCGCTTGCCCACCCCGAAAAAGAGATAAGGGATGCTGCTATCAAGTTTGTCAATGATTCGGTCTCGGCATCCAGGGTATTTGACTGCGATATAGTCAATATCTGGATAAACCGGGACGGACACACCTATCCATTTGAGAGGGACTATTCCCTGCTCTGGAAGAACTTTGTCGACAGCATGCAGAAGGTAGCTGACAATGCAAAGGATATCAAGTTCGGGCTTGAATACAAGTACGAACAGTCGCCTGTAAAGACGCTTGTGAGGGATGCCGGAAGGACCGTTGTCCTGATACATGAGATAGACAGGCCGAACGTAGGCGCGAATATGGATTATAACCACTCTATCATGTGCCAGGAATGCCCCGGAGAGGCCTATGAGATGTTCTTGTCGCGCAACAAACTCTTCAATGTCCACTTAAATGATTCCTGGTATTATGATGATGATATCATGGTCGGTTCTGTAACGCCTGTTTCTCTGCTTGAGGTATTCTATCTGTTCAGGAAGTACGATTACGATGGATGGATCTTCTTCGATACAAAGGTGGTCAGCGGCACAGCAGAGGATGAGTGCAGGGAGAATGTCGAGACGGTCCAGCAGTTCTGGAGGCTGGCCAATAATATAGATCTCAAAAAGCTTGAGGAACTCAGGGCCAAAGAGGATGTCTGTGCAATAAAGAAGATGATAAGGGAGCTCCTGTTTAAGTGAGGGGCCGGGGAATTTTTGGTATTTTTCGGCCCCTCATCCTGAAGCCCGAAGGGCTGAAGGA
>JABMQS010000091.1 GCA_013202525.1 Candidatus Omnitrophota bacterium
ATAGATGATCTCTTTGGCCCCTGAGTTCTTCAAAAACTCTGACATGATAAAGGATTGCACCACAATGCTGTCTATAAAGTATTTGAGCTTGCTATAATAAGCGTGCGCAACACCTATATTATTCTGTCTGCAAAAGTCTATTCTTTCCTTTAGAAACCCGTCAAATCTGGCTATCCACTCAAGCTGCCTGAAGAAGTAGGGCTCCTCCCTTGATCTCATTTCCTGCTCGCTGTAGAAGTCTTCAATAATAGAATATTCTTTTCCCTCGCGGCCAAGTCGATAGGAGGCCTGCGGTGTAAGCGAAATCGCATTTCCGTCTTTATAATCCAGCGATGCATCATACTCTTCGATTAGATAAAATATATCTTTTTCCATATAGGCCGTCCGTGAGCTATGTTAACTTTTTTCTAGCATAAACCACTACCATATTTCCCCAAAAAGGTGGGGATTTTATATCTTTCTTAACAAAATTCTCAAGGCCTAAAAACTTAAGGATTGGATTATAAACCTTAAGATGAAAAAGCCTTAAAGGCACATTCCACAACTCAATCCATTTGAAATACGGGGTGCTCCAGAAAGGGTAATATCGTCTCTTTACTTCAAATCCGGTAAGTTCCAGCAGCTTGGTAATCGTTGTGGTAGAAAAATAGTATATGTGCGCACTGGGATCTATGAGCCTGAAACGCTCCTTGAAAAGCCTCGCGCATATGGAATCTATATTTAAAGAACTCAGCACGAGCCAACCGTCATCCTTTAGTATACGATTTATATATATAAAATATGCCTTCGGGTCCCTGAGGTGGGCCAATACCCCCCATAATGTAATGAGATCAAACTCCTTTTCCTTAAAATCGGTCTCCTCTAATGCCCTATATTCAACATCGAGATCAAATTTCTTTTTCGCAAATTCAACAGCTTCCTTATCAAGATCTATACCACGGCACTGCCAGCCTCTTTCCTTAGCCGCCTTCAAGAAGAAACCGGCTGAACACCCAATGTCCAACAGCTTGTTACCGTTGAAGTGGCAATGCTTGGACACATCATCAAAATCTTCCTCAGCCTGACTGCTTCTTGTACTTTCCTGCTTAATATATGTATCGCCGTAAGATTCATTGTAAATATCCTTCAATGCCTCTTCCTTCAAGCGTGGATTGACATATACCAGGCCACAGTCTTTACATTTGACTATTTTATGAGGGTCCATACTATATAACACATCTGCTGCTTCGGATTCGCATATATTGCAGGGAACTCTTTCAAGAACCATATCTTTTGGCCTTTCACTGCTTTAACAACGTTACTATTTAATCAGACCTAATTCCTGGAAAATATTGAGTGTATCAACTGCGCCCTCTGCATCTGAGGGTTGAGTCCTGGCAAGCAGTGCCTTAAGTGCCCTCTCCATGTAATCCCTCTTAAATGAAAGCGCCAGTCTCTTCTCAGCCAGCACCTTTACATTCTTGAAACGCCTTGAAGCGCTGCTCTGATAATATCTTATCTCATACTCATTAAATGGAAGGCCCTTTATATCCAGCCTGCCCTTTGTGCCAAAGATCTGCATCTCGAATATCGAATAGGCGCCTGATAAGACCGATGCCTGGTGGCCTATCTCAAAACAGAAGGCAGAAAAACCCTTAAACTTTAATTCAAAATCACCGTGGAAACTCCCGCTTTTATCCTTCTTTATATCAAGCCTCTTGCACTGTTTCGGTTTCCCAAAAAAGAAGATAAGCGTATTGACCAGGTGCGAGGCAGTGTTAACAATCCCGCCTGAGAAAAAGCACGAGCATTTAAGGGGTTCCCCCACCAGGGCCTTCATATTCTTCTTTATGTATATGTAGAATGGGTCAAACCGCCTCTGGTAGTTTGTCACAAAGCGGATTCTTTTACGCTTTAGTATATCTATCTGCTTCTTTGCATTTCTTAAGGAATTGCTGAAAGGCTTCTCAAGCCAGACAAACCTGACAGAATCGCACGCTGCTATCTTCTTCAGCATACCCAAAACCAGATGCGGACCCACGCAGAGACTGACTACTTGAGGCCTATACTCATCAAGCGCCTTTTCAATATCAGTATAAGAATGCTTAAGGCCCCAGTGATCCACTGCCCTCTCCAGGGCCGATTTATCCTTATCGCATACAGCGATACAGTTGATCCTGGCGTTCTTGACATATGCGCCTGTATGCGTATTGATCCATGTCTTTTGCCTTATCTCATCAAAGGCGCTTCCCATCCTGCCGGCGCCGACGACCAATGCCTTCATCACTATCCCTTTCTCTTCTTCTTTTGACCCTTCGGGCCTTTCTTTGCCTCAAACTCTGATCTTAAGATGGAGTAGAGATTGGCATCATAGTACCTGCCGTTTCTGTAGACAAACTCCCTTCTTGTGCCCTCGTATACAAAGCCTGCTCTTTTATAACAGCTGTTTGCGCGCTTATCCTCTGCATTTACCCCAAGCTGCACACTGTTTAGACTCAATTTTCCAAAGGCATATCCTAAAAGAAGCTCAACCGCCTCTGCACCATACCCCTTTCCCCAGGACTTCTTCTCACCAATGGCGATCCGAAGATCCCCGTGCCTTGGAATCCAGCTTATATCATAGAGGCCTGTTATGCCTATCGCCCTGTCGGTCTTCTTGTCGACTATGGCAAATACCACATCTGTCCGGCTCTTTAAGAGCCTCTTATACTCCACTTCTATGCTATCCGGGGATGAGAATATCACACCGGAATTCGGAAAGGTACCCATGACCATATAGTGTGTAACTTCAGCATCATTGGACCATTTGGCCATATTGCCTGTTAAGTCCTCTTTTTCAATACCCCTCAGATACAGCTTGCCTCCTGCTATAAATGGATTACGCATCTTTAAGCTCCTTTTTTCATACCAGCCAACTCGGCCTCTTTACCTATCCACTCAGGGATCTGGGCATCAACAACGATACCCTTCTCCTTCAAGGATTTTACAAACTCGATCAAGGAAAGATCCCTATATCTCTTTGTAATCACCTGAAGTCCATACGGCAGGCCCGTGGGCCCCTTAAAGACCGGTATGTTCAAGGCCGGCACCCAGCAGAGGCTCCAGATGAGACAGGAGTCTGGCTTATCGACAGGGTTGTCAAACTTAGGCGCCTGGCCTGAAGTAGAAAGCGTAACCACCGCGTCATAACCCTCCAGTATCTTATCCAACTCACCTGCCAACTGCTCCTGCCTGGATATAGCATCCTTATAGTCATCGAGTGAGAGCTTCTTTCCTTCCTCTATCATGCCGAGCAAGACCTTACTTACCAGCTCCTTCTTCTTTGACTCCTCTTTAAAGTAATAGGCAAGTGTCTTATTATAGATCCTCTCATGTATATCGTGTGCATCATTGAAGGCATCCGGCAGAACGACCTTCTCAAGCTTTATACCTTTTGCCCTTGAAAGATCTTTTAAGAAATTCGAAAAGCCTTCCCTGGCATAATCATCAACACAATCCCATTTGGGATGCTCTATATAACCTATCCTCCAGCTATCCTTTTTAAGATCTCCGGGCTCATCCATATGCCTGTGCACAAAAGGAAAATTCTCCCCCTTGACCCTCATTACATCAAAGGCCAGGCCCACATCCTCTATTGAACGTGTAAAAAAGCCCACCTGGTCGAGCGTGTCGGTGGTCTTTAACATCGCTGTCCGCGGTAGTGTGCCGAACGACGGCTTAAATCCATATACACCGCAATAACTTGCAGGCCTGATTATCGAACCCGCTGTCTGTGTGCCAAGGGCTACGGGAACCATGCCCGATGCCACAGATGCTGCAGAGCCGCTCGAAGATGTGCCCGGGTAGTAATCAAGGTCATGAGGGTTCCTCGTTGGGCCCGGCTCATGGACCGCAAACTCAGCAGTCACGGTCTTTCCAAATACTATCGCATCCTCCCACCTCAGGTAACTGACGACCCTTGCGTCATTGCCAGGTGTAAAGCCATCCCACAATTTTGAACCCATGCATGTGGGCATATCCTTGGTATTGAATATATCCTTTACCCCGACAGGCACAGCCGATAGCCTGCCTATTGCCTCTCTGTTCTTTACCCTGGTATCTATTGCCTCTGCCTCTTTTAGCAGGATCTCAGGCCTGAAATAGGCCCAGGCATTGATCTTTGGTTCGATCCTGTCGATATAGGCAATAAGGGCCTTTACCAGCTCTACGGCAGTCAGGCCCTGGTCTTTGACCATGCCCGGTATCTGAAACCCCATCAATGGAATGATATCTTTTGTCTTCATCAGCTATACTTCTCCGGCAAATCCTTTGCCTTTCCTTTCCTGAGCGCCTTGCAGGTATCTATAAACTCTTTTTCCGTCAGGCCGGTGATCTTAAGATAATGATCCATGATCTTAGGCCTCTCTGTATCATATTCTTTTATAAGTTCGAATGCCTCCTGCCTTGTGAGAAGGCCTGTCCTTATATCCTGGGTTGCGTGGTTTGTGGCCCTTCCGAAACCCCTCTTTATAAACTTGGCATAGCTGTGGACCCCTTCCATTATGCATTCCACACTCTTGTACTTCTTGTAACTGCCTTCGACATCATCCTCGCGCCAGCCATACTCCTTCTTTATAAACTCTACCTGCCTCTCCCCATCCCAGAAGATATAGTCACCGAGATGTATACCATAGATGCCCACTTTCTCAAGTTCCTCCTTGGGCGGTATGACAAA
>JABMQS010000092.1 GCA_013202525.1 Candidatus Omnitrophota bacterium
GCCTGAAGCAGCGCTCGAGCCTGAACCAATGCCAGAACCAGAACCTGAGCCAGAGCCTGAAGCAGCGCCCGAGCCTGAACCAATGCCAGAACCAGAACCTGAGCCAGAGCCGGAACCAGAAAAACCAATAGAAGAGCCAGAGGTTGAGCCAGCGTCGGAACCCGCGCCAGAGCTAGAACCAGAGCCAACGTCCGAACCGGCGCCAACACCAGAACCTGAGAAATCCGAGGAACCGCCATTGCCCCGAAAACCGGAGAATGGGATACCCGGTAAAGGTGCTATCCCGGATGAGGCATGGGATGCGCTTACGCCCCGGCAGAAGAGGCTCATAAGATATATCAGGAAGAGCGGAAAGGTCACCAGGAAAGAGTATGCGAAGAAGTTTAAGGTATCTGTCCCAACCGCAGCCAGGGACCTGAAGGCCCTTTCCGATAACAACGTACTGGTCGGGAAAGGCCCCGCTGCCGTGGGACGGCATTACATAATAAATGAATAGGGGGCACCCCTTAGAGTGTTAATACTTTTAGCAATATTTATCGCAGGTATCATAATACTACCCCGCCTGCCCCAACTCTCCGTAAAAAGACCCATTACCATATCGATGGTATTTCTGGGTATTCTTATCATCGGTACCATTGCCTTAACACGCCTTCCGATAGAACTGCTCCCAAACTTTAGCTTTGGCGATATATCCATCTTTGTCGATATAAGAGGTGGTATTCCGCCGGAGGAAGTAGAAGAGCAGGTCTCAAAGCCCATAGAAGACTCTGTCAGCACGGTCTCGCACCTACGCAGTATCATATCCATCTCAGAAGAAGGCCGCTCCCGCGTGGTGATGCGGTTTGAGCCGGGCATAAATATGGACTATGCCCTGCTTGAGGTGAGAGAGAAATTTTCCAGGATAAAGAATCAGCTTCCCAAGCAGATAGAAAAGCCCGTCATCGCAAAGTTCGAGCAACAGGATGTCCCTATACTCATAATTGCGGCTACGGGCTTAGGCTATACACCTGAAATGCTGCGAAGGATCGTGGACGATGAGATCAAGGACCGTATACTCAGGGTAAACGGCGTGGCAAACGTGGATATCGGAGGCGGCAGGGAGAGAAAGATACTTGTAGAGGTCGATCAGAGGAAACTCCAGGCTTACCGCCTGCCTATCGGTAAGGTCATCAATGCCTTAAATTACAGTAATGTCGATCTTCTTCTCGGCGGATACGATAAGGGCAAGAACAAATATCTCATCCGTGTGCTCGGCGGGTTTGATGATATGGAGGATATCGAAAACGTCGGCATAATGGCCACGCCCAGTAAGTCTATCATCAGGGTAAAGGATGTTGCGGTTGTAAAGGACTCATTCCTTGAGGCACAAAGCTATTCCCGCGTCAATGTCCTTCCGGTCGTATCATTATATATACAGAAGGAGACCGAGGCAAATACAGTAGAGGTCATAAAGCAGGTCCAGGAAGTAGAGAAGAAGCTCACAACGGAGATCCTTGATAAGCGCATAAGGCTGATAGAGACCTATAATCAGGCAGGCGTAATAGAGCAGGCAATAGACGGGGTGAAACGGACACTGATGTGGGGGGCCTTCCTTGCCATACTGGTGCTTTGGGTCTTTTTGAGGGACATACGCTCCACGTTTATAATAGCCATATCCATACCCATATCCGTAATCGCTACATTTATGTGCATGTTCTTCTTAAAGATCACCCTGAATGTCATGACATTGAGTGGCCTTGCGATCGGTGTCGGTATGCTTGTGGACAACTCTGTCGTTGTGCTTGAGAATATACACCGATTGAGGGAGAAGGCCATCAAGGGCACAAAGGTCGTGATACAGGGTGCCCAGGAGATGATACTTGCGATAATAGCGGCGACCATAACCACCGTCGTGGTATTTCTGCCGATAGTCTTTGTAAGCAAGGACATAAGGATACTCTATATGGGCCTTGCCCTTACGGTCGCGTTTTCACTCATATCGTCTCTGTTTGTATCCTTATCTATAGTGCCTATGCTTTCGGCGCACCTGCCACTTTTGCAATGGCGGCTCTTCCGTCGCAAAGAGACACCTGTAAAGCCTGCTAAGGCCATGTCTAAGAAATTCCAGAAGCCGCTCATAGACAGACTGAGGATGAGATACCGACGTACACTGATAGGGGCTCTGCGCTCACGCTACCTTATCTTTGCTATCTCCATGGTCATGTTTGTAGCAGCGATCTATGTATTATGCGCTGTGGTCGAAAAGGAGTTTGTAGGGGCCACTGAACAGCAGGACTTTACCATATTTGTGGAACTGCCCACAGGCGCGAAGCTCGATATATCAGACCAGGCGGTCGCGGGCATGGAGAAGATATTGGAGACCATCCCTGAGGTCAAGCAATTCTCATCAAGGATAGAGAAGTGGTCGTCCAAGATCTATGTGAAGCTTGTGCCGTTGGCGCAGAGGGCGCGTTCCACCAACGAGATAATAGAAGACCTGCGGGTCAGGGTCGAGGATGTAGAGAGAAAGTACCGCGAGGCATTCATATACTTCGAGGAAGCTCAGGAGGTCGAGACAAACGAGATAATACTCGAGATATTCGGTTATAACTACAATACCCTTAATGAGATCGCGATCTCTATGCTCACCAGGATGCAGACCATACCCGGCCTTGTGGACCTTAAGATACGCTGGAGAAAGGGCAGGCCCGAGTGGCGGCTGAAGGTCAACAGGCAGAAGGCCGCGCTATACGGTTTTAGCGTCGATGATATCGCCAATGTCGTTCACGCGCAGATGCGGGGCCTCAGGGCAACGCTCTTCCATACAGACGCAAAGCAGGTAGAGGTGATAGCGCGCCTGCAGGAGAAGGACAGACGCACCCTTGATCAGCTGCGCAAGCTCACACTCACCAAACCAGATGGCACGCGTATCTACCTTGAGCAGGTGGTCGATTTTGAACCGGGCCTGGGCCCCAGCAAGATATGGCGCAAGAACAAGTCCCGCATGATACAGGTGAGCGCCAACCGCGGAAGGCACGCATTCGGCACAGCGGCAAATAAGATAACAGAGGCCTTAAAGGGTTTGAAGCTGCCGAAGGACTACTACTTTGATTTCGGAGAGAACTACTGGAGGATGATCCGCAACCAGAAGGAGTTTCTGGCGCTGTGGCCCCCCGGCATATTATGGATAGTCATCGTCCTTATATATCTCGTCCTGGCATCCCTGTTTGAGTCTTACACCCAGCCGCTTATAATTATGATAACGGTTCCCCTTGCTGCAATAGGTGTGGCAGTCGCCCTTCTTGTATCGAAGAAGACCATAAATATAGGCGTGCTTATGGGGTCTATTATGCTTGGAGGCATAGTTGTAAACAACGCGATCATACTCATAGACTATGCCAACCGCTTAAGCAAGAACGGGTACGGACCATTCAGGGCAATAGTCACATCAGGCATTGCAAGGCTCAGGCCTATCATGATGACTACATGCACAACGCTTCTCGGACTTTTACCAATGGCAATAGATAAGAGCGAACAGGCAAACCTCTGGTCCCCATTGGCCATTACTGTCATGGGCGGCTTGATAAGCTCCACAATCCTGACCCTCTTTATAGTCCCCTCAACCTATCTCATTTTCCACGACATCCGTAATCGCCGCTGGCGCCTACGCTAGGAGACGTCTACCAATCCAAGCACGAACCTGTCCCGAACAGATCGGTAGACGTCTCCAAAACCAGACACTTTCCCGAACAAATTGGTAAACGTCTCCAGGTCCTGAGGCATAAAAAAAGTTCTTGACAATATAAGTATATATATGCTATAATTCACATCATCCTATAAAAGAGATAAGGATGATGTTTTTATCTCCTGCCAAAAAAGAAGTTTTTTTACAAACAGACCTTGACAAATACGCGTTTACATGATATACTTTCCTTGTAGCTTAAAAAAGCATTAATAAATAATGAAAAAAAGTAATATAAAACACGTTTTATCTTTCATCCGTTTCACATAGATAATCAACTAAAAAATGCTTCACTAAGAACCGCAGGCGATAAAGCTATGGGGGCTAAAGCCATGTTGGAAAATAGAAGCAGAGGTACTACATTTAGACCGATTATAAAGACTATAAGTCTTATTGTAGTTCTCTGCTTTTTTGTGCAAGATATAGCATGGGCATTAAACGGCATACCTTTGTGGTCGGTCATAAAGGGAAACCGTGTTCTCACGGCCCAGGCAAAGGATTTCACAAACCTCTCCAAGATAACCATCCCAGAAGACTACGGCATAATCAAAGAGGTCTACAATGCCGGCAGTGACAAGATAATAATCAATATCCAGGATGCGCACTCAAGCCTGGGGGCGCAGGAGTCTATAAACAAGGTCATCGAAGGCCTGGTCAACACCTATGGCCTAAAGCTCGTTGCTTTGGAAGGTGCCCGCGGCCACGTAGATACCTCATTCCTTCAGTCATACCCTGATGAGAAGAAGAGAAAAGAGCTTGCCGATTATTTCTTAAAGAAGGGCAAGATCAACGCGGCCGAGTACTACAAGGCATCCTCCAATTCAGATGTAAAGCTCTACGGCGTTGAGGACGCGTCTCTCTACAGGGAGAACGTTGCAAGCTACATAGAGTCTCTGAAGAACAAGGGTAAGATCCACAGGGCCGTGATCATGTTCAAGAAGGCCATCTCAGACCTAAAGGCACGCACATACTCAAAGGCCTTGAGAGAGCTCGATCAGAAGAGACAGCAGTACAGACTGCAGAACATATCATTTAAAGAGTACTGGGAATATTTAGGCAGGGTCAGCCGCAAGCTGAATATAGATATATCAGAGTTCAAAAACGTAGAGGCCCTGTTAGAGGCATCAAGGTTTGAAGAGAGGACAGATTTCCAGAAGGCCCAGAAGGAAAGAGAGGCCCTGATAGAGCTTCTGTCAAAGAGCCTTGCAAAAGATGACCTGCAGGAACTGCTTGAGAAGAGCTTCTCCTTCAGGCTTGGCAAGATACAGTCATCCCTGTACCACAACCGCTTAAGAGAGTTTGCCCTCTCGTGCGGCATAGACATATCGCTTTATCCCAACCTCTCAGGCTATACCGATTATATCAATATGCATGACAAGGTGCTTATTGACGATCTCTTCAACGAGCTCAATGATATAATCTATAAGATTCAAGGCAAGCTCTTCCGTAATGGTGAAGAGAGGGTATTGGCAAACGCATCCAGAAAGGCTGACATACTCATAGACCTTCTTGATGCAAAGATAGTAAACAGAGACCTCGCATATTACAAGGCCCATCGCAAAGAGTTTATCCCCCAGAACATAGCTCAGGAATTATCCCCCCTCATGGTAAAGCACAATGTCTTAACAAACCTTGTGCCTGATATGAGGGCCATAGCAGAAGCCCTTCCTGTGGTCGAGCGTTTCTATGAGATAGCAGGATCAAGGGATGCTGCCATGATACGAAACACCATAGCAAAGATGGAGCAGGACAAGCGCTCCCTGGCAGTGCTCGTCACAGGCGGTTTCCACACAGAGGGCATAACAAGGCTCTTGAAAGAGCAGAACATATCATACATGGTAGTCCTGCCCAAGTTCTCAAAGGACGCATTAGATCGCCCCTACGAAGATGTCATCTTAAACAAGAAAGAGCCTTTTGAGGATGTGCTTTCACAGGGTGAGTATTACCTTGCTGCCGCAAGCCTCTTTTCGAATCTCAATGTTCCTGATGAGTCCCGCATAGCGCTTGCGACCATGTTTATATGCACCGTGGACCAGGAGAAGACAGATACATGGGTGGACAGGTGGTTCGGGCTGATAAGGGCATTTAGTTTAAATGGCGAGAGCGCTCTCAGCTACGTATCTCCGGATACTCTGAGGAATCTTATAGGAAGTGCTGATTTTAAGGCCTACAAAGGGGCCACCCTTGTCAGATTGGGTAAGGATGTATTTAAGGTAACTATGGAAGATGGCCAGCTGCGCCCAAGCCTGGCATCGGCAGAGGAAATAGCGCAGATGGAGCCACAGCCGGCTGCACCGGCAGATGCTGCGCTGGCAAAAGAAACAAGGACACAGGATGAGGTTACAGTAGCCCTTGCAAAATGGAAACAGGACCTGCTTGCCGATGGCAGATTAGAAGCAGTGCTTAAGCAGAAGAACGAAGCCAATAGGGAGCAGATCTTCAGAAGAAGGTGTAATGAGCTTCTTGCTGCAGCGGCTGATGAAGGAGTCTTTGGTGAAAAATACGCCAGGGCAAAAGAGATCTATGAGGGCGACCCTGTAAGAGTCGTAAAATTAAGAGAACTCAATAGATTTGCCAGGGAGTGGGCAGGCTTATCTGATGATGGAAAAAGAGATAGGATCGCAGTGTTACTGAGTACCACACTTGGCCATTACAGCGGTACCCCGTTGCAAAATCTTAGTTTAATAGAATTTATAAAAGAGGAAATGTCAGAACCTGCTAAGTATCAAGGCTTTTTGGATACTATTACAAAGGGGCTCAGGCAGCTTGACGCTGATTTAGAAAAGCTCTCCAGGCCAACGCCGCCGACCCTGGCTATGCTGTTTGGAGAAGGTCAGAGTCCTCGTTTCTACCTAAGGGGAGCAGGTATCTTTGATAAAGAGAATGAATCTTATGTTCCCGAAGAAGTCTTCTTTGTAGATCTGCCGGAAGCTGACCGCGCTTTATGGCAAGAGGTTCAAAACATGCATCTTGGCATTGTTGAAGGATTAGGGCAAACAAGGGCGGAGCTCTTAAGGGCTGAGGTAGTATCTATCGTGGAATTTGTAGAGACAGGCGTCTCACTGGATAATCCTCTGTCTATAAGCATGCTTGATGCTACAGGAGAAGGCTTTGTTGAAAAGGTGCAGGCAGTAAAGATGGCCTTGATAAAAAATGACCCATCCCTTCTGCCGGAGTTTGGTGTTGGAGAAGAAGATGAAGCAGACCTTGCTGAACCAGAAACAATAGCTGTGGACGCAACCAAGGCCTCAGGCGCAGGTGCCACAGAAGCAGACATAGCAGCTGCGGTGCAGTTAGTCACAGAGCATGGCTTGCTCACTACGCTTGATGAAATAGCGGAACGATATACTGATGAGAGCAATACACATCATCCCATAAACTTGATGAGTCTCTATGTAGAATTAGGGCCCGATGCAACAATGGCGGAAAATCCAGAGCTATTTGTGGAATTAAGGGATAATATAGCACCAATTAGAGAGGCCTTAATCGAACGTATGGACTCAACCCTATCCGCCCTTTCAGAAGACCAGGCCCCATTAGTTTTACTAAACACAATATTTGAGGCGGTTGTGCGTGTTATTGCAATAGAAAGAATAGAGCCTGCTCTGCAAGACCATGCAAAGGCACAGGAAGAGATGGACAACGGTGGCTGGACCCCGCTTAACTTAATGGAGTGGTATGCGGCAAACCATACTGAGGGCTCAGATGCAGCGCAGGAAATAGCCCATATAATAGAGACAGCAGGCAATCTTGCGCCCACGGCACCTGCCAATATAGACTCGATTCTGGTAACGCTTAGAGGTGAAACTATTGCGCCAGCGGCTTCTGAAGCAGCAGAGCCAGCTGAAGATGAAGAGGTCTCCCTCGAAGGTTTTGACCTCGATGAGCCTGTGTCTGAGCATGCACCAGCGGGCGAAGAGATCTCCCTCGACGGTTTTGACCTTGATGAGCCTGCACCTGAACTAGGGGAAGAGCTTGCAGAATCTACGGATAGACAAGCTATGTCCCCCGAGGCGCATCAAAGATGGGCTGATACCTGGGGGGATCCAGAGGATGGATTAGAGCCAGCAGATGCAACAGACGCACCAGAAGAGCCCGAAACCCCAGCCCCAGACGCAGAAGAAGCACCAGGTGAGTCTGAAGAGCCTGAAGCAGCAGCTCCTGATAGCGCAGAGCCGGGGCCTGATGCTGAAACCCCAGCCCCACCCGCAGAAGAAGAGCCCGCAGCCACAGAGCCCGAAGCTCCGCCCGCAGCCACAGCCCCTGTGCAGATAGCTGACCGCAGAGACGTTTATCAGGGGTTCTTAGATAGTATGATAGCAGGCCCCGCCAATGCAGAAGACATACGTTTACATGCTGAAATATTACAACGCCTCGCCAATTTGTATATAGAAGATATAGATCCTGAATACGTACTGGATGATAGGGCCAAGAGGCAGTTTGAAGGTGCAAGCTTTATAAGCGAACGCGTAGAAGGTAGATACAAGAGGATATATAATCTGCTTATGAGTGGTGGTAAGACACAGCTCATAAGATTTGCAAATACCCTTATCCTGCTGCAAGAAGAGGCCAGAGCTATACGCAATGCTTCGGGGGATGAGAGAGACGCACTGCGAGAGAGTGTCAAAAACGGCAATAAGGTCCTCGATATCCTGGTTGCATGTCCGTCATCAGATACTGCGGCAGAGCATGGCCAGCAGGCCGCGGCCTTTGGATGCAGGTTTGGCCAGACAATTGCCGTGGTTCATGACAGAGGCGAAGACAACAAACGCGTCGCCACACTTTACTGGAGAGATAATGACAACACACTCCAGTCGAAGCAGGTTACAGAAGAAGAGGCCTACCAGAGGGCACATATCATATACAGCACGTTTGAAAACTTCAGATTCAGGGTCCTCGAAGAGCAGTCCTTGCCGCAGGATGAGCAGATATTCTTAAATGGCAGGCACGTTACAAATTTAGACGAGGTCGACAGGCTGCTAAAGGACGCACTCTCATCCCCATGCATCATATCAAAGGATAGGGAGGGCTCAGGCGACAGAGAACCTTCTCCCGCAGATAAGGCAGAGATAGCCAGGATGGGAGTCGCAAATGCTATAGCAAGGAAGCTTACAACCGGAGACGGAAACTTTAGGCTGTATGTTGATCATAAAGGAAGAACCCTTGCGGCAATAAAGGATGCAAAGGATGGCCGCCTAAACAATACTGGTGCTGCACAGGCCAAAAGGGAAGTTATGGAAAGGTTCCAGGACAGGAGCTTTAGCCGCGGCGAGATGGACGACTGGATGGACCTCATAGATGTTGCGGTATCCGCGAACCTCTGTTTTGACCTGAATGTAGATTATGTGGTCAGGCCCGATAAAGACGGCAATGACGAAGTACAGATAATGAGCCAGGCTGAGAGCAAGCCACTGCCGGGCAGAAGGTGGGAAGGCAGTCTCCACGGCGCCGTAGAGATAAAGGAAGGCCTTACCCCTAAGCTGGAGGGCCGGACATATAATATGGTATCTGTGCATGAATACATGAATCTCGATTGTATGCTCGGAATCATAGGTACTACCGGTACCCCGGATCCGGATTTCTCCAAACGTGTATTTGAGCTTGAGACAGGAGAGCCTGAGGCACAGCCTGAAATCTACAGGGTCGCAATAGCATATATGTATGCAATGGGCAACAGGCAGCGCAGAGAAAAGGATATGCTGGATCTGATAAACAGGAATGCCGAAAAGCAGCCTTTTCTTGTTAAGGTGAGAAGCCCCAAACTCGGCACAAAGCTCTGCACGGAATTTAGGCGTAATGCTATGCTTAATGTCATAGAGTATACCATGGATGGTGAAGTAATAAGGAACCAAGATGGCCAGGAGATCACATTTGCGGAATTTGAGGAACAATTAGCGCGGCCAGGGACGGTTGCTGTTGTATGTAACAATGCTTCAAGAGGCCTCGATGCAAAGGTTGATAAGCAGATAGAAGAGGCCTGTGACAGGATAAACGCAAGTTTTGAGGAAGAGCTTAAAAAGGCGCAGGAAGAGATCATAGGGCATGGCCTTCATGTTGTGACAACATATATAGATTCAGAGACGGCCACGTATCTGCAGACTAAGGCCCGTGGCGCAAGGAACAACGCCCCAGGTGAATATAGCGCCTTCTTAATGGAGAAAGACCCCTTGATCGATAAGCTCAAAGAGGCTATGCACGGAGAGCCTGCCAAGGTGCTGGCAGATATGTTTAATCAGGCGCGCAACCAGCGCCACAGTTTTGTGAGAATGGGCTGGGTGCTTGAAGACGGCCGCGCAGACAGTATTAAAGCTCCGGAAGAAAGGCATGGCGATTATTCAACGACGCTCCTGGCCGGCCAGGGTACTGTGCAGCATAACTTTACCCCTGTAATAGATGATATGCGTGCCGAGAATGAGAAGCAGGAGATCGAGCAGGGCGTTCGCACGCGTGAGCTCATGGACTATTACACCCAAAAGAAGACCCAGATACACGATATGATAAAAGCGGTCCGCGAAGGCAGGATGACCAAAGACCTGAGGCAGCTCTTCAAGGGGTTATCAATGAATGTTGTTGAAGCCGATCTGGAAGCTATAGAAGAGCCGCTCGTTGAAATACTATTTCAGATGCGTGAAGATTTTACAACGACATTTTCAGATGCCCAGAATAAGATCCGCAATGCTACGCCGCGATATGGCTGGCGCCAGGCGATTATCCGTATTCAGGATATGGTCGAGATAAAATCAGCCGGGCACAGAGGTTTTGAGGATGCTATGCATACTGCCCGCGAGGGCCTGGCGGAAGTGCTGCCCAAGACGGTGCCACGGGCCTCCAGGAGAAAGATCACAGCATCGCGGCCTACGAAATGGAGGGCATACTTTGCAAATATCTTAGGTGTTGCCGGTATAGCATTACTATTTATACAGGCCCTTATAGCGCTCGGGTTTATTGCCCCTGCCGCCGGATTGCTGCTGACCATATTTGGCGTTATAGCAATGATACCATGGTGGGCAGGCATTGCCGTCGTTGCCCTGGCATGGTTTATATCTTCGAGCAGGGCAGGCACAACTGCTATCTTTATTTCAAGTGCCACGATATTCGCATCCTATACTGCAGTAAGCGCAGTCTTTAAGTATTTCATAGTCACGACAGGCGCCTCGCTTCTGGCAGGCGGGATGGCATCTAAGTTTGTGGCTATCCCAGCAATGATCTGGGCTTTTTCTCCGGCTATTACCATTGCATTAGGCATTGCGTTGTTAGGCCTTGCATTTACGCTTCGCTTTACAAAACTGGCAGTCTTATCCAGGGTAGATGATAATCAGCGCAAGGTGCAGGAACTCTTAAGAGGCGTGGACCATCAGGACCTCCTGGAATCAACAGATACCATAGTGCGTTTTGGTGTTCAGGAACCTTTAAGGCTTATGGCCATGATGAGTCCGGTAGCAGGCCTGTTTGCATTGATAGCGGTTTGTGCCTCGCCCGCCTACCTTGCATTTGGAGTGCAGATAGCTGTTGCATTTGGCGCTATGGGCTTTTTAACAGGAGCCGCGTTATCCTATACAAAAAGAAATCGTGAGATGATCAAGGCAGCCAAGCCATCTGCCTCAAGTCCTATGCAGAGGATATTCAGGACAGCAACGCTCATTATGCTCCCTGTGCTTGGTGTGGTCTTAATGGCACAGCTGTTTGTACCGGTAGTGCCGGTAGCAGTGGGTCTTTTGACTGTTAAGGCAGTTATTACGCTGGGCAGCGTCATCACCGCAGAAGGCTTTATCTTGAGCGCTGCCGGGATAAAGACCATATTGGCAGGCGCTCTTATTATAGCAGGTTCTGCCTATAGTTTCTGGAAGGTATTCTTCTCAAAGCAGGATGCATACCAGTCGCTTGAGGGAAGTAGACGGGCCATGAAACAGCGCCTGGCAACAGGCGTAATCGCGCTGCCAGTCCTTGGCGGCCTTATCTGGCTTGCTAAGATCATGGCTGCGAACCAGGCTGTCTTTGCCATAATCTCTTTAGGCACAATGGTACCTTTTGCTGTATTAGGCCTGCTCTATTTTATAGTCCTTCCGGCCGCTGTATATGTTTATGGTAGAGCCCATAGCAAAATAGGCGGGAAGAAGGCAACCAAGGCTTCTGTAGCCAGCGCCGGAATTACAACAGTCGCTACAGCCGCATTACCGCAGGTAAGAGGAACGGTCATTGGTACAACCTCTATCGTTGCAATAGGCGGCTATCTTATGAAGCTTATGTTTGCGCCCACAGCAATGGGTCTATTTGCATGGTTGTTTGTCGCATATCTGGGAAGCGCCTTTGTGGTTATCGCCGCGTGTTATTATTGGTATCAGCGGTCTAAGCTGAAGGATGCCTCAGAAGGCCGCGGTCCGCCAAAGTTTGAACAGGTTCTTACTGAGGCACTTTTTAACCCCAATAAATTAGTATCCGGCCTTAACGCCGCTGCTTCCTTAGCAGTAGCAGGTCCCTCCTTAGGCGGTACAACACGCCTCGCGCAGATGACCTGGCTCTATGAGACCCAACAGGCCATTCCTGATATAACTGATATAAAAGCCCCTGATGTCATAGATGAAGTCATTTCTGAGGCAGATCAAAAGATAATAGCCGATGAGAAAGCAGATCTTGATGAGCTTAAGCAGGAGCTGAATAAGTTTGATGATTTAGAGAAGGACTTTTTAGAGCTTCGCAAGCAGCTCAATGAGTTGAAAGAGATCAAGCCCAGGGTAGAAGAGATGGCGCCATCAGCGCCAGACGCTGAAGGGATTCAGCCAAAGGATGGCGCAGGAGGCCCGGATCCGGATGAGCGCACTGTGCCGCCGCCTTCCGGGGATTTAGGCGGGGTTCCTGACCGTGAAGAAGAGGATCGGCCTCTTGTTGAGCTAAGACCAATGTCCGCAGAAGTAACCGCAAAGCATGAGCCGGAAAGGGTACCACATTTCCTCACAGAGAAAGATATAGACCTTGAAAAATATCCGTTATCAAACGCCATCACAAATAATAAGGATATAATCGGTCCTTATACGTATAATGCCCTGACAAATAGTTTATACGCTGTTCACGTTGACACCTTTGATGCCAAAAAGACCAAAAAGCTTGACGACGGCAGCGTATTCACCCTTGCATATGACGCCTTCCTATTTAAAAAGACAGGTCTGCCCAATGCTGCTGTATTGCCGCCCCGCTTAGACCAGACACAGGAATCATACCAGGCCAATATCAGTTTGGCAGATATGATTAATAATGCTACCAGGTACAGCGCAAAGGATGCAGCGGAGATCAAGAGGATCCTGGTTGACTCTTATCGTTTCTCATTTGGCATCGAGTTAGACGCAGAAAAAATAGAGATATCCGGTGATAAGGATGGCTATATTCAAGCGATACAGTACAAAGGTGAAAACCACCAGATAGAGACTGAGATAGCCACAGCGCTTAAGAAAGACAAAGGAAACCCTGAGGCTATACTGCCCAAGGCTACCAAGACAGTAACCACCCCGCTCGTAGATAAAGATGGAAATCTCCAATTCCCTGATCATGCTTTCTCTAACGCAGGATTATTGGTGCCTGTAACAGGCCTGCGCCAGGTATCAGAGGTCCGCCTGAACCATGAATACAAGAACAGAAGACTGGCATACAGCATGGGCGTATTGCTCCTTTTGAAGATGAGGGATGAGATTGCAAAGAGCGAAGAGAGTGATCTATTTATTGAAGAGGTCAAAGGTGATATACAGTTTGCCCGCAAAAATCTAAGCCGCTATGTCATAAGGGATAACCCGTTTATTAAGGAATTAGTAAATACTATTACTAAAGGCCTGAAGAGCAAAGAAGAGAAGGCCCAGGCGCTGCTGGACTTTGTGCATTCATTAGAGTTTTATGGTGAAAAGGCTGAGTGGATCCGTAATCCTTTAGCCACTCTTGTTTCAAGAGGCGGCGATTGTGACGATCTGGCTGTATTGTATGCGACTCTGCTTGTGCATGCGGACATAGAGTGCGTGTTCATTTACTTTGATAGTCATGTCTGCGTTGGTGTGCCAGGCGGTTTCAAAGGCGCAGGTAGAGAGATCGAGGTTGCCGGCGCTTCCAGGAAATACTTCTATGCAGAGACTACGCACACAAGGGGCACAGAGGAAGGCCAGCCCATAGGTTTTGATGTTACAGAAGAAGTAGGCAATGCCAATTATATCCAGCCCATAGGCGGCGTATGGATTACGCTTCCTAAGCCTGCAGAAGGCAAGGAAGGCGCCATGCTCATGCTGCGCAGGAGCTGGCTCAGAGACAGGGTGTTAGCAGGCGTTCTATCGCTTAAGGCCGCATTCGGTCCCGCATTTGACATGCCGGTTATACAGCCTTCTCAGATACCTCCTGCAAGGTCAATTGCCTCACAGGTTGCGGATAGTGTTATCATCAGGCCGTTTGCTGAGTATCTTGGGCTTTCAAAGATAACCACCAGAAAGCTTATAAGAGACCTCAGGAGCCGCGATCAGAAAGTGCGAGAGAAGTCCTTATCAATTCTTAGCAGAAATGTATCTTCCCTTACCAGACTATTAAAGGATAATGATAGAGAGGTACGTAAGGACGCTGCCTGGGCCCTTGGCGAATTAGGACCAAAGGC
Organism: Candidatus Omnitrophota bacterium; assembly: GCA_013202525.1. GTDB lineage: Bacteria > Omnitrophota > Gorgyraeia > JABMRG01 > JABMRG01 > JABMQS01. Next base: position 14,340 of record JABMQS010000092.1, read on the forward strand.
AACCGAAGCTATCGATGCCCTGAGAGAGGCATTAAAAGACAATTATGAACAGGTGCGCTCTTATGCCGCTAAGGCACTTGGTAATATAGGCGAAGACGCAAAGATCGCGGTAGATGAGTTAAAGGCAGCCCTGAAGGATGAGTATGCACAGGCGCGCGCTTATGCTGCAGAGGCCCTCGGCAGGATAGGTGAAAACGCAAAGTCCGCTGTCGATGCCTTAATCGTGTCATTAAAGGATGAGTCAGGGCAGGTGCGCAAGGATGCTATAGAGGCCCTCAAGAGAATAGCCCCTGACAGGCTCCGCCAGGCCCTCGGCGAAGAGAAGCCCGAGACCATCATAAGGCCGTTTAAGGAAGAGGTCAGTGGCCTTGCAAGAGAGCTTACTCCAGAACAGAAGAAGCAGTTTGAAGCCGCACGCAAACAAAGAACCGAAAATATAGTCAAGTTCTTAAATACCAATACAAACACCTTTGGCAGAAATACCATTCCATACAGTTTCTTTGTACCGCCTACCAAAAAGGCAGCTATCTACCAGGAGATCTCTTCCACAAATCGGGATGCCCGTGTTGAGAGAAGAATGGTAGGCCAGATGATAAACTTCTACGATGCAAGCTGCGGCCAGGTATTGAATGTCTACCAGGCCGGGACTAAGTGGCTGAATACCCGTGGCAACAGCTTGGCCCGCGTTCTCGATGGCGGCTACTGGGGCGAGATGAAGCTATGGTCAGATGATACACGATATTTCCCTGATGGAAACAGGATACCCCTTATTTTCAGGTCCACAGACGGCAAGGGAAGATGGAGGGCCGCAGATCCGCAGACAGGGGCTTTGATGGAGTGGAAGGACTGGAAGCCCATAGCAGGTGAGAACGCCTGGACCGCACTCGGGCTTTTACATACCCACTTTAAAAACCATGGCAAAAAGTCTGCAAGGAGCCTTGAGCTTAAGGTAGCAGAGAAGATAGCCACAAGCCTTATGAGGATGCAGGCTGAAAATGGCGGCATCCGTTATGCCCCAAAAGGCACCTACCATGAGGCTGGCAATGATTTCTGCTGGAATGAGATGTCAACAGAGAATAACCTCTCAGCCTATGCAGCCTTCAGGGCATTTTATGAGATAACAGGCAACAGAAAGTACTTTGAGGTTATGCAGGGAATAGAGCGCTACCTTAAGACAGTGGCTGTATATGATAAGGAAAACGGCCACTGCTATTTCGATCAGGGCGCGCATTTTAATGGAGACAGATGGGTTCCCAACAGAGGTGATTTTGCAACAGACTGTCAGACATGGGCAATATCCGTATTAGGCCCCAAGAAGATAGATGAGATATTCGGCGTAAAGGGCGCTGCCCTTATGATGTGGAAGGCCACAAGGGAGAAGGCAGGACAGTTTAAAGATGGTAAGCTATTAGGCCTTGCATATACAAAAGGCCAGGATGTTGTCAGCATAGAGTGGACAGCAGGCGGCATACAGACAGCATTGGAGCTTGCATTCAACCCAGAATATGAAGATGTTCGCAAGGAATATCCTGCTGAAGTCAAGAAGCTCGTTGAAGACGCATACAATATGCGTAAGAACCTTGAGACATTCAAGGTAACCTTGCCTGATGGCTCTGTTGCATATCCTTATGCTTCAGAGAGGGTATTCATACCATTTGGCTGGTGGGCGCCTCCAAAGGATGTATCAAGCACCACCTCAACCTCATGGGTAGGATTTATAGACAATAAGATAAACCCCTTTGTTCTTGGCGGCAAGATATCTGGCCCAGATATACTTTTGGGTATTGAGGCAGGAGAAGCTGCTGTACCAATAGACGAAAGACCTGGCGCTAGAGTAGAGCCTCAGCAGAAACCAGAACCTGTTCAGGCTAAACCCACTGAAGATCGACCAGCTAAGGTCAAGGAGCTTATAACAGAGCTCTTCTTGGGTAAAGATGAAGAAGCGCGCAATAAGGCCCTATCAGCTCTTAGCAAAAACATACCCGCACTTATCGAATTACTCAAAGATTATAAGATGCGTTTCTCTGCCGGAAAGGCCCTTGAGAAAATTGGCCCAGCCGCTATCCCAGCCCTAACCGAGGCATTGAATGATGAGAATGAAGATGTCCGTTTTTATGCCGAAAGGGCTCTAAAGAGCAGGGCAGAAAAGCCCATAGCAGCAGAATCTGTTAAGCCTACAGAAGCGCAGATAGACGCAGCCAAGAGCTCTATTAGAGAACTGCAAAGTGAGAATGAGGCAGTGCGCAATAAGGCCATCTCAGACCTTAAGAATAACATACCCGCCCTTCTTGAGTTATTGAAGAATTACAGGACACGCTACTTTGCTGCAGAGGCCTTAAAGAAAGTAGATCCTGAGAAGGCTCGTCAGATACTCGAAGAAGATAAAAAGCCCGAGACCGTCATAAGGCCGTTTAGGGAAGAGGTAGCTGCGCCGGCAAAGGAGCTTACACCGCGCGAAAAGAAGATCCTGGAGTTGGAAAAGAAGCTGGCGGAGATGGAGAAGAGGCTGGCTGAAAGAGATGAGCTCAAGAAGAGGATAGAAGAGAAAGAGAAGAGGCTTGAGGCACTCGTGGCAGAAAGGGAAAGACTTAGGAAAGAAAGGGAAAAGCGTGAAAAAGAAGAGTTACCGTTATTGATACCGGTGGATGAGGATCTGCTAGAATTAATACCCTTAGAAAATACCACAGAGAAACAGACAAGCCAGTTGATAAAGACATTATTGGCCAGCAAAGATAAGGTGTCGGTTAAGCGTAAAGGATATTCAAAGAACCTCGCTGATATATATGTCACAAATGAGAAATTCCTACCTGATCTGAGAAGATTAGCAAAGGATAAACTTCTTTTTGTTGCCCAAGCGGCTGAAGAGTCCATAAAGAATATAGAAGATACAAAGAAAAGAGCCGATGCCTTATTTGCAAAGCAGGGATTGGCTGAAGTCAAGCTAGCCAAGGACCGCAAAAAAGCAACCGGCCTGGCAGACGACCTGAAGATTACCCTCTCAGAAGCCCAGCTCAGCGAAGAAAGCATTGCCCAGACACTAAAGGATCTTCAGGATAAGACAGATAAGGTCGTCGAAGATGCCAAGATAGCTGAAGAAGCGCGTAAGGCTAAAGATCCTGTCAAGTTTATAGAGGAATATAACAACAGCGGAAATGATAAAGAGCGCCAGGACGCCTTAAATAAGATCGCTGCATTGGCCCCTGAAGAAAAAGGGCCAGATTTTGTCATTGTAAATGTATTGAAACAGAATAAGGACCCGCGTGTGCGTGAGAACGCTGCATGGGCGCTTGGTAAGCTGGGAGTTGCTACAGAGGAGGTTATAGAGGAACTCGTTTCGGCATTAGGGGATGCAGACCCCAATGTGCAGACCATGGCCATTACAGCACTGAGTGAACTTGGTTCAAAGAATCCAAAGGCAGTGGTGCCTGCCTTAGAGGACGCCTTACTTAATGGTGGGACACCTCAGGTGCGTGGCAGCAGTGCTGATGCGCTCTCCAGGATAAGGCCTCTTCAGAAATCCACTATTTCTGTTTATGAGAAGGCCCTGGGCGATGATGATGCGCTGGTAAAGAAGATAGTTGCCGGAGCCCTACCTGCATACCGCACAGATGCAAAACCCGCTGTTCCTGCCCTTGTAGCCCTGCTGCTGGATAAAGATGCAGAAGTTCGTCAGGCAGCAGCTTCCGCGATACCAAACATAGGCTTTGTTTTAGATGCGTCGCTGCTGGGTAAGCTCAAAGAGGCTAAGAAGAGCAAAAACAAGCAGGTCTACGCCGTAGCGAATATATATACTGCCAAGATCGAAAACGCCACCAAAGAAGCCAAGCTAGCCGCTGCCGAAGCAGCAAAACTTAAGGCCGATGCAGATGCCAAGTTAGCTGCCGAAGCCAAGCTAAAAGAAGACGCCAGGATAGCCGAGGAAGCCCGCAAAGCTGAAGAAGTTAGAATAGCTGCAGAAGCCAAGCTAGCCGCCGCAGCCGAAGCTGAAGCAAAGCGCAGAGAAGAAAGATTAGCTGCCGAAGCCACGGCCGTTGAAGAAGCCAAGCTAGCCGCTGCCGAAGCAGCAAAACTTAAGGCCGATGCAGATGCCAAGTTAGCTGCCGAAGCCAAGCTAAAAGAAGACGCCAGGATAGCCGAGGAAGCCCGCAA
>JABMQS010000093.1 GCA_013202525.1 Candidatus Omnitrophota bacterium
CTTTTACCACAAACAGATCACTTGTAATAACCGAAACGAGGGCAGCGACAAAGACACCTATTGCAAGATGCTGCCAATCGGGCACCCAGCTCAACAGACACCATGCAAGATATGCGATAAAGAACATGACTATCTTGCTCTTCATAACCTAGTGCACCCCTCTCAAAATCGTTGTAGCGTAGTTTACGCCCCCCAGAAGCACATCAGAGGCACGGCTCAAAAAGACCCCATTTATACTTGCGATAAGCAGGATGCCTCCTACCAGACAGATAAACGCAAGCATCATCATGCCAAGCTTCATAAAGATGGGCACCTCTTTCACCCTGTTCCATTTCTCGCGCAGCTTGCCATAGTAGGCATACTTCATGACCTTCGTAAATGAGGCCAGCGTCAATATACTTCCAATGACAGCCCATGATGCATAGCCATAATGCCTGGCCTGTACCGCGGCTATTATTATAAGGAGCTTGCTCCAGAAACCGTTAAAAGGCGGAATCCCTGCTATAGACATGGATGCGATAAGGCTGGTGCCGCTTGTAACAGGCATCCTCTGCGCAAGGCCTCCCATCTTCTGCAGGTCACGCGTATCGGTCGAGTATTCGACCGCCCCTGAATCCAAGAATAGAAGCGATTTAAATATGGAATGATTAAATAGATGAAACAGCCCTGCCAAGATACCCAGCGGTGTGCCGATACCTATGCCCAGAATGACATAGCCTATCTGACTTATCGAATGGTATGCCAGGAGTCTCTTCAGGTCCCATTGCCCTATAGCCAAAATGACTCCCACTATCATAGAAAGCGCGCCCAAAAACATCAATATAGAGGATATCGCCGGGGTTATGCCTATGACATTAAAGAATATCCTGCAGAGCGTATAGACGCCGAGTGATTTTATCAAGACACCCGAAAGCATGGCTGAGATAGGCGCCGGTGCGGCAGGATGCGCATCAGGCAGCCACGCGTGGAAAGGCACGATCGCCGCCTTTAGGCCAAAACCCATTATAAAAAGGACCGAGACCATCACCCCTACATCGCCCGCACCCTTCTGCGCCAGTACGTTTGCCATAACCGCCATATTCAGGGTCGAGGTATAGCTATACAGGAATACGATACCGATAAGTATAAAGAGCGATCCGATGGTGCTCATAACAGCGTATTTGAAGGCCGCCTCAAGTTCATGCCGCTCCGTGCCAAATGCAACCAGCGCATAACTTGCCACTGAGGCTATCTCAAGAAAGACGAAGAGGTTAAAGATATCCCCTGTAATTATGACACCGTTCATGCCGCCGAGCATAAGCAGAAAGAGCGTATAGAATTTCCACTTGGAAGTGAATTTCTCCATATAGTTTATGGCATATACGGCAATGGCAAGCGCCACCAGGTTTACGGTAACGAGCATAAAGGCCGTCAGGCCGTCGAGCACCATCACTATGCCTATAGACGGTTTCCAGGAACCCACGTAGTAGACCAGGGTCCCGTAGTCATTCATGAACTTGACAGAGAGTATGGAAAGGCACAAAAGCGCAAGCGTTGTGAGGTTGCCCAGCATATCCGGCAGCGGCCTAAACCTCTTGCCGAATATAGAGATCAGGAACGCTCCGCCAAGCGGAATGACGACAAACAGCGGTATTATAACAGAAGCAGGTATCATCCTCTGAGCTCCCTTATCTTTGTGATATCGAATGTCTGGTATTTCTCATATATCCTCATAGCGATTGCCACCAGCATAGCGGTGCTCGCCAGACTTATGACGATTGCGGTGAGTACTACTGCCTGCGGCAGGGGATCGACCATATTCAATATTGTCGCATCCGGTGAAAATATGGGGGCCCTTCCTCCCATCCGGTAAGAGACCAGTATAAAGAAAAGGTTTACGGCATATTCACATATTATAATGCCCACAATGATCTTTATGATATTGCGCTTCCTGAGAACGCAGTAAAGCCCCACACAGAAAAGCACAAGACAAAGAAAATATGCTATCACTTCTTATCCTCCGATTCGAACTTCAGCAAGACCAACGCCACAAATATCCCGAAGAGTCCGGCGCCGACCTTAAGGCCTATCGCTACATTGCACAGCGGAATGATACCTGCGCTGAACAGCTTAAAGGGTTCACCCTTTGCCAGGAAATTAAAGAAGAAATAACCGCCTGCAAACCCCAGCAGCGCAATCGTCAAAAATATTATGGCGCCTGCACTCTCGAAAAATGACGCGGCCTGTTTTGATAATTTTTTAAATGCAGCCTCTTTACCGTAGGCAAGCATGAGATGCACAAATGAGAGCGCCACTATGACCCCTCCCGCAAAACCGCCTCCGGGAGATACATGGCCATGAGATATGATATATATGCCGTAAAGCAGTATCAGCCCGACCGTAAGACGCGTGATCGTCTTTACTATAAGCGACATACCCTGATCATGCTCTCTACTCATCCCGCCCTTCCTTTACCCTTAACTCCAATTCTGAGTTTTAACTTTGCTAAACCACTACCGTATCTCTTTAACATTCTTTCTCTCTCATAAGCACAATCTTTATTTCTAAATCCCTCAAAATATACTAATTCCACCGGTAACATATTTCTTGTAGAATTAATTCTACCTTCGCTATGATCTCTTAGCCTCCCCTTCAAATTACCGGTACATCCTATATATATCCATCTTTTCTTCTTGCTTGACAGCAAATATACATAATACCAACTTTTAGGAAGGGCGGGACTCATCCTCTTCCCTCACAATCTCGCCTACCTTCTTCCTACCTACCCTGCGCACAATTGCCAGCACACCTATAACAGCCGTAAACAGCACCGTAGCCTCTCCAAGGGTATCGTATGCCCTGAAATCAAGTATGACAGAGGCGACTATGTTTGTGGCGCCGGTCACGCTCAGGCCTTCTTTCAGATACACAGAAGCGACCCTCATGGTCGGGTATCCGAACGGCGGCAGCTGCTTCAGCGCCTTGAAGCTCACAAAGAGAAAGACCGCTATAAAACAGACGGTGATAGCCGTATTCAGAAACCATCTTCCGGTCGTGGAAAATGGCAGGTCCTTCCTCAGCGTTGCGCGTATCAATATGATCAGGCACAGTATCTCAACGACGAGCTGCGTTATCGCAACATCGGGGGCCTTGAGTATAAGAAAGACTATGGAGAGCGCAAGGCCCACTGCGCCTACCGCCACTACCGAAGAGAGCAGGTCCTTCACCTCGATGGCGATTATCGCTCCGACGATCATAAATATAATCAGTATATATAGCTCTATCATATCAACCTACTTAAATGAGCACATAAGTTACGCGCCTGATAAGGAGCGTAACTTATAAGTGCGAATTTATTGCGAGCCCCGAAGGGGCGCGGCAATCCCCTGAGATTGCTTCGGCTTCGCCTCGCAATGACACTTTGTGTTACTTTAAAAGAACGTAAAAGAGTACTATCATACCCAGGAGGCACCATGCCAGATATGTTGATAAGACACCATTATGTATAAAACGCAGCGCCTTGTTAAAAGCGAATGTTATCCATGTCCCTACATCATAGGGATCGAAGAGCTTCTTCTCAGCCAGCCTGTAGATGGTCTTTAATATACCTATATCCTTAACCGTATTATAGAATTCGGTCCCGGAGACCCTCATGTCAGGGTGTTCCTCTATCAGCTCACCACCTATAAATACCGCTGTCTCCCTCGGCTTTTTCACCTTGCCAATGAGATATATAAGAGCGCCAAGGACTATGCCGACGATTATCAGCAGGGTTGCGATACCCGGTGTCCATGAACCGGGAAACAGTATATACCTGCCTACGCTCGGTAGTATAAAGAGCCTGATGGGTATAACATAAGCAAATACACCAAATATGACACAGAGAAATGCAAGCACAACCATGGGGATCCACATGGCCTTTGTGACCTCACGCTTTGTGCTCAAGTTCAATCTCTGCTCCTCGGAAGGCTGACCCAGGAATACGGCATGGATAAGTTTCATAAAACTTGCCAGTGTAAGGGCGCTTCCAAACATAGCGGCAATAAGCCATACGACCCAGAGAAATGTGCCCTGCCTGGCTGTATCTATAATACCCTGATATACCATCCACTTGGATACAAAACCATTGAACGGGGGAACCCCGGATATCGCGAACGAACCTATCAAAAAGGTTATAAAGGTAATAGGCATGATCTTGGCAAGGCCGCCCAATTTATCAAGGTCTGTTGTGCCGGCCTGCTTCTCAACTGCCCCAGCGGAAAGAAAGAGGCAGGACTTGTATATAGCGTGGTTGAGCATATGAAAAAGTCCGCCCGCTATACCAATAGGGGTGCCCGTGCCTATACCCAATATCATATAACCGACCTGGCTTACAGCATGATAACCCAGAAGCCGCTTCATGTCATGCTGGACAAGGGCCATCATGACCGCGGCCACAATCGTAAAGCTGCCCACAGCCATCAGCATGGTATTCATGGCAGCATTCATCTTAAATATATGAAGCGAAAGCCTGGCAAGAAGATAGATACCCAAGAGTTTATCGAGGGATGCCGGCAGAAAGGCTGTGACCGGCGCAGGCGCATCCTCTGCAGTATCCGGAACCCAGGTATGAAAAGGCATGGCCCCTGCTTTTGCAAACGCCCCTATTGCAAGGCAGATGTATGCCATGACCGCGGGCCTGCTGCTTAAGGCTATGCTCATGGTATCCATCTTAAGGGTACCTGTAAGGCGCCACAAAAAAGCCAGCCCTAAGAGCATGATCGCGTCTGTGCCGCCGATTATTATAAATGTCTTTTTGGCTGTATAGGAGGTCCTCTCCTTCTGCCCGAAACCTATCAGAAGATATAGAAGCA
>JABMQS010000094.1 GCA_013202525.1 Candidatus Omnitrophota bacterium
GCTGATTACAAATCAGCTGCTCTACCAACTGAGCTACGCCGGCTGATTTCAGGTATATTCGGCAGTGCCGTAATCCGCGAAGCGGACTTTACGGTACGCCGGCTGATATTAAGTAAGTTCGGCAGTGCCGTAATCCGCGAAGCGGACTTTACGGTACGCCGGCAATACTACCCGTAGACCTTCTTAAAGGCCTGCGGCAGAAATTTTAAAAGATCACCCGCGCGCAGTGATATCTCGCCCTTCTCTCTGGCGGCTATATCGCCGGCAAGGCCGTGCACATATACAGCGAGCCTGGCTGCCTTGAAACCATCCATGCCCTGCGCCAGAAAAGCGGCAATCATTCCAACCAGGACATCGCCAGAGCCGCCTGATGCCATACCGGGGTTTCCTGTTGAATTGATATACACCTTCTTCCCCGGTGATGCCACCACTGTCTTCGATCCTTTTAATACAGTGGTAATATTATACTCATCAGAAAACCTTTGTGCAACAATTTTTCTCTTCTTTTGTATAATCGCTGCAGAAGTATGGGTAAGACGCGCCATCTCGCCCGGATGGGGAGTTATTGTTGTCGTGCGTCGTACGTTGTGCGTTGTGCGTAAAACATCTAAATGGTCAGCTATCGCATTTAGGCCGTCGGCGTCGATAACCATCGGCATCTTAGACTTTTTTATCAAGGATCGAATCAGCCCTTGTGTCTGTGCATTTTGAGAAAGGCCCGGGCCTATTGCAAGGCAATCGCACCTCTTTGCAAATGCAGTGATCTTCGCCTCTGCGCTCCTGGCAAGGGTTTGCTCTTTTGTCTCTGGAAGCGGAAGCGTCATCACCTCTGTAAGCTTCCTCTCCATGATGGGATTGAGGCTCTTTGGCAGGCCCAATGTGACAAGCCCTGCGCCTGAAAGAATAGCCGCCTCACAGCAAAGATATGCAGCCCCTGTCATGCCTAAAGAACCGGCAATAACAAGGACATGGCCGTAATCGCCTTTGTGTGCGCTGCGTGGCCTCTTCTTAATCTTTAGTGCGCGCTTCATCTTTTATCAATATGACGTTTGCCACGGCATAGGTACGCGTATGTGAGACACTTATAAGGATGTCGTCTACGCCGCGTTCGTTGCTGACCTTCTTGACCTGGCCGCTGAGCCTGACATTGGGCTTTCCTGAGCTTTCGTTCCAGACCTCTATGTCGCGCCATTCCACCCTGTTGGTCCAGCCATTACCCAGGGCCTTCAGGACCGCTTCCTTTGCGGCAAACCTGGCTGCTAAATGCTGGTAGGGAACACTGCGCTGCTCTGAGTATTTAAGCTCCTTATCGGTGAATATTTTTTTAAGAAAGTTCTTTTTCCACTTTATGGCTGCGCTTTTGATGCGCGAAACCTCGACTATATCTACGCCTGTGCCGATAATCATCTGATCAGACCCCTCATCCTTTTTACAGCAGGCCCAAGCCCTGAAAAGACCGCCTCTGCCACTATCGAGAATCCTATATTCAGTTCTTCTATCACAGGTATCCTGGCTATATCCTTTACATTCTGATAATCGAGGCCATGGCCGGCATTTACACCCAGGCCTATCTTGTGCGCATAGAGGGCAGACTCTCTTATCCTTTTGAGTTCGCTGCGGCACTTAGACTTGGTCCTGACATTTGCATATGTGCCCGTATGCAGTTCTATATAATCAGCGCCGACCTCCTTTGATGTCTTTATCTGCTGCCTCTTTGGATCTATAAATAAGCTTACCACAATGCCTTTTTCATGCAGCTTCTTGATAACCCCTGATACCTTTCTTTTATATCTTACTACATCAAGTCCGCCTTCAGTTGTAAGCTCCTGACGTTTTTCAGGCACCAGTGTCGCCTGGTCCGGACCGACCTTAAGCGCTATCTTTACGATCTCATCGACAGTGGACATCTCAAGATTAAGCCTTGTCTTAACAGACATCCTGAGCCTGATCAGGTCATTATCATTTATATGCCTTCTATCCTTACGCAGGTGGCATACTATGCTCTCGGCGCCGGCCTTTTCACAGGCCGCTGCCGCATCGACAGGATCTGGAAAGAGTTCCCGGCGGGCCTGCCTCAATGTCGCTACATGGTCTATGTTTACGCCTAACTTTGGCATTGCAGTTCTTCCTGTGCCGTGGCGGCAATATCCTCGGCAAGCTCCTTGATCTGAACCTGGTTCTGGCCTTCTATCATTATCCTGAGCTTATCCTCTGTTCCTGAATACCTGACATAGATCCTGCCTTTTGAACCGAGCTTTGCCTCGCTCTTGGAGATCGCCTTGTTCAGTTTTGGAAGTTCTTCTATGGGCTTCTTATGGCCTACTTCAACATTGAGCAGTATCTGGGGAAACTTATACATACAGCGTGCCAGCTGGCTCAAGCTCTTGCCTTCCTCAGACATGATCTTCAAAATATAAAGCGCTGTCAAAAGGGCATCGCCTGTGGTCGAATAATCGAGAAGTATGATATGGCCCGATTGCTCGCCGCCAAGATTAAGCTTTCCCTTGAGCATCTTCTCAAGCACAAACTTATCTCCGACATCGGCCTTTACGAGCCTGCCGCCCCACTGGCCCACAGACATCTCAAGGCCAAGATTACTCATAAAGGTAGTGGCAATAGAGTTTCTATTAAGGAGGCCTTTCTCGTAGAGGTATCGTCCTATGATAGCGAGGATAAAATCCCCGTCCAGGATCTGGCCCTTTTCGTCACAGGCCAGGAGGCGGTCGCCGTCACCGTCGAATGCAAAACCACAGTCGCACTTCTCTTTAAGCACATGCTCTGATACTACGTTTGGAAAGAGCGAGCCCGACTGTTTGTTGATATTATTCCCGTCCGGGACATCATTGATGCTCAAAAGGCCAACGCCCAGTTCCTTTGACAGATGCGGGATAAGGGATGTCAGCGCACCGAAGGCGCAGTCCACCGCTATCCTGTATTTGGATAGGTCACACCCGTCGACTACCTTCTTTAAATAATCTATATATAAAGGTATGGCGTCTTTTTCCTCTTTGGCCTTTCCCTGCGGCTGTGCTTCTGCCTCATTGGCACCTTCGCCTTCTACTTCATCAAAAAGGATCTTTTCTATCTCATCCTCTGCCGATGAAGACAACTTGTAGCCATTATATGCGAAGAATTTAAGGCCATTGTCATCAATATCATTATGCGAGGCTGATATTACTATCCCGAGGTCATCTTTTAGCTTTTTGACAAGATAAGCGCTGCAGGGCGTAGGCAGGATGCCCAATTTTACAACATCGACGCCGGTGGAGGTAATGCCTGCTATGAGCCTTTCTTCAAGAAGGTCACCGGTCGTCCGCGTATCCTTTGCGATAGATATGCGTACAGCCTTTCTCTTGTACGCATTCTGACCTTTCGCATACAGGGCAGACGCCCTCGCTATCTTATAGATCATATCCTCTGTCAGCGGATATACGCCGACCTTTGCTCTTATCCCGTCGGTGCCGAAAAGCTTACCCATAAAAAAAGAACCTCCTTGATATTAGTCTTAGCTGTTGCTGGCTGGTCGGGTGGGCTGCTATTACCTGCGCCTCTCTCTGACTATGGGGACGGTGATATTGACCAGATCTTCATAGCCTATCTTGCAGTCCTTTATATTCATGAGGCCGATACGTTTCCTTATGTTGGAATTTACTTTGCTGATATCTATCGGCTTTGTGGTGATATAAGATATATCCTTGATCACATCCGGCGGACCTGCCACCACAGAGTGCGATGGGCTTACGACTATCTTATCCAGGGCCACCTTGTATCCCTTGACAGGCTCGCCTTCAATATTCACATATATGGGGAGCCTCTTAACTATAAGCTTCTTGCCGGAGACCTTGATAATCGACGGGGCCTCTTTCTTCTGAGCCAGGTCTGCGCGGTAGAGCTGGCCGGCTATATATACCCACGTCAGGATAGCCAGCACCAGCGAGATTATCTTTATCGAGATATTATTCAGTAAAACAGATCTTAGTAATTTCATATTATTTCTTCTTGCCTTTAAATATCTTTATGAGGCCGCTCCTCTTCTTTCGTCTTACCGGGCCGCAGAGATTCTTTAGTGCCCTTTCAAGACCGTCTTTGTCAAGGTCCCGCGTAAGCCTGCCGTTTATCGCTATCGATACAGCCCCTGTCTCCTCAGATATCACGACCACGATCGCATCCGTCTCTTCCGTAAGACCGATAGCAGCGCGATGGCGCGTGCCAAGACTGCGGCTTATGCGCGGGTTTTCAGAAAGCGGAAAGAGGCAGCCTGCCGTGGTTATTCTCTCACCCCTTATGATCACGCCGCCGTCATGAAGAGGCGTGTTCGGTATAAATATCGTGGTAAGGAGCTCCTGGGTGACATTCGAATCCAGGGTTATTCCACTCTCCATATACGGTGTGAGCGAATTCTGCCTCTCGATTGCGATTATAGCGCCTACTCTTCTCTTGGCAAGGAGGAAGGATGTATTAACGATCTCCTCTATTATATGCTCTTCGATAAAGAAGGCGCTGAGCATCCCCTGCTGGCCTATACGGGCCAACCCCTGCCGCAGCTCCGGCTGGAATATGATAAGGAATGCCAGGACCAAAAGGGCAAAGAAATTTTCAATTATCCAGTTTAATATATAGAGCCCCATGCGCTGCGAGAGAAAGGTCGTGGTTATGACAACTATGATAATAAGAACGATCAGACCTTTCAGGACCTGAAACGCCCTCGTCTCCTTTACAAAGATAAGCACCAGATAAAATGCATACCAGAGTATTACTATCTCAAGTAAAGGCTTCCAGACACTTGCCAGATATTCTAACATGATATCTTCTCTTTTCTCAGCTTCTCACGCTTTATTGCATCGACCATCTTTGCGGCCATCACGGCCTCTTTTACATCATGGGCCCTTATTATATCTGCGCCGTTATTTATCGCTATCACCTCTGCGCAGACGGTCGGTATAAGCCTTTCTCCGACCTCAAGTCCGAAGAGCTTCCCTATAAAGGACTTTCGGGAAAGCCCTATAAGCACGGCAAATCCTGATCTTTTAAAAAAGCCGAGCTCCTTTATTATCCTGAGGTTATGGTTTAGAGTCTTTCCAAAACCTATTCCAGGATCTATGATTATGCTCTCTTTCTTTACCCCGGCCTTCAAGGCTATCCTCGTGCCCTTGTTTATATAGGACGCCACATCAGCCAAAAGGTCTTTGTATACCGGGCGCCTCTGCATAGTCTTAGGGCTGCCCTTCATGTGCATTATAACCAATCCAGCTTTATAACGGGCGCAGAGAGAGGCAATCCTCTCATCGCCATGGAGGCCTGAGACATCGTTTACGATAGAAGCGCCTAGCTTTAAAGCCGCCTCTGCAACCTCTGCCTTTTTCGTATCAATGGAGATCGGTATCTTCAAACGGCCTTTTAGCCTGGCAAGCACTGGTACCAGCCTCCTCAACTCCTCTTCTACCGATACGGAAGCAGATCCGGGGCGCGTCGACTCGCCGCCTATATCTATGATATCGGCTCCCTCCTTCTCCATCCGAATGGCCTGCCTGTATGCAGCATCGGGCTTCAAAAAACGCCCTCCGTCAGAAAAGGAGTCAGGCGTTACGTTTAAGACACCCATCACATAAGTCTTTTTAGAAAGATCGAAACGATGCCCGCGGCATCTAAGAATCTTTTGCTGCATCTGATTTTTTGCTGTTGGCCTCTTTTTCAGGCTTTGGATCTTCTACGCGCTGCTTAGGTTCTGGCAGGCCTGTAATAACCCTTGCCTGCTTTGCATCAAGGACCTCCTTGATTATAAGCGCTTCTGCCAGCTTTATGAGCTTATCCTTATTCTCTGTCAAAAGGTCTCTTGCATTTTTATAGGCGCTATCTACTATGCTGTGCACCTCCTTATCTATAAGGAGGGCTGTCTCTTCACTGTAGTTTCGCTCTTCGCCCAGATCCCGGCCCAGAAATACCTGGTGGTGTTTTTTTCCAAAGGTGAGATGCCCCAGCTTGCCGCTCATACCATACTCACACACCATCTGCCTTGCTGTATCTGTAGCGCGGCTAAGGTCGTCATGCGCACCTGTAGTGACCTCGTTAAAGATAAGTTCCTCGCTGGCCCTTCCGCCCAGTATGATGATTATGCTCTGTATCAATTCGCTTCTTGATATATTGTACCTGTCCTCAAGAGGAAGACCCATCGTATAACCCATGGCAGCCCCGCGGGGGATTATGGAGACTTTGTGAAGTTGCTGGATGCCGGGATTAAGAAGCGATATTAGAGCATGGCCTGCTTCGTGGTATGCGGTGATCCTCTTCTCCTTCTTGCTTATGACGCGGCTCTTTCTCTGCGGCCCTGCCATAACCCTCTCTATCGACTCCTGCAGCTCTTCGATGGTAACGGCTTCTTTATCCCGCCTTGCCGCAAGGAGTGCCGCCTCATTTATAAGATTGGCCAGGTCAGCACCTGAAAAACCGGATGTCTGCTTGGCTATTGCTTCAAAGTCTACCTCCTTGGCCATCTTTACATCCTTGGCATGGACCCCTAGTATCGCCTCCCTGCCCTTGATATCAGGGCGGTCGATAACGATCTGGCGGTCGAATCTTCCGGGACGTAATAGGGCCGGATCCAAGACATCGGGTCTGTTCGTAGCGGCGATCAGTATCACGCCCGCATCTGTGCTGAAACCATCCATCTCGACCAGAAGCGCATTGAGCGTCTGTTCCCTTTCATCGTGCCCGCCGCCGATCCCGGCAAACCTCTGCCTTCCGACAGCATCTATCTCATCCATAAAAATGATGGCGCCTTTTCCGCTCGACTTGGCCGATTTCTTTGCCTGCTCGAAAAGGTCCCGGACCCGTGCTGCGCCCACTCCCACGAACATCTCGACAAAATCAGAACCGCTTATACTAAAAAAGGAGACCCCGCTCTCTCCAGCAACGGCGCGGGCCATTAATGTCTTACCGCAACCAGGCGGCCCCATGAGAAGGACGCCTTTTGGCATCCTGCCTCCAAGGCGCTGGAACTTCTTCGGGTCCTTTAGAAATTCGATTACCTCCTGGAGCTCCTCCTTTGCCTCATCCACACCTGCGACATCATTGAAGGTCACCTTCATCTTATCAGCGCTTATCAATTTTGCGCGGCTCTTGCCAAAAGACAATATCCTGCTACCGCCTGCTGCGCCTCCGCCCCGGAATATGAAGAACCAGAGCAGGCCAAAGAAGAGAAGTGTAGGCCCGACCGCATATATCAGATTGGATAAGAAGGTTCTGCTGGGCCGCACCGAGACATCGATAACATTCTCGCGCACTGCCCTGATAAGCTCCTTATCGTCCATCGGTATATTGACGATGTACTTTGTGCCATCGGAAGAGAGCGCCTCGACCCTGTCCTCCATTATCACGGCCTTGCTTATATTATGGGTACTGGGGTTATCCTGCACCATGCGGTAAAACTTGCCGTACGGCAGGGGTTTCGGCATGCCTGAGATGCCCTCTGTCTGAGATGCACTCATCCTGATAAGAAAGATAAAGACCAGGATGGCTATGACCCAGAAAAGAAGTCCGGGCGGAGGCGAGTTCTTACGCTTTGGGAGCCTGCCCTTTTGGTTCCTGTTGTTTTTATTTGATGCCTTACCATTTGCCATAGATTTTCCTATTCTTATTTTAAGTGATATATTATAACATTACGTATACAATTATAGCAAATTATATTTATTTATGCAACAACTCAAGTCTCAATATCTTTTTTGTCCTGGCGTTAATCTTAAACCTATCTGACATCTTTATGCCGCACAACCAGAGTATGTTGCCGCAGGCCGACACGACTACAAGGATGCTGGCGCGTCTGCTAAGCGGTATTTTCTCATCTATAAATATGTCTCTTACCTTTTTTGTCCCCTTCATGCCAAGCGGCACCATCATGTCTCCTGAGCGGCGCAGGCGCATAGAGAGCGGAAGATTGAGCCTGTCCATATCAAAATACTCCACAGTCTTCGGGTGCCGGCTTACACAGCTGCATCTGCTTAAGACCCTGGCCTTCAGTATCTTTTTGCCAAAGTCTGTGGTACCGGGGATATTCAGCAAGGAAGGCCCGTGTGTCTGTTCTTTGCGTCTATGTTCTTTGACTTTTGCAAATGCAAGGACGGTCTTCGTCTTTTTGGCCTCTATATTCCCGGGTAGGTGGACGACGGACCCCGCCGGCCTCTTATTTACCAGAGACTCCACCTCCTGCCAATGCCTGTACTCGATACTATCAAGTGTCCCGCTAAGCGATCTTATCGACTCCCTTGCCAGTGCCCTCTGAACAGAGATACCCTGCCTTTTGAATACAGACAAGGAAAAACTGACGCAGCCTTTTCTGCCAAGCCTTGCCAGCCTTTTAAAAATCGACTTCTGGCTTACGCTGATATATTCATAATCTTTATCGAGCAGCTCCGCAAGGCTTGCGAGCAGCTCTTTTATCTTCGGGCTATAGCCTCTTTCCAGCAGCGGCAGAAGCCTTAGCCTCACCTTGTTCCTGAAAAAATCTGTCTTCAGATTTGTGGCATCAATCCTGGGCCTGATCCCCTTCTCCCTAAGATAAGATTCTATCTCTTTGCGCGAAATATCGATAAGCGGACGCACTATAAGGAATCCGTCCATATGCCTCTTGGGTGAGATCCCTTTCAGGCCCCGAAGCCCGCTGCCACGCAGAAGGCGCATGAGTACGGTCTCGGCCTGATCGTCTCTTGTATGTGCGGTTGCTATTGAATCGATATCCAGCTCTTTGGCAGACTTGAGAAAAAAATCATACCGCGCGCGCCTTGCAGCATCCTCTAAGGAGAGTCTTTTTGCACGTGCGGATCTTTTGACATCCTCCTGCGCTGCAATGAGCGGGAGCTTATACCTTCTTGCCAGATTCTCTACATAGGCCTGGTCTTTATCAGAATCCCTGCCCCTCAATTTATGGTTCAGGTGAGCGATAAATAGCTCGAGTGAAAGATCCTTCTTCAACGCATCGAATAGCGAAAGCATCGCTACAGAGTCAGGGCCTCCGGAGACACAGAGCAGGACCCTTGCGTTCTTCTTTAGCATCGAATATCTCTCTATGGTATCGTATATTTTTTTCATCATGGTATAGGCAAAAAATAAAGGCCTCAGAGGAAAAGGAAAAACTCTTACCATGGGCCTTTTGCGGATCAGCTGGGTCTTATTCCCAGGTACATGAGCAGTGTGATCATAGCCACTAGAATAACCAAAAACAGGGTTACCACTCTGGGCTTCTTGTAGAGCCACAATACATGCCGGTAGATCATATCCTGGTTATCGGAGTCGATCTCATCATATTCAACCCCAAAGCGATATGTGTCCAGCGCATCCTCTGTGACCTTCTCAGACCACCTGACTGTGGCAAAGGAGTTTGTGACGATGAGACCCGCGGGTATGTTTATTATGAGCTTGAGCCTGCTTTTACCCAGGGCAAAGTTCAATGCCTTTTGCCCCTTACGCAGTCTCGACTCGACACACATGCCGCCCCTGCTAACATCCCTGGTAAAACCCTTTAACACGTCGGAGGTGGCTCTCTTGTCCCTATCGACAAGCTGAAAATCCACAGGGAAGACCGTACCCAGCCTGATATACTTTCTCTTATCCCTGCCTTCTCTTTTCATTATGTGCCTGAGGTTCTACGATAGGTCCTTCACAAAGTTTGGCTTGCCATCCGTAGCCTCCTTCCATGAACTTCTTTCACTTCGAGGCGAAGGATGGTAGCGGCGGTTGGAGTCGAACCAACGACAACACGGGTATGAGCCGTGCGCTCTAACCACCTGAGCTACGCCGCCATGATTTTAAAAAGATTCGGCAGTGCCGTAGTCCGCTAAGCGGACTCTGCGGTACGCCGCCATGATTTTTGAAAAATCCGGCTTTTAGTATACCAAAACAAGCAGCCCAATTCAAGAAGTGTTTAATGAGCGCTATTATTATTGTTCTGAACCTTTACGACACGGATCATGCTGGTATGATGGGTTATCTTGAGCGCCAGATCGTCCAGTATCGAATATATACATGGTATCATTATCAGTGTGAGGACCGTGGCGAATACTATGCCCCATGATATCGAAAGCGCCATTGGGACAAGGAAAGGATCCTTGCCGCCTATGCCATAGGCTACTGTAGAAAGACCTCCGCATGTAGTGATCGTGGTCAAGAGTACGGGGCGTATCCTCATCTGGCCTGCCTTTATTAATGAATCACGCCTATCCATGCCCTCCCGGCGCAATTTATTTACAAAATCCACCAGGACTATAGAATCGTTGACCACTATACCGCCTAAGCCGACTATGCCCAGGATAGCCATAAACGAAAAAGGCACGCCATGCAGCAGAAAGGCAGCCACAACTCCGATAAGGCCAAATGGGATAGCCAGAAGCACAATAATGGGCTGTATAAGGGACCTAAAGAACGAGGCCAGCATAAGGTATATGATCAGGATGGCGTATAAGAAGGCCTTAAAAAGGCTGATCATCGACTCCAGCGTCTCTTCCTGCTCACCGCCGTATTTTACAGAATAGCCCAGATATCTCTGAGATATATCCTTGAACTTCTTTGCAAGCATCTGGTTTATTTTCAGAGAGGTCACCTTGCCGGTATCGACATTACATGATGCAGTAACTACACGCTTTCCGTCAAAGTGATGAATAGTCGTGGTCCCCGGAACCTTCTCTATGCTGGCAATCTTCTTAAGCGGGATGAGATTGCCGACTCTGTTCCTTACAACGATTTTATCAAACACCGCCAAGTCACCCGACACCTCTTCGGGGAACATTATGGTAACATCGGTCTCTTCTTCTGCCTTTACAGGTTTTATCTTCGTGGCAACGGTCCCCTCAAAGACCGCCCTGACGGTCTTTGCGATCTGCGCTACCGTAAGGCCGGCTAAGGTCGCTTTATCGTTATCTATCTTGATGCGAATCTCTTCCTTACCGGGCTTATGGTCCCATGTCACATCCGTGGCTCCGTCTATGCTCTTTAGATAATCCATATACTCAAAGGCTACTTTATCAAGGGTATCAAAATCCTCGCCCCTGATCTTTGCCTCGACGGCCTTGCCGACAGGAGGGCCTGACTCAGGCTCGTCAAACCTGAAGTCTGTAAAACCTTTGATCCCTTTTGTCTTCTCGCGAACCTCGGCCACAATCTCCTCAACGCTTCTGTCTCTGTCCTGCTCGGGCACAAGATAGACTGCTATCTGGACAAGATGGCTTGCCATACCTGCGAACGGGTCATGGCGATCCTCGGCTATGTTACCCACAGATGTCACAAAGGCCTCCATCTCCTCCGCAGGTATCTGAGAAACTATCTCCTCGACAGGCGCTATGAGTTCGTTGGTCTTGTTAAGCGGCGTGCCGATAGGAGCCTCTGCCCTTATAAAAAAGTAGTTGACGCCTGCCCTGGGAAAGAGTATGAACTTTATAATGGTAGCGGAGCAGACAACGCAGAGTATAAGCACGGCCGTAAATCCCAGAACGACCGCATACTTCCTCCTTACAGCAACGGTCACTACCTTTGTATAGAATCTCACCAGTGCCTTAAACCAGGGCATATCCCTTGAAAGCCCTATCGGCTTGCCATCGGCACCGATCTTCACCTTTACAAAATCTGCCAGGTGGCTGGGCAATATGATAAGCGCTTCTACAAGCGAGGCCAGAAGCGCTATGATAACGACCGTTGGTATATTCCTTATAAACTTCCCTATGATCCCGCTCATAAACAAAAGTGGCGAGAAGGCGGCCACTGTGGTAAAGATGGCTGTTGTAACTGCCCCCATGACCTCTTCTGTTCCTTTAATAACCGCCTGCCTCGGAGGCAGGCCCTCCTCCATATACCGGTATGAGTTTTCAGCGACTATGATCCCGTCGTCAACGAGCATGCCAAGGACTATTATAAGTCCGAACATACTTATGACATTTACGGTAATACCCATCATAGACATCACTATAAAGGTGGCAAAGAACGCTATGGGTATGCCAAGGATCGTGACTACCGCAACGCGCCACTGAAGGAAAAGCAGCATAACGCAGATAACGATGACAAGGCTGGCCCAGCCGTTATTCCTTAAGACGTTGAGGCGCCTTTTCGCAAAAAACGAATAATCATTTACATATGAGATCTCAAGGCTATCCTTGCAGTTCTCCAGGAACCTGCCGCATACCTTCTTGACCTCTTTGACTATACTCAAGGCATCGCCGGACTCCTTCTTCATGACCAGGAGATTGATCGAGCGGGTGCCATATGTCTTATATATGATATCCTCTTTCTTGAAAGAGTCGCGCACCTCTGCAATATCCTTTATGCGCAGCCAGTTACCTGAATCATTTGCCCTGATTATTATACTCTCTACCTCTTCGGGCGTGGAAAACTCACCTGTAGTCCTTATGCTGTATTCCGTAGTCTCTGTGTTAAACTCGCCTGCGGGTATGCTTATATTACGGGAGGCGAGGGCATTCTCTATCTCATCAAAGGACACATAGTACTCGAGCATCTTCTTAGGATCTACGCGGACCTGTATCTCCCTGTCGCGGTAGCCGGATTTGCTCAACCTTGCAACACCCTTTATATCTTCCAGCTCGTCCTCGAGCGCATCGGTATAGTGCTGTAGTTTCTTCTCGCTCATCTCACCTGATAAGGATACCTCTATGATCGGGTAGAGCTTGCTCGAGACCTCTTTTACTATGGGATCCTCTGCTATATCCCTGGGCAGATCCTTTACCCTGTCTACCGCACTCTGGATATTCCTTACGACCTTATCCTTGTCCGGCTCATCCGGATCCAGATAGACCTGCACTAAAGATATCCCTGCCGAAGACGATGATTCTATCTTCTTTGTGCCGTCTACTTCCTTGATCTCCTTCTCTATGGGCACGGTGATCAGTTTTTCGACGTCGAGCGGGGTCGCGCCTGGATATGCGGTCGTTATGCTTACCACATCAAAGCTTACATTGGGAAATACCTCCCTGTTCATGCCGAGCACAACAATGAGTCCGATAATGATTAATATGACCGAGACGAGGTTTATAAAAAGAGACTGGTTTACGCTAAAACGCGGTAGACTCATAACAGCTCCTCATATTTAGGAAGGATGGCATTCATATACCTGTTTAAGTCGATCTTGGATTTTTCATGCTTCAGCAGAAAGATGGCTTCTTCAAGCTCTGCGCGCGAAAGATCTTGCTGATAGTCTATGATATGCTTGGTGGTGGAGCGACCGTAGGAAAAACGCTTCTCCTCTTCTTTTAATTTTTCAGACTGTAAAGTTACAGCCCTCTTTAAGTACACGATACTTGCCTCATAGCTTACAACGTCGCGATAGGCATTTACAACCTCTGTGATTATGGTTCTTTCAATATCCTTGATATTGACCAGGGCTTTTTCTTTCCTGTACTTTGCCTTATCGTAATTTGCGCGTGCCTGCCTGTTTTCTATGGGCACAGAGACCTCCAGGCCCGCATAGTAGTAAGGCCTGTACTCTGCGGTAAGGTCATCGAATGCCTTGCCGAAGTTCTTCTCTATACCGTTCATCGCCATGCTTGCCGTAAGGTCTATCTCAGGCCATCTCTTATTTGACTCTATCTTCAGGTCGAGGCCTTTTATCTTCAGGTCCGTCTTTGCAATCTTGTAATCCCTCCTCTGCTCAAATGCCTCTTTCATGCAATCCGGCAGCTCCTTCTGGATGCAGACGTATTTCAAGTCTTTGGTCGGCATGATATCTACATCATCCTCCAAATTCATAAGAAGTTTCAGGTTTTCTTTGGCGCGCGCATAAGCATTAACCACAAGCAGGACATCGGTCTGCCTCAATGCCACATTGGACTCTGAAGCGACCAGGTCTACTTTTTCTATTATTCCCAAATTAAAATTTTTAAGGTTTACCTCATGGAGCCTCTTTGCCTTCTGGAGCATATCCGCATAGATATTAAAGGACCTTCTCTCAAAGACCATGCCCCAATAAGCCTTCTCAACCCTGGCTATATAGGCCTCTATCTTGTCCTGTTCATTAAGCCCGGCATTATTTATGGCAAGTTTTGTCAGGGATATCTTTCGCCTGTCATTTATACCAAAGGCATTGACGCCAACAGGCTGCTCGGCCTTAAGAAGAAGCTCGGTGGTGTGAGAGGGGTTCTGCGTGACATATGCCGTATCATCCCAGAGCCTGTTATCGCTGAACTCTGCGGTAACCTCTGTGCCGGTATAAAGCGTCTTGTTTAAGCCTGCTGAATATTCATTATCCTGATCATCATTTCCGGCAAAGACCGAGAGGCGGTTCCTCCTGTCTTCTGAATAATTCATGTCTCCGTACAGAAGGGTATCATATACAGCTTCCTCATACATGAGATCGGTTTGGGCTATATACAAATCCAGCTTTGCCAGCTGCACATCAAAGGCATTGCCTATGCCATAGACTACGCATTCATTTAAAGAAACGGGCCGGGGCGCTGGTGCAGGTAGCGGATCTTCCTGCGCATATCCTGTACCCGGAGAAGTAAAAAGGCATAGCATAAGAAAAGAAACTATAAGCGCGCGCAAAGGCCTCATTTATTCTCCTTCAGGCCTCGGTGGACCTTCTTTATCAGCTTAAGATATGTCTGCTTCTCCTGGCTTGTGAATACAGAAAACATCTGGGATATTATCTCAAGCCTGCTCCTGCTAATAGCCTGCAAGACCCCTTCGCCTTTCTTTGTCGCGGAGACATTTACTATACGGCGATCCTCCTGTGAGCGCGCCCTTTCAACCAGGGCCAGCTCTACCATCTTATCGATTATAGCGGTCGCAGCGCTCATGCTCATATTCAGCGTCCTGGCGAGCTCACCCATATGCAGGATTTTCTTATCTCGCAAAAGATCGAGTATCACTATATGCGATATCGCCAGGCTCTTCTCTGATGAGATGAGCTCGTGGCGCTTCATGATCTCCCTGTGTATCACTGGTATTATCCTCATAAGCTCTGCTTCGAAATTAGGCGATCTTTTCTCTTGTGCCATGCTAATGCTCCTGTCTAAATTGCTTCATTAATCAAATATTTCAAATTATGAAATATTTTACCATTTAACCATTTTTATGTCAAGCCAAAAAGATATAAGACACTATGAAAATGGAGACGTTTACCAGTTTGTTCGGGAACCTGTCCAGAATCTGTTCGGGAACCTGTCTTATAAAATCAGACGCTTTTGTTGCTGATAATGACAGGGAGGACAAGACAGGTTCGTGCTTGGAAACGGGACAGGTTCGTGCTTGGGTTGGTAGACGTCTCCAAAATGAATTAAGATTTGATCCAGCCGCCGCCGAGGACTGTGTCTTTTTTGTAAAAGACGGCGGCCTGGCCGGGAGTGGGGGCGCTCTGGGGCTTTAGGAAATCAACTACACAGCTATTGCGGGTAAGGGGTGTGATAAATGCCTTGGACTTGGGGTGTTGATATCTTATCTTGACCTGTGCCTCGATGGGTTTGCTCAGCTCTGTACCGGCCATCCAGCTTAGGTCCTTTACAATAAAGTTCTTCTTCAGAGTATCTCTGTACTCCCCTGCTATAATATGGCCTGCCCTGTACCTTATGTCTGTCACGTATAGAGGTTTGCCATAGGGTATGCGCAGGCCTTTTCTCTGCCCTATTGTAAAAAAGCACGTCCCCGGGTGGGTACCCAGTATCTTTCCGCGCTTATCTGTTATAAGGCCGGGTTTGATTCTCTTGCCCAGCTTCTCCTTTAAAAACCTTTCCAGATTATTATCAAGGATAAAACAGATCTCCTGAGAGTCCTTCTTATCATAAACTCTTAAGCCCAGTTTCTTTGCAATGGATCTGATCTTTTCTTTCTTAAAATCGCCTACCGGAAGTAAAAGACGCATAAGGGCCCTCTGGGTGAGGCTAAAGAGTACATAGGACTGGTCCTTGTTCTTGTCCTTGCCTTCCTTGACCAAAAAACGGCTGCTCTTCTTATCAAAAAGGCAGCGAGCATAGTGGCCTGTGGCTATATAGTCAGCCCCGATCTCCTTTGCCTTCTTTAAGAGCAGGGGAAACTTTATCTTCTCATTGCAGACAATGCATGGGTTTGGAGTCTGGCCCTTCTCGTAGGTTTTAAGAAAATAGTCTATGACCTCTTTCTTAAAGAGCTTGGCGCAGTTTATGACATAATGGGGTATATCCAGTTTTGCGCAGACCGAACGAGCATCATCTATGGACTCAACAGAGCAGCAGCTCTTTGCGCCATGCATGCCGCAGAAGCCCTTTGGCCATAGCTTAAAGGTAATGCCTATTACAGAATAGCCCTTCTCTTTAAGAAGGTGGGCAGCGACCGATGAGTCCACACCGCCGCTCATAGCTAATATGACTTGTTTATTCATGATTTTATTAGGATAGCACAGATTGATCCTGAAGGCAAGGGGAACACATGCTTGAATAGAGGGCCCGGTCACATTTTTGCAATGGTAAAGTCATAACCCCTTGTGCCACAAGGGCCCCGAGAGAAGTGAAACGGTCCCATTAGGCGGAGGAGGCGATGTTGAGGGATACTGCTCGCTGGTATGTTGCTCGGTCTGAAAGAAGCTGGTGCGGGGCAAGAGGGGAAAAACCATCCTCTAAATATAACAATTGTTTCATCGCGCCGATCAGAAGCCGGCGGTTGGCCTGAAGTGCCTTGACCTGTTCGCTTGGAGCGAGGCCTGCATCATTATATATGATATCTATATAGTCATCCAAAAGCCTGGTCTGATAATCAGCCTCAAGGTAGGTCTCTATGAGGCGTGCCTCGCTTATACCTGTCTCCCTTGCAAGGTCTCTGATAGTATCTGCACCGAGCCTCATGACTACCTCTGCTGCAACGGCCTTTGCGGCTATGGTGCGTACACGGTTTATATCCATAGACTGAAATACCCTGCCAAGCGTTGATGGAAATCGCTCATCAATGCCTGAGACATCGGGAAAATACTCTTCAAGTGTTCTCAGGACCTCTGGATGAAAATCCTCCTGACGATACCCTACGAGCGAAGATGCCTCTATCTTCCTTGCTAAGCCTGTGATCTTTCTTGATATATTGCGTGAGAGGCCTGTAACAATGCGGGCATCTGGATCTGACACAGACTCAAGCCTCAACGCCCAGAACTCAGCCCTCTCCTCAAAGAGGCACCTGCGCAATACCTGTGAAAAATAATCCTTTAGCAGGCCGGGCATTCTTTCAGCATCTTCCAGGGTATACATCATATTAAAATGCATCTCCACCTGTGAAGATATATTTACACCTGTTGAATTAGCCTTTTCATCAGGGTCGATAATAACACCTCTATCTTCAAGCATATCATTTGCTGTGTCGGTGATAAAAACATTGGCGCCGTGGACAATAGCGGGTGCTATAGGGATTTCATCTTTATCAAAGAAGAAGATCCAATTCTCATCATTGATCAGGTACTTACCAGTACTGCCGGTAAGAAGCATATCGGAACGGACAAGGAAGTGCAGCACTGCGTTAAGGTAGGCAGTGTGGACCCTTACCCTACATGCCTCTGATGTTCCAACCTCGCGCTGGAGAACCACTACAAGTGGCAAGCCTTTTTCAATGCCAGCCATCTCTCTGTATTTATCCTCGAGACCAGAAGCAGCAATTAGTGCTGTATCAAATACCCTTGTATTCATATGTTTCAATGTCTCAGGGCCCAATTCGACATAGGCGTCAGCGCTGTTACCCTTTTTGACTGCAATAACAAAGCCGCCTTCATTAAGCTCTGAAGCTGGATACTCTACCATGGATGCCTTATCCGCATATAGCCGCAATAATACATCATTATTAAAACCCTGAGGATCAAAGGCTACCACCCTTGAACCGTTCATGCAGTGTATGTGTGCCCTCTGACCAAATTTGCGTATTGCTATCTCAGCAAGGCCGCTTGCAACATCTCCTGTCATATTTCCTGTTATAGAAAAGTGTAATGACCCATCATCTGCGGAGAGCTTACTCGTTTCCTCTAAGAATCTTATACGCTCCTCAGCATGTACCCACACACCTTGAGATGTCACCCTGTTTCCAGATTCCGGAGGATCGAGCAGATCATTATCCATATGCGAGACACCGCCAAGCATAGCAAGCTTTCCTGACATAAGAAGACGCCACTCAGGCAGGCCCTTCTGCCATGCTCTTACAGTAGCCAATGTAGCGATATCTGCTGTGCCTACATCCGGGCCAAGCTCTAAGGGATCCCTGCGACCCTCTGTCTCTGAACTCTCTACTATGGAATCGTCATCTATCATGCAGTTTATTAACCCGTCTATATAGGCAATGGCGATTGCAACCTCATTTAAGCCTGCCTTTCGCCAGTATGCGCCTTTTGAGCCGCCCTCCGGTATGCCTGAGTGTTTATAATTCTGGGTCAGGGATAGGGCAATGGCCTCGTTCAACACGCCTGTGAGCTTTTCAAGAGAAGTGCCTAAGTCCCTCAGGCCTCCCCTTGCAATATTCGCGTATCGCGAATGCGCACCAAAACCACCATAAGGTATATGAACCCATATAATCGTATGGGGGGGCGTATATTTAGTCGTTGCGTTGAGATCCTTGCCTTTTATAGCATTTGGATCTATCCTAAAGAATAGCTCTGTTCTACCCTTCAAGCAGAAATCGGTCTTTGTGGTAGCCATCATCGTAATGAGGGCGAATTCTAAGACCTCCTCAGTAAAACCATCTTTGCTTCTTATGTGCCTTTGCAGGTGTTCTTCAACTCTTATCATGCCAGCTTCAGCACCCCTCTTTTCTGCGTTATCCTGTTCTGAATTAAATTTTTCCTTGAAGTAACGCATAAGGTCCCTTGAGATATCAGTATTATCAGCAAAGACTTGCTTAATCTCAATAAGAAGCTCGCTGCTATCACGGGATTGCTGATCTTCAAAAGGCCCAAACTGTAAAATAAACTCACTGATGCCACGAAGTATATCCAGATCCTCTTCATTTACTATGCCTGGTTCTATAAGCTGGTTCAACTCATCTACAGGCCTGACCCGCGTCAAAATCTCTGCCATGGATTTTAGATCTGCAGAGAGCTCCTGTAATACATCTTTATAGCTAATACCGTCACGCTCCCTAACTTCATCATAATAGGCCTGCAAGGTTTCTATAGAGCCAGTGATAGGGAGGGTATTCAGCTGCTCTGTTGCCTCATCCTGTGTCAGCCTGCCGGTGCTGCTTGCTGCAATCCCTGATAGTGTGGCCAGCGGGATACTAGAATGTTTCTCTTGTACTTGTGGGTCAAGGAGGTTGCTGTCAATAATGCTCAAGCCTCCTAAAAACTCGGGCCTTGCCTCAAATGCCTCAGGCAGACCCTGCATCAAAGACATAAGATATGGCGACGTGGCTGCACTGAGCATATCGGTTGAACGCTGCCTGCCTAAGGATGGCATGTTTGGAACGAGATATAGCAGGTTTCCGAAGAAATCCGTACGAATAGGATCTTGGTGGGTTGTGGTCGGGATCTTTCCAATGATCTTTCCTTTATCATCCTTAAATACGATAGAGCCATTCTGATCTATATCGACCAGGACCATTTCAAGAGGAGGAAGCCCCACTTTAATCCTGTGGGCCTGTATTGCCTCAAGATCTTTTACGCGTAATACCTTTGGCGCTTCAGCCCCAGGTACGCATACAGCTCCGTAGTAGCCATAGCAGTCCTTGATTATCTCTACAACACGATCATGGTCATCTCCGTCTACAATGACAACCCTGTCACCAAACTCCGGTTTAAACCGTCTCTCAAGTGCAGCGCGCCTTTCTGGATTCACATCAGATATATATACTGTAGCACCCATCTTAAGAAGCATCTCGGCGCCATTGACCCCGACCGTGCCGCCTCCTGCAATAAAAATACCCATATCATGTAATTCGCCGGATCCGCGGCTTATGCCCTCAGGAACTTTGTCATAGCCTTCTCTTATCAATCTCTCAAGAGCATCAACAGGGACCTGCCTGCGTGTAATCATAAGATACATAGCATGTGCGCCTATCTTGCCTGCGACCTCACTCATGGGCCTTAGCATCGGAAGGTCATCACCCTTTTTAACGGTCTCATAGGCAATACATGTAGCATTTTTATAGAGCATGGCCTGGGTAAGTTCCTTGTTTGCAGCAAAGTGAAAATATGTAAATATGATCAGTCCGGACTGGATAAGATCGTATTCTTCTGGCTGAGGCTCTTTTACCTTCCAGATAATATCAGAACCATACCATACATCTTCAGCTTCATCAAAGAACTCAACCCTGGAATCTGTCGGATAATCTTCATCCTTGTACCTACTCTCAACGCCGGCTCCTTTTTGAATGCGAAACCTGACTTTCTTACTGAGCCTGTCAGCCTCATCCAGTGCATCCTGAACAGCCTTAGGGCTTGCAGCTACCCTATACTCCATGGTCTTTATCTCTTTGGGTATACCGATTGTAACTATATGCCTGTCCTTCCACGGCTGCTTCCTCTTCAGGTATTGAGCAATGGGTCTCCAATCTGATTGAGAATACGGTAGTCCTGCCGCGGCTGTTTTCCCTGACGGCGAATTCTCTGAAACTGCCGCAGACATGGGCCTTAGGGAATCCTGGCTGGTGCATAGAGCTGCATATGGTTGAAATGTTATTGCGAAGGATATTATAAGTAGGATAGATAGTGATTTTCTAAGCATATCAGCTCCTGTTGAAGACAAACCCCCATACATTTTTGCCAGGGGGATAAATTATTTATTATGATTTTTAAAAGGTAGTATTATTATACAAAATAAAAAAAGTTCTGTCAAGAACTTTTAAGGGGAAGTGGGTTCGCATGCGGGGTTAGAAAACCCCGCCTATCCCGTATCGGATAGCCGGGACATTCTTGTCCCGATCCTGACTTCTGTTTGGGGTAACACTTGTTTACTTTACTAAGGTGTTGGCGACAATAAAGGATGCGAAGACAACGGAGACCATAGACATAAGCTTTATCAATATATTAAGGGATGGGCCGGAGGTATCCTTGAACGGGTCGCCGACCGTATCTCCCACAACACTTGCCTTGTGTGCAAAAGAACCCTTTCCTCCTAAGGCACCTTCCTCTATATACTTCTTTGCATTGTCCCATACACCGCCTGTATTTGCCATCATGACCGCAAGGACAAAGCCTGAGATCAACGCACCTGTAAGAAGCCCTACCTGAGACTCAAGGCCGAGCAAAAGGCCCACAACTATAGGCGCCAAAAGCGCAAGCAGTGAAGGAAGTATCATCTCTCTTTGCGCAGCTACAGTGGCTATGGTAACACACTTTGCATAGTCTGCCTTGGCTTTCCCCTGAAGAAGGCCCTTTATCTCCTTAAACTGGCGGCGCACCTCGACAACGATCTCCCCTGCTGCCCGGCCTACGGCCTTAAGGGTCATAGAGCAGAACAGAAATGGCAGCATGCCGCCAATGAACAGGCCTATAAGAAGACGCGGATTAAGGAGCGAGAGGTCGAGCTCCTTTCCTATAAGATGCATATGATCCTTGTATGCCACTATCAGAGCCAGGGCAGTAAGTGCAGCAGAGCCTATGGCAAAACCCTTTCCTGTAGCAGCGGTGGTGTTTCCTAATGAGTCGAGGGCATCGGTCCTCTTCCGTACCTCAGGGCCCAGTCCTGCCATCTCGGCATTTCCGCCGGCATTATCAGCAACAGGGCCATAGGCGTCAGTGGCCAGTGTTATGCCCAATGTCGAAAGCATGCCTACTGCCGATATACCTACACCATATAGGCCGGCATTAAAATTAGCTGCCCCGCCTGAGAGATAGAATGCCGCCAGTATGGCCACGCATACAGCTCCTACCGGTATAGCTGTTGAGAGCATGCCTACTGAAAGCCCGCTTATTATAACTGTCGCAGGGCCTGTCTTGGCCGCTTCTGCCACACGCCTGGTCGGAGAATACCTGGCAGAGGTAAAATATTCTGTTGAGAGGCCTATTATAATACCGCATATAAGGCCTGAGATCACGGAATAATAGACACCTATGCGCTCCATGCCGAGTGAATGTTTTATCAAAAAGAAGGATGCCACCGCAACAATGGCTGCTGAGATAAATATACCCCTTCGCAATGCAGCCAGAAGCGTGCCCTGATCAGCGTCCTCTTTGCTCTTTACAAAGAATGTCCCGATGATAGAGGCGATCACGCCCACACCTGCCATGATCATAGGCACCGTCACGCCGTTCATACCAAGCCCTGCCGCAGCGCCCAGCGCTGCCGTTGCTACCATTGAACCCACATAAGACTCATAAAGGTCTGCGCCCATGCCTGCCACGTCTCCGACATTGTCGCCTACATTGTCGGCAATGACAGCCGGGTTGCGCGGGTCATCTTCAGGTATATTCTCCTCCACCTTGCCGACAAGGTCTGCGCCTATATCAGCTGCCTTTGTAAATATGCCGCCGCCCACTCTTGCAAAGAGCGCCTGGGAACTCGCCCCGAGTTCAAAGGTAAGCATGGTGCTGGTTATGGCGAGTATCTTATCATATCCCGCAGGTATGGGGTGCGTCGAATAATACCAATCCAATATCATAAACCAGACGCTTAGGTCAAGGAGCCCGAGGCCCACAACAGTAAGCCCCATTACAGCGCCGGATGAGAAGGCGATCTGAAGTCCCCCGTTTAAGCTTGTCCGCGCTGCATTTGCGGTGCGGGAAGAAGCGTTTGTGGCAACTTGCATTCCTATATATCCTGATAGGCCTGAGAAGAACCCGCCTGTCAAAAATGCAAAAGGAACGAATATCACAAGGTAGCCGCGATGCACAAGATAAAGCAGTAAAAGGAATACGACTATGAAGAATATGCCCACTATCGAATACTGCCTCTTGATATAAGCAGCCGCGCCTTCCTTGACGGCCTGGGCGATCTCGCGCATCTTCTCGGTGCCTTCGTCTTTTTGCATTATCTTAAATGTGAGGAATCCCGAAAATAAAAGCGCCAGGACCGAACTGATGGGTGCTAAGAAAAACAGGTTAAACATATGACCTCCGTGATTGTTGTTTCTTAATATTATATGTGGTTATCGATATTATGCAAGCGCTAATTTTCACAGGATCGCTTTATAAACTTAAAAGGTGTGGGGTATTTGTTCGTGGGCCCATCCACAGTAAGATTAGGCCTTGCGGGCAATCTGCGCAGGAACGCAAAATTTCCCCAGCGAGGAAATTTTTCTCCGTTTCATTCTTCGCTCTCACCGAGTGTATGCACGGGTGAACCATGCCCGCTCAGAATGAAAAGGTCCTGCTCCGATTATCCCGCAAGGCCTATATAC